>NZ_JAOQJU010000019.1:0-55195 GCF_025567385.1 Dorea acetigenes
ATTGCGGGAAATGGATGAAAATACGGTGAAATTGATGATTGATGATATGAAAGAAGAAGCGGAGAGAAGGAGAAAGGAGCTGGAGGAGAGCCAGAAGGAGCTGGAGGAGAGCCAGAAAGAGCTGGAAGAAAGCCAGAAGGAGCTGGAAGAGAGCCAGAAAGAGCTGGAGGAGAGCCAGAAGGAGCTGGAGGAGAGCCAGAAGGAACTGGAGCAGCAAAGAAAAGAAAATGAAGAGCTAAGGAGACTTCTGGGAGAGAGGCTGAATTGAGTGAAAAGGGCGCTTTTTATGGCGCCCTTGGGTCGATTTATGATGGTGATTACAGCTCGAAGCACTCCATATCGTCGGGAACATAGAGATTGCCATGATAATACTGACGGCCTTCTTCGGTATACCACCGTTTTCTGTTTTTTATATTTTTGTCTTCCGTGTGATAGAGAATCAGGTTCGGGATGTTTAGTTCCTGCGCAGTCTGGCAGGCTTCTTTTACCGTGCTGTGATGCTTTTCATAAGGGTTGAAAATATCTGCCTCCCGGAAAAGGCAGAAGGCTTCATGCATCAGCCAATCGCTTCCGTTTACATATGCATAATTTGCCGGATTGTAAGGTTCGTCACCTGTGCAGGTGAATTTTTTACGGTTTGGCAGCATCATAGTGAATCCATACTGCGTTGCTTTTGTGGATTCAATGTCAAAAAATGTAACATCACATCCCAGAATTTTTCGTGTTTCTCCGGAATGTACAGAATGAAGAAGTATCCTTTCATCAATATGCCGGAACACCTTTTTCTGAATTGTAAGACTGGCAATGGTCTGAATAATATCGGGCAGATCTTCGTGACAGTAAATATGAAGTTTACCTTCGTATGTTCCCCGGTTCATATTCTGCCCAATCATGCGAATCAGCCAGATCAGGCCAAGCAGATGATCTATGTGTTCGTGAGTGATAAAGATATCGTGAATTTCGCACAGTGGAATATCAGCGTCTTTAAGTTTTTTTAAAATCTGATTACCGCCGCCGGCGTCTACCAGAAAGTGCCGGTTGTTGTCAGAAAATACAAAACAAGTGTTATAACATTCTGTTACAGCTGCATTTCCGGTTCCTAGAATTGTAAGCTTCATAAGTGTTTTCACCATCCTCTAATATATTTGATGTTGGGGGCAAAAGCCCCAACTATGATGCCTGCGGATTGCGACGCGTAGCTAGTCCTTTAGGGTTCCGTGCTACGCACTTCCACAATCATTGTATCAAACACATTAGAGGATGGCAAGAGGTGGCACTTTCTGGCTATAGCAGCTTTAAAGTTGTGTTAATACAGAATCAAGTGTGACTTCTGTTTCCGTATCTCCTACGCAGACGGTATAAGTCTCTCCTTTTTTTAGAGCCGGTGTGGATATAGAAAACCACTGTATATTTTTTTCTGCCGTGATTTCGGCAATCGTATCACCCCCGCTATCTTTGACTGTAATTGTAGTTCCAGCTGAAATAGATTGATTTGTGGAGCATATTATTACCGGTTGTGTAGAGGTATCGCTTGGATTCTGTACCATACCAACACTTCCTACGGCAAGAAATGTGCCGCCTGTAATCTGGCATTCGGAAGCATAATCAAGGGTTCCGTTGCCGCCATTTGTCGGACCGTGGACGGTTATTTCGCCGCCGCTTATCAGAATATCTCCATTGGCATCAAGACCATCGCCCTCGGCATTTACGTACAGGGTACCGCCATTGATAGTTAAGGTCGCTCCCTGATCTTCACCGGCCATAGCACCCATGACGCCGCCGTGCTCCATACTTTCCCCGCCGCGTCTCATATCGCTCATATTGTCCGCATCGTTTGTGGAGGTGTCTTCTGCGCTGTAATCCGTTTCGGGGTTAGAGGCGCTATCATTATCTCCTGCGGCATTTACACCGTCATCGTTGGCAACTGCTTTTATATTGCCGTCGTTTAAAATAATATCGAATCCTTCCAGTCCTTCATAGCTTTGTTGTATGTCAATGAAACCGCCGTTGACAGTCAGGCAGTTGTCGGCATGAATGCCGTCGTCTCCGCTGGTAATCGTAAAGCTGCCTCCGTCAATGGTAACATTTTGATTGCTGTGGAGAGCGTCATCATAGGAATTTATGGTAAATTCGCCGCTCTCGACAATAAGCTCTACATAGGATTTCAACCCTTTTGTACTGTCTGGTTCTGTGGAAGCATCGGTCTGTGGCTCGCTCTGAGGCGTCTGTTCGTTCATCGTTAGTTTTTCGCCTTGCGGCATTTGCCTATCCATTCCCGGATTTTCACCTTGCGGCATTTGCCTATCCATTCCCGGATCTTCGCTCTGTGGTATTTGCCCACCGGGAGCGCCGCCTGACTGTACGGCATTTTCGCTGCCGCCACCCGTTTGAATATCAAAAGTGCCGTCATTGATTCGCAAGAGGGTTTCAGCCTGAATGGCATCCTTTTCAGTAGTTATCTGAAAGGAACCGTCTTCGATTATAATGTAACCTTTGTCGGTTTCTTCTGTATTGGTTGCTTTGATTCCATCGCCGCCGGAGGTTATGGTAAAGTCCCCGTCTTTGATGGATACGCTGTCTTTGCCGACAAGCCCGTCGCCTACGGAAGTAACGGTAAAACTTCCGTTTACAAATTTTAAGGCATCCTTGCTCTGAATCGCATGATTATAATTGCCGGATACGGTCAAACTGCCGGTACCGTTGAATGTGAGATCGTCTTTTGCAAAAATGGCAGCTTCCGGTTCAGGATTTTCTTCACTGTCAGATATGTATTCTGAACCGTCGGTTATGCTGTTTTCTGAATTTTCCGCCAGAGTAACCACGGTGTCTCCGCTTTTGATATAGACAGCAGCGGAAGTACTGCAGTTTATAGCTGCGTTATTGAGAACCAGTTTTGTGCTGCTTTCCTTTCCTGTGTCTACAATAATCTGCCCGTTGGAAAGCTCACCTGTTAATACATAGGTTCCGCTTTTTGTAATGGTTGCTGTGCTTCCGTCTATACTGACGGAATCTTCTTCACAGGTGATAGTGTCTTCTTTTAGAGTTAGAAGTGTGGAAGTGCTTTCCTTCCAGTCAGCGTCCAGTTTCTCTTCGCTGTATTTTCCCTCTGTGAGAGTTACCGTGCTCTCAATTGCGTGGTCTTCACCGGTGGAAGATGTTGTGTTTTCTGAGGCGGCAGTTTTGACGGTGTCTGCCTGGCTGCAGCCCGCAGATAGAAGTGCAAGGCTCATGAGAAGTATGAGTACAGTTTTTCTTTTCATAATGGCGCGCCTCCTTATAATTCTTCCTGGATACTGGAACGGCGTCCGCAGATAATCGTGAGATTTCCGTTCCGGCACCGGATAGCATCAATCATTTCTTTTTCCTGTTTGGAATCTTTGAGCGTAATGTGGTACTCCAGTTCATACATGCTTCCCAGATTGGTTGTTTTTACGCGCTGAAGGCTGGATTTGGAAGTATATTTCCGAAAAATATCTTCAAAAATTTCGGTATAGTCCATATTTTCAGCAATGGTGATCCGAAGGTCTTTGTCGGCGGAACCGGTTTCGCCGAAGGGGGTCTTCATCAGAAGTAAGAACACGACTCCGGTAAGTACGGTCATCATGCCTGCAAATGTAAGGAAGCCCATTCCGGTTGCGAGTCCCACTGCCATAGAAAAGAAGATACTGACGATTTCTCTGGAACTTCCGGGGACAGAGCGGAAGCGAATTAGGCTGAAGGTTCCGAGAACGGCCACGCTGGTTCCCACGTTTCCATTTACCAGCATAATGACAAGCTGGACAAGTGCGGGGAGAATTGCCAGTGTGACGACGAAGTTTTTGGTGTAAGACCCCTGGAACATATAGAGAATGGCAATAAAGATGCCCAGTGTCAGGGATACGGCGGTACAAAGCAGTGCGTTTTGAATTGATAAATTTCCTTCGATTCCATTAAGTATACTTGTAAACATTATTGTTTCCTCCTTAGGCTTCCAGCCAGGGATGAAGTTCCCCGCTTTTTACAGAATTAGTATAGACAGCTCCGTATTTTGAAAAAGATATCGGGTATATTTGCAGATTGCACAGAATGTCTGCCAGCCACAAAGGATAGGCGGCGGGAACCTTTATTTCCATCAGATAAATCTGATTATTCAGGATATGACAATCTTTATCGTAGTCCAGTTCCAGACGGTGATAGCGGCTTCGGATATTGCGGTCTATGGTAATCCTTAGTTCCGGTATATCTGTTCCAACATAGGCAATCCGGTCATAGGCAAGATATACTTTAGGTTCCGGATGATGGAACTGCATAAAGTAAGCAATTTCCTGCATAATCTGATCGCTGTTTTCCGGCAAAAGCCCGGTCTCCAGAAAAAGTCTGGCCCGGGACATGGGAAGAGACGTGCGCCGTTTGTACACGACGCCGCTGTATTTTTTCTTGATTTCCAGAAATACAGGACTGTCGTCGGTGATTCTGCCGTAACCGCGGACACGAAACTTTTCTTTGTATTTGGGTTTTTCAATAGAATCCCGGATCAGGTCATAGTACGGAGTATCATAATAAATGTTATGTATGGTGTGAAGGCCGTACTCGTCTTGCTGGATCCTGGTTTGGATAGCATGTAAAAATGCATTGTATTGCTCTGGGGTTAATTGGTATTTCTTTTCTACTCTTTGAAAAATATATTGATTTGCCATGTGTTTCCCTCCTCAATATCAGTTTAAATGTTAAATGTGGGTAAAATATGGGAAAAGTGTGAAAAAAAGATGAAAAAGCATCTATAAAATCTGGTGGACATCAGCGCTTTCATACAGTAAAATATAAACATTAACTTACAGAAGAAAGGAAGAGAAGACATGAGCAACCTTACAGAAATCAGATGGCACGGCCGCGGCGGCCAGGGAGCCAAGACGGCTGCGCTTCTGCTTGCGGATGTGGCGTTCCAGACCGGAAAATATGTACAGGGATTTCCAGAATATGGGCCGGAACGTATGGGCGCGCCCATCACGGCATATAACCGGATCAGCGACACAGTTATCCGCGCTCATTCCAATATCTACGAGCCGCAGTATGTAGTTGTGGTAGATGAATCTTTATTGGAAGCAGTAGATGTTACCAGTGGCCTTAAGAAGGATGGAGCAATTCTTATTAATACACAGCGGAGTAAGGAAGAGATTGTTCCGCATTTAAAAGGATATGAAGGAAAAGTGTATACGATAGATGCCCATAAGGTATCTATGGCAGCTATGGGAAAATATTTTCCGAACACACCGCTTCTTGCAGCAATCGTTAAGGTAGCGGGGATTATGGATGAAGAGACATTTTTAAGGGAGATGCGGGCATCTTTTTCGCACAAATTTGCCAGCAAGCCGGAGGTAATTGACGGCAATATGGCGGCTCTCGAGATGGCGTTAAAGGAGGTACAGTAATGGCAGCAGACATCACAAAATTAGGCGTGAAAGCGACTTGGAAGGACCTGACGGAGGGGATGGTAATTGCCGGAGCGGGAACTTCTAAGGCATTTAATACCGGTGAGTGGTCTACGGACAAGCCGGAATTTATTGAAGAGAAATGTAAGCAGTGCCTGCTCTGTGTTCCGGTATGTCCGGATAGCTGTATACCGGTGAAGGACAAGAAGAGAGGCGCATTTGATTATGATCACTGTAAAGGGTGCGGTATTTGTGTAAAGGCATGTCCTTTTGGTGCAATTACGATGGAAGGGGTGAAATAGGATGGCGAAAAGAGACAGATTATCAGGCAACGAGGCAGTGGCAACTGCCTTAAGACAGATTAACCCGGATGTATTTCCGGCGTTTCCCATTACCCCATCAACAGAGATTCCCTAGTATTTTGCTTCTTTTGTGGCAAATGGATTGGTAGATACGGAATTTATTCCTGTAGAGAGTGAGCACAGTTCTATGAGTGCTGCAATCGGTGCTTCAGCAGCAGGTGCAAGAAGTCTGACGGCGACGTCTTCCTGCGGTCTTGCTTATATGTGGGAGGAATTGTACATAGCGGCTTCCAACCGTCTTCCGTTAGCGCTGGCGCTGGTGAACCGCGCTTTATCCGGGCCGATTAATATTAACTGCGACCATTCCGACAGTATGGGAGCAAGAGATGCAGGCTGGATCCAGATTTATGCGGAAAATAACCAGGAAGCATACGATAATATGGTGCAGGCGTATCGTATTTCCGAGCATAAGAATGTAAGGCTTCCGATTATGATTTGCCAGGATGGCTTTATTACCAGCCATGCGGTAGAGAATATTGAACTTCTGGAAGATGAAGAGGTTAAGAATTTTGTGGGCGAGTATGAACCGGAGAATTATCTCCTGAATCCTGACTGTCCGATGGCAGTCGGCCCTTATTCCATTACGGATTACTATATGGAAGCAAAGCGTAATCAGGCGGAGGGCATGAAACATGTCAGCAAAGTAGTTCTTGATGTGGCGAAGGAATTTGCTGCGTTGTCCGGCAGAGAGTACGGACTGTTTGAAGAGTATTGCATGGAAGACGCGGAGACGGCAGTGGTGATGATCGGTTCAGCGGCAGGTACAACGAAGGATGCCATTGACAGATTGCGTGCGGAAGGCAAAAAGGTTGGATTGATTAAGATCCGTCTGTTCCGTCCGTTCCCGGCTGATGAGATTGCTGAGGCGCTTTCCCATGTGAAAGCGGTTGCGGTTATGGACCGGGCTGAAGGATACACGAACCATGGCGGACCGTTGGGCGCAGACGTGATGGCGGCCTTATTCCGTGCCCGTTCGCAGGCTTTTGCGGTAAATTATATCTATGGTCTTGGCGGACGCGACGTGCGTGTGGAAGACATGGAAGGTGTTTTCGAGACCCTGGATCAGATTGTAAAGACCGGTGACGCAGGCGAGACTTATCGTTATCTGGGAATCAGGGAATAAGGGGGTGCGAAAGATGAGTTATAATTTCAAAGAGACAATGAACAAACCGGAACGCCTGGCGCCGGGCCACAGGATGTGTGCCGGATGCGGCGGAACAATTGCAGTAAGAAATGTGCTCCGGGGTCTGCATGAAGGTGACAAGGCAGTGATCGGCAATGCCACCGGATGTCTGGAGGTATCTACATTTACTTATCCTTATACTTCATGGGAGGACAGCTACATCCACAATGCATTTGAAAATGCAGGCGCTACGCTGAGTGGCGTGGAAGGGGCATATAAAGCGTTAAAGAGAAAAGGAAAGCTGGATGAAACGTATAAATTCATTACTTTCGGCGGAGACGGCGGTACCTATGATATTGGTTTCCAGTCTCTGTCAGGGGCGATGGAGAGAAATCATGATATGGTGTACGTTTGCTATGATAACGGTGCCTACATGAACACGGGAATCCAGCGCTCTTCTGCAACACCGATGTACGCGGATACGACGACTACTCCGGTAGGAAGTAAGAGCAACGGCAAGCCGCAGAACAGAAAGGATCTGGCTGCGATCATTGCGGCACATGACGTGCCATATGTGGCACAGACTACATTTGTCCAGAATTTCAAAGACCTTCATATCAAGGCAGAAAAGGCGATTTATACGCCGGGAGCTGCATTTTTAAATGTTATGGCGCCCTGTCCCCGTGGATGGAGATATCATACACCGGATATTATGGAAATTTGTAAATTGGGTGTAGAAACCTGTTACTGGCCGCTGTTTGAGGTGGTAGAGGGCAAGTGGATTTTGAATTATGAGCCGAAGAAGAAGCTGCCGATTGAAGACTTCTTAAGACCGCAGGGAAGATTTAAACATTTATTCAAAAAAGAGAATGAATATCTGATTGAGGAATTCCAGAAAGAAGTTGACAGAAGATGGGATGAGTTACTCTTTAAATGCTCAAAATAATAAAGAATAATTAAAATTTGGTAAAATTTATCAAAAAAGTATTAAAAAAATGCGAGGATTTATGCAATAGCATTATTGACAAAAAAATGTCATTCCTGTAATATAATTGGCATATCGAAGGAGATTTTGAAGAACGAAAGTTCTCGGAATCTCCTTTTTTGTATTTATGAAAAGGAAGAGGAGGATTTATTATGGCTGAAGAAATTTTAAGCGCTGTAAGTGATCAGGTCTTTGGAGTCTGGTTCTTAATCGGAGCTGCTCTGGTATTCTGGATGCAGGCGGGATTTGCTATGGTGGAGGCAGGATTTACCAGGGCAAAAAACTCGGGAAATATTCTGATGAAGAACCTGATGGACTTCTGTATCGGAACAGTAATGTTTATCCTGATAGGTTTTAGTTTGTTACTTGGAGAAGATTTCCTTGGGTTAATCGGAAAGCCCGGATTCGATATTATTACCAATTATGCGAATTTTGATTGGTCTGCTTTCGTATTCAATCTGGTATTTTGTGCGACTACAGCAACAATCGTATCAGGGGCTATGGCAGAAAGGACAAAATTTTTATCCTACTGCATTTATTCTGCAGTGATTTCTGCATTGATTTACCCAATTGAGGCACATTGGATCTGGGGCGGCGGCTGGCTTTCACAGATAGGCTTCCATGATTATGCAGGTTCTTGTGCGATTCATATGGTAGGCGGCATTTCCGCATTGATTGGAGCAAAGATCCTTGGACCCCGTATTGGTAAGTTTACGAAGGATGAATCCGGTAAGATCGTCAAAGTAAACGCATTCCCCGGTCACAACCTTCCAATTGGCTGTCTTGGTGTATTTATCCTGTGGCTTGGCTGGTACGGGTTCAATGGAGCTGCTGCTACAACGGTAGATGAACTTGCTTCTATCTTCCTGACTACAACAGTAGCACCGGCAGTTGCAACAGTCGTGTGTATGATTTTTACATGGGTGAAATATGGAAAACCAGATGTATCTATGTGTCTGAATGCATCTTTGGCAGGTCTGGTTGCAATTACAGCTCCTTGTGATGTTACAGATGTAGTTGGTGCAACTGTAATTGGCGCGGTAGCTGGTGTGCTGGTAGTATTCGGTGTATGGCTTCTGGATGAAAAACTGCGGATTGACGACCCGGTCGGTGCGGTTGCAGTTCACTGTTTAAATGGTATCTGGGGAACAATTGCAGTTGGTTTGTTTGCAACATCTTCTTCACCGGCATTTGAGACGGCAGGAATTAAAGAAGGTCTATTCTACGGCGGCGGTTTTGAGCAGCTTGGACTTCAGTTGATTGGATTTGCGTCGGTTGCAGCATGGACGGCAGTCACGATTACGATCGCTTTCCTTGCAATTAAGGCAACTGTAGGCCTTCGTGTTTCAGAAGAAGAAGAAATTGTCGGACTGGATGCAACAGAACATGGACTTCCTTCAGCTTACGCGGGCTTCAGTATTATGGATATTTCTAACACCATGACTATGGATGTAAATGAAAATACAGACCTTGGCGTGGAGAGCTTCGATGCAGCTTCTGACGCAATGAAAAATGCGGCCGTTAAAGTTGTTAAAATGCCTGTTACAGAGACTGGAATGTACAAAGTTTCTATTATTGCAAAATTGTCCAGATATGACCGCTTAAAGAAAGCCATGAATGATATTGGTGTAACCGGTATGACGGTAACGCAGGTTATGGGCTGTGGCGTTCAGAAAGGCGCCGGCGAAAAATACCGTGGAGTTGAGATGGACGCAACCCTGCTTCCGAAAGTTAAGGTTGAGGTTATCGTAGGAAATATTCCGGTAGATAAGGTAGTGGACGCTGCGAAGAAAGCACTGTATACAGGACATATCGGAGATGGTAAGATCTTTGTATACAATGTGGATAAGGTAATTAAGGTCCGCACGGGCGAAGAAGATCTGGCGGCTCTGGCAGACGTAGAGTAATGAAAAGACGGTTGGCATTATGATCCAACAGTACAAAAAGAATATAAAAACAAAAGGATCGTATCTGTGTCGCTTACAGGTACGATCTTTTTCTATTAATAGAAACAAATTTCAGCGTATCATCAAACAAATCAGTACGTATTATATGTAAACTAACATGTAATGTCAACAGAAAAATGCTCTGGAAAGTAAATTTAATTAAAGAATGGGAAAAAGCAGCAATGTTGTGTATCTGGGACTGGCAACTGTGCCGACAGCTTGTTATAATAAATTTCATAGCGAAAAAGAAAGGAGAAACAGCAGTGAAGATTAAACATATATTATTTGACCTGGATGGAACGCTGCTTCCGATGAAGCAGGATGAGTTTGTGGAATATTATCTGCCTCTGTTGGCAGAGCGCTTTGTGGACAGGGGAATTTTGCAGAAAGAATTTATCGGGTACATATGGAAGGGATTTGCCGCAATGGTAGCAAATGATGGAAGCTGTACAAATGAAGAGGTTTTCTGGAAGTGTTTTCAGGAAAACCTTCCCTTCTCCCGGGAAGAGCTGGTGCGGGATACCATAGATTTCTATGGCGGAGATTTTAATAAGGCGATTCATGCAACCCAGCCGACGCTTGTATCGGGGGAGATTATCCGGGCGGCGAAGGAGAAGGGTATACAGGTGTATCTTGCGACCAATCCGGTGTTCCCACGAGTGGCGACGATGAACAGGATTCGCTGGGCCGGGCTTCGGGCGGAGGATTTCCGCATAATTACTACCTATGAGAATTACTGTTACTGTAAACCAAATACGAAGTATTATGAGGAGATTTTAAAGGAATTTGCTTTAAATCCGGAGGAATGTCTGATGGTAGGAAATGACGTGGAAGACGATCTGGCGGCCGGAAAACTGGGGATAAAAACCTATCTTGTGACAGATTGCGTGGAAAATAAGAAAAATCTGCCGATTACTGCAGATTATACGGGCTCTCTGAAGGATTGTCTGGCATTTGTAAAGGAGATATAGGATGAAAGTTGATTTAAAAAAAGCAGCAAGAATAATCATTCCATTTATAATAGCCCTGATTTCCATCTTTGGTGTAAGCAGAGCTGCAGCCTCACCGGAATTTCATGCGAAAACGATTGAATCTCTGGATGAAAAGAGGAACACCGTAATGGAACTGACGGCGGCATCTACAGCGGCATCTGCGGCAATTACTCTGATTCCGGGCGATACGGCGACTCCCATAGCAGAGAAGCTTGCAGATTTAAGTACATATTTCCTGGTGGTCCTGTGTGCGATTTATCTGGAAAAATATTTGGTGACAATTACGGGTTACGCTGCATTTTCCATATTGATTCCCGCCGCCTGCGTGTTATATATAGTGAGTGTTTTTTATAAAGAAAAGGCATGTAAATGGCTTGCAAATAAATTGATTGTGTTTGGAATAGCAATTGTGCTGATTGTACCGGCGAGTGTGCAGCTGTCGAATCTGATAGAGCGAACTTACGAGTCTTCCATTAATGAAACGATTGAATCTGCCAGACAGGCGACAGAAGAAATAGAAGGAAGTGCGGGGGATTCGGATGAAAGTGAGGACGACGAAAGCGGGGTATTATCGGGATTCTTCTCTAAAATAACGGATGGCGTGTCAGGAGTTGTGGAGAAAGTAGAAAATATTCTGAATGATTTTGTTGAAGCGCTGGCGGTGATGATTGTGACTTCGTGCGTGATACCGATTGTGGTTATTATATTTTTTATCTGGCTTGTGAAAAATATTCTGGGAATGAATATCAGTATTCCGGTGAAAAAGCCCCGTTAGTACAGATTCCAGACTTTTTAAGTTCCGAATCCTTTCGTGGAATGTCTCTTCCAATTGCATACAGCATGAATTCTTTATAATGGATAAATTTCAGGGGAAGGCGTGACTCATGTGGGTCACGCCTTCTTTTGTTTTAGATGAATGGAGGAAATAGCCACCGCAAAAGCAAAGGGAATATAGGCTTCTTTGTGATAAAAAGAAGAAATCTGATAGATTCTGATAGATAATCCAAAGAATAATCTGTAAAATACTTGTATCGGAGGCAATTTTACAGTATAATATGAGACATGTAGGAGTCTGTCAAGATGTACGCTATTTGATAATATCAATGCAATTTATAGAAGAAAACAGAAAAAATGTTGTTTTTGAGGAAATGTCAGTAAGGGAGAAATTTATGAAAAGATGTCCAAGATGTAACAGAGTTTATTCGGATTTGGTTAGTGTATGCCCGGAATGTAATGTTTCGTTGACAAGCAAGCAAGGTAATGATACGAATCCGTACAATAAAGCAAAGAGGCGTGAAAGAAAAACGGGGAACAAGGATAAACGCAATGGAAAAAAGAAGCTGCCTTACATCATTTTGATAGTGGTTTTGTGTATTATTCTGATTTGTATACTGAGTCAGTGTGGGTCTTCAGCAGATACATCGAATCGGAATATTGAAACGAATGAAGATGTGGCTGAAGATATCATATATGGTGATGTGGTCGAAGATATCACATATGATGATGTGGATGACGATGGTTTTGTAAAAGAAAAGACTCTTGAGAATGCGGAAACTTTTGAAGAAGTGACTGCAACAGAAGAATATCAGGATCCAACCAGTAATTATGCAACCGTAGAAATCGATGGGGAAGAAGTTGTATTTTTCATGGGAGAATGCAAAGAGGTGAACGATTCCGGTGTTGGCACTTATGTTCGGGCTTCTTTTTACAATTATCGTGACGGCGAAGAAGAATATAAGCTTATGATGCAGATCAGCTACAATTTGCCCGACGGTAACTATGCGGAAGATGACTTTGAACGGGGCAATAAGGCACATGGTTATACATTCAGTGCATATTTATATAAGACAAACTGGGAGAAGATCAACGATTCTACGGAGTATAGTTATGTGATAAGTAAAGTTAATGGCAGCTATACTTTGGAATTGAATTCCAGTGATTCGAAAGATTTGCATTACCAGCTTCATTTGTCAATACAGGATGCGAAACAGTGTGGCGGGGTAGAAAGCGGCTGGGGAGAGACTAAGTACACAGCAGATTTTGCAGTAGGGGAAGTCAACCCTATTGTTGAGAAAATGAACCAATTGGGAAATGGATCCCGTAACTCAGACAATGACAACGATAATGATGATGGTGATAATGATGATACAGTTGTCTACGATGACGATTGTCCGCGATGCGGTGGTTTGGGAGAGTGTGACGTATGTTTTGGAGAGAAAACCGTGAGATGCCCCAATGCAAATAATTGTTCCGATGGAGAATGTATTGAATGTGGCGGAGACGGTGTAGTAGAGGTGTTCAGTCCATCCAGTACAGTTGGAAGTGATGTCAAAACCAGATCGTGTACATATTGCGGAGGAGATGGAATTTGCAATACTTGCGATGGGACTGGGGAAATTGTCTGTGAAGAATGCGGTGGCAGTGGAAAGTGCCCGGTTTGTGGAAAATAATATGAGAAATTAATTATAACCAAGGGAGAAAAAATATATGTCTGAAATACTATCAGGCCTGAGCGGAAGGAAATATACGATTGTGGCTCATATCAAATTAGGTGGGGAAGGCGGAGTATATGAAACCGATATTCCGGAAGTGGCTGCGAAACTTTATGATACTTCTAAGATTAATGTGGAAGCGCGTATGTCAGAGATGGAGAATCATACTTCCAAATACAAATAGGATAAAAGTGCACAAGGGTATTTAACAGAGAAAATCCGCTAACCACAAGGGTTAGCGGACTTCTGCTTTTATAGTTATCTAAAGGAATGAGAGTAAAGTGTGCACCGTGGGGAGTGTACCCCCAGCGGTGTTTTACTTTATGAGGGGGGTGATAGTTGAATCTCTATCAACTATCTGACTCTAGTATAATAGAAAAATGTGTCCAAAATGTTTTCAAACTCTAAAAGAAATCGAAAAAATCTTAAGAAAAGATTAAAAACAAAAAAGCAGATAACGGGAGTCGAACCCGCCTTTCCAGCTTGGGAAGCTAGCGTTCTACCGATGAACCATATCTGCATATGTATATTATAGCACTTTGAAAAACTATTGTACATACCCAAAATAATTTATATAATGGTAACAATCCGGCTTATGAGCGGAGCGCCATTTTATGAGCAAAAATAGCTGCATAGCAGCGGAGAAGCATCGTAGATGCGTTTTGCGAATGGCGCGGGATGAACTGTTATATGATAATGATTCCAGGATTGTTCTGCAACAGATGAAAGGAGCAGGTGTTTGGGATGATTCAGACTTGGGCAGCGGACATTACACCGCTTTGCGAAAGCAGTATTTATAGAAAATATTATAATCTGGTACCGGATTTCCGGAAAGAAAAGGCGGATAAGATACAGGATATGCAGGGGAAAGCACAGAGTGTAGGTGTGTGGATTTTGTTGATGCGGATGCGGGAAGCCTATGGGATTTCCGGGGAGACTGTTTTTAATCTGTCCCATTCCGGGCAATATGTATTGTGTTCTGTAGATGATGGCAAGGGTGTATTCCCGGAGGTGAAATTAGGCTGTGACATTGAGGTGGCAGGAGAATACAACGAAAAAAGGCAAAGACTTGCAGAGCGGTTCTTTTCTGAAGGAGAGGTTTCCTATATTTTGAGTAAAAAAACAGAAGAAGAAAAAAGGCAGGCTTTTTATCGGTTGTGGGTGCTGAAAGAAAGTTTTATGAAGGCAACAAGGCTGGGAATGAAATTGGATATGAGAAGCTTTGAAGTGCAGTTTGATAGTGAGGATGGCGCTGTGCTGGCAAGACAGCCGGAGGCGATAAAGGATGTCTGGCATTATCAGGAATATGAGATAGAAGGCATAGAAGCGAAGATTGCTGTGTGCAGTACGGCGGATGAATTCGGGCAGCCGGAGATGCCGCAGCTGTTTCGGTAATTGCAATTAGGTACAGGGCAAAATGCGGTTGGGTACAGGGTAAACTGCAATTGCAGACGTAGTAAAATGACACTTTACTACGTCCCCAATTGCAGTGAAAAGATAAATTCTGTACCGACGCCTTCCGTACTAATGACGTTGATATTCTCTCCGTGTGCCTGGACGGCTTCTTTTACGATGGCAAGCCCAAGTCCGGTGCCTTTTTTGTCTTTGCCGCGGGAAGCGTCTGTCTTATAGAAACGCTCCCAGATTTTATTCAGGGAATCCCGGGGAATCCCGCATCCGTAATCTTTGACGGAGATGTAAGCTTTGTCTCCCCGTTCTGTTGTCTCAACGGTGATGGTAGAATCCGGTTCGCTGAATTTGATGGCGTTGTCAATGAGATTGTAAAGAACCTGTTGGATTTTTCGCTTGTCGGCGTATACTTTTAGAACCTTGGTGGCAAGGAGCAGCTCGATGGAGATTCTCTTCTGTGTGCAGGTTCCTTCAAAGGAAGCGGCGGTGTTTTTTATGACCTCATGAATGTCGAAGGAGGTTTTGTCCAGCAGGAGCTGCTCGGTGTCAAATTCGTTCAGAGCCAGTAAATCGTGGGTCAGGTCTGTCAGGCGTTCCGTCTCAAATAAAATGATTTTTAAATATTTTTCCTGCAGTTCAGGAGGAATCGTGCCGTCTGCCATTGCTTCTACATAACCTTTAATGGAGGTTAGCGGTGAGCGGAAATCGTGGGATACATTTGCTACGAATTTCTTCTGATAATCCTCCATATCACGTAAATGTGATGACATATAGTTTAATGAAGCAGACAGATAACCTATTTCATCCTGGGTGGTAACCGGAATTTCATAGTCCAGATTGCCGGAGGCGTACTGGGTTGCGGCTTCTGTGATTTTCCGCAGAGGCCGGTGTACCATGAATTGAAATGCCAGCAGGATAATAAAAGATAGTAAGTAAATAATTACTAAAGTTATATATACGTTTCTCATAAACATATCGCGGCGCGGACTAATGTCTGATAAAGGTTTATGGATAAGCAGGTATCCTTTTATGGAAAATCCCTGTGTCACCGGGGCAATTACAGTAAGTACGTCTTCCTCAAAATATCCATGGTAGTCACCCTCCTGCCAGGTGCTGCTACCGCTTTCTGCCGGATTGAAGTCTTCAATGGAGGTGGGAGGAGAGGGATAGTCATCCGGCTGTGCGGATGCAATCAAGTTCCTGTTTTTGTCCACAAACCATATGGCAGCATTCGTGTAAGCTTTCATTCCGTTTAGCTGAGTGTGAATATCTGAAGAAGAAGCGGAGTCGGAAAAATAAGCGGGCAGATAGTCTGCGGCGGTTACAGTTGCCTCCTGGTATAAGGATTCGGCTTCAGATTTTTTCAAAGCCGTCCAGGTCAGGCCGGAGGTCAACGTGGCGGCAGTAAAAAAGAGTAAAAAACCAAAGATGATATATACAATTATAAATTTTAAGTACAGAGTACTCTGCGGCTGCGAAGTACTCTGTTTTTTTGCTGTTTTCCTTTTCATAAATAGCTCCCTATTTATTTTACTTCAAATTTGTAACCGATGCCCCAGACTGTGCTGAGGCTCCAGCCTGCATGATCCTTGATTTTTTCCCGCAGACGTTTGATGTGGACGTCAACGGTACGGGTATCGCCTACATATTCATATCCCCAGATTTGATCCAGAAGTTGTTCTCTGGTAAATACCTGATTAGGGGAGGATGCGAGGAAATATAATAATTCCAGCTCTTTCGGCGGCATATCGACGTTATTTCCATCTACCAGAACAGAATAGTTGGTTAGATTAATAGTGATTCCCGGATATTCTACACATTTGCCGCGATCCTGGGAAACAGGTTCTTGTCTGGCGGGTTGGTAGCGGCGAAGGACGGCCTTCACCCTGGCAACCATTTCTTTAGAATCAAAAGGTTTCATGATATAATCGTCGGCGCCCAGTTCTAATCCCAGAACCTTGTCAAAAACCTCACCTTTTGCAGACAACATAATAATAGGTGTCTGTGATCTGGAACGGATTTCCCGGCATACCTGATAGCCATCAATGCCCGGGAGCATCAAATCCAGCAGGATAAGGTTCGGCTGGTACGTATCAAAAGCGGTGAGAGCGCTCTCGCCGTCGTGCACCATCATTGTATCAAAACATTCTTTTGTCAAATACAGAGAAATAAGCTCTGCAATATTTTCGTCATCATCTACAATTAAAATTTTCTGTTTTGTTACCATTTTCCCCTCCTACGATTCATAAAACAAATTATTTAAATTCTACAATTGTGACACCGGCATCGCCTTCACCAAAGGCGGCAAGGTGGTAGTTCTTTACGTGCTTCTGGCGCTTCAGATAGTTGTGTATGCCATTTCTCAAAGCCCCGGTTCCTTTACCGTGGACGATACGGACACTGGAAAGGTGTGCCAGATAAGCGTCGTCCAGATATTTGTCCAGTTCGGCAATTGCTTCATCGACTGTCTTGCCCAGAAGATTGATTTCTGTGCTGACAGAGTAGGATTTGCTCATTTTTAATTTGCCCTGAGATGTCCGGCGCATATTCTTAGCAGAATAGGACGGTACTTCCTCTATAATCTCCAGGTCGGAAATATTTACCTGAGAGCGCAGAATTCCCATCTGGACGGTCAGATTTCCCTTGGCATCAGGGAGAGAACTTACCGTTCCTGTCAGGTTCAGGCTTAATACTTTCACGGATTCTCCCAGCTTAAAATCTGAAGGCTTATGCTGTTTTTTGGGCCGCTGTTTTTCAATCGCTACCTTAGAACCTGTGGAAGCAATCTGTTTTCTGAGCCGCTCTCTTTCCCGTTCCATGTCTGCGGCGGAAACATTTTCTTTGCCGAATTTTCGGAAATTTTTCATGGTTTCATCGGCAACTTCCTTAGCTTCCAGAAGGATGGCATGCGCTTTTTCATTGGCTTCTTTTAAAATACGTTCCCGCTGCTCTTCCAGTTTTTCCTGCTTCTTTCTGGTCTCGGTCTTCAATTGTTCCAGTTCCCGTTTGTAAGCGCTGATTTCTGCCTGCTCTTTTTCAATAGTACGGCGGCTGGACTCCAGGTCGGTAAGAAGGTCCTCAAAAGATTCATCTTGTTCGGACAAATGTGTTCTGGCTTCATTGATAATATATTCGGGCAGCCCAAGCTTTTTTGATATGGCAAATGCATTGCTCTTTCCCGGAATACCAATTAATAAATGGTAGGTGGGGCGAAGTGTCTCCACGTCAAATTCGCAGCAGGCATTTTCAACGCCGGGTGTAGAAAGGGCAAATACCTTCAGCTCACTATAATGTGTGGTTGCCATGGTGCGGATTCCCTGCTGGTGCAGGTGATTCAGAATGGCAATTGCAAGTGCAGCTCCTTCTGTAGGGTCGGTTCCGGCTCCTAATTCATCAAAGAGTACAAGAGAGTCATTTTTAACTTTCTTTAGAAATGATACAATATTCGTCATGTGAGACGAAAAGGTACTTAGGCTCTGTTCTATACTTTGCTCGTCGCCAATGTCCGCATATACATCTTCAAAAATACCAAGTTCAGAGCGATCCAGCGCAGGAATATGAAGACCTGCCTGCCCCATCAGCGTGAATAATCCTACCGTTTTGAGGGATACGGTCTTTCCGCCGGTATTCGGTCCCGTAACAATCAGTAAATCAAAACTGTCTCCTAAAGTAACCGTGATAGGAACAACTTTCTTTTTATCTAAAAGAGGGTGGCGCCCTTCGCGGATATGGATTCGTCTTTCTTTGTTGAAAATAGGTTTGCTGGCGTTCATGGAGAGTGCAAGGTTCCCTTTTGCGAAAATGAAATCCAGTTCCGTCAGGATACGGTAATTTGTGCGGATAGGCTCAACATACTGGGCGGCATCTTCGCTTAGCCGGGCGAGAATGACCTGGATTTCTTCCTGCTCTTTCCCGTACAATTCTTTCAGATCGTTATTTAGCTTCACTACTGCCATCGGCTCGATAAAAAGGGTAGAGCCGGTGGAAGACTGGTCGTGAATCAATCCCTGCACTTGTCCGCGGTACTCTGCTTTGACAGGGATGCAGTAGCGGTCTCCCCGCATGGTAATAATCGCATCCTGCAGATAATTGCGCAGAGAACCATTTACCAGACCGGCAAGGGTAGAATGCACCTTATCGTTTAACTGCCCGATAGAGCGGCGAATATGCTTTAATGTACTGCTGGCGTCATCGCTGATCTCTTCTTCACTGATGATACAAAGGCGAATCTCGGATGCGAGTGCTGTCAGAGGTTCAATCTGTTCAAAATAAACATCCAGGCAGTCAGCATTCTCATCTGTCGTTTCATGGCGTCCATAAGATTTTGCACGACTGGCTGCTTCCAGTAATTTGCAGATTCGAAGCAGTTCGCCGGCTCCCAGAGCGGCGCCGATTTCCAGACGTTTCATGGAGTCCTCCACGGGATAACAGCCACTGAGGGAGAGACGGCCTTTTTTCACAATCCGGGTAAATGCAGCAGCGGTCTGCTCCTGGGCAGTCTCGATTTTAGCCAAATCGGTCATTGGTTTTAAATAGCGGCATTTCTTCTCTCCACCGGGAGTAGTCGCCTCTTCTGTAAGTAAATCCATTATTTTATTGTATTCTAATTTTGTTAATGTTTTTTTGTTCATAATCTTCACCTGTCCCTATTCTAACGTATTTTATTTATAAAGGAAAGGACAATATTGAATATTTATTGAACTCACAATGTCTGATATGCTATACTGAAAAAAGGATCGTAAAGGAGAAAAGGCGGCATGGAATACAAAGAACCACAGAATCGGGAAAACGATTCTGAAACACAGGAAAAAGAAGAATATTCTTTTATGCAGGAGACGATTAAAGACGAGGCAGGCGCCGGAAAGAAGTGGCGGAATCTGGTTGTAAGATATGTCGGACTCGGTCTTATTTTCGGGGCGGCATCCTGTTTGGGATTCTATGCAGTTAAGCCAGTTATAGAAGAGAAATTTCAGGGCGATCCGCAGGAAGTGGAACTTCCGGAAGAAGAGGAAGAAGAAGTTACGCAAGAAGAAGATATAGAACCGGCAGAAGAACAGGCTCCGGCTCTCACCATTGAGGATTACCGGGAAATGAACCAGGCACTTTATGAGGTGGCGGATACGGCAGGCAGGAGCGTAGTGGAAATCACGGGTATACACAGTGGCCAGGAGTGGAAAAACGAGGCATATGATGAAAAAAACAGCGCAGCGGGCGTGATTGTATTTGACAATGGACAGGAAATTCTTATTTTTGGGAAAAGTTCCGTGGCAGAAGGGGCGGAAAGCCTGACGGTGACATTTGCAGACGGGAAGGTATATCCGGCAGAGCTGAAACAGAAAGAAGAGATACTGGGATTTGCTATCTATTCCGTGGAAAAAAGCAATATGGAAGAGTCTGCGAGAGAGCAGATTCAGGTGGCTGTCCTGGGAAGTTCCGGCTCCGTGGGTAAAGGCGACGGAGTGATTGCACTTGGGAAACCCTTCGGTTATTATGGATCTGTAGGCTATGGAGTCCAGGCATCTGTAAAAAACCAGGTGGTAAAAGAAGATGGAGAATATGGAATCCTGTGTACGGATATTCCGGCGACGGAAAATGGTACGGGGATTCTGGTGAACCTGCAAGGTGAAGTTGTGGGGATGATAGACCAGAGCATTTCCGATAAGGACAGCATGAAGTTGGTGACAGCCTATGGTATTTCTGATTTGAAAGATATCATAGAGCTTCTGTCAAATGGAAAAACAGTTCCTTATATTGGGATTAAGGGGGTTACGGTTACAGAGACGCTTGCAGAGCAGCAGAAGATTCCTAAAGGAATCTATGTGCAGGAGGTGGAAGTTGACTCGCCTGCCATGAAAGCGGGAATCCAAAGCGGCGATGTGATAAACTGTATTGGCGGTGAAAGTATTACGACTTTGGATGCGTATCATGAAAAGCTGATGAAGTGCCGGGAAGGACAGAAGGTGGAGATTACCGGTATGCGGCAGGGAGCTAACGGATATGTGGATATTGAATTTTCAATTATAATAGGAAATAAAGAATAGAAAGAGGCAGACATATGAGGTACATCAATACCCTGAGAGAGGGAGAAACAATCAGGAATATTTATTTATGCAAAGGGAAGCGGTCGGCGGAGACAAGGAACGGGAAACCGTACGATAACCTGATTTTACAGGATAAGACAGGAACCTTGGACGGGAAAGTATGGGATCCAAATTCCGGCGGGATTGCAGATTACGACGAGATGGATTTTGTAGAAGTATATGGAGAGGTCATCAGTTACAACAACGCACTCCAGCTTAACATCAAACAGCTGCGAAAAGCGTATGAGGACGAATATAATCCGGCAGATTACATGCCTACCACAGAAAAAAGTACGGAAGGGATGTATCAGGAACTGCTTGCTTATGGCAGGCAGGTAAAAAACCCGTATCTCAGGGGAGTTATCGAGTACTATTTTGAAAAAAATGAGGCATTTATCAAGACGTTTAAAGGACATTCAGCAGCAAAGACGGTTCATCACGGATTCGCCGGAGGATTGCTGGAACATACGCTCAGCGTAGTAAAATTCTGTGAGTACATGGTATCTGCGTATCCAATTCTGAATAAAGACCTGTTGTATACAGCTGCAATGTGTCATGACATCGGGAAGACGAAAGAACTCTCTGCCTTCCCGGAAAATGATTATACAGACGATGGACAGCTTCTGGGGCATATCATAATCGGCGTTGAAATGGTAGGAGATGCTATTCGCACGATGCCGGAATTCCCGGAAAAACTGGCCAGCGAGCTGAAGCACTGCATCATCGCCCATCATGGCGAGCTGGAGTATGGTTCCCCAAAAAAACCGGCTTTAGCAGAGGCGATGGCGCTGAATTTTGCAGACTGTACAGACGCAAAAATGCAGACTCTGACAGAGATATTTAAAGATAAGAACGGGAAAGACTGGATAGGGTATAACCGTCTCTTTGAGACGAATTTACGGAAAACATCGTTAGAGACGTAGTGGAGTAACAGTTATGCAGAAAAATGATTTGGTTACAGTAATAATTGAAGATATAGGAATTCATGGAGAGGGTATAGGCAAGGTTGATGGCTATACCCTATTTATTAAGGATGCGATTATCGGTGATGTGGTAGAAGCAAAGGTCATGAAAGCTAAAAAAAATTATGGCTATGCCCGGTTGATGCGCATTGTGAAGCCGTCAAAGCACCGTGTTGAGCCAAAATGCAGGTTTGCCCGGAAATGCGGCGGATGCCAGATTCAGGAAATGGACTACGAAAAGCAGCTGGAATTTAAACAAAAAAAAGTATGGGGGAATCTGGAACGAATTGGCGGATTCACACCGGAATTTCTGGAACGGACAATGGAGCCGATAATAGGGATGGATGAACCCTTCCATTACCGGAATAAAGCACAATTCCCTTTTGGCACCGGAAAAGACGGACAGCCCGTGACAGGCTTTTATGCGGAGCGGACGCATGATATTATTGCCAATACGGATTGCGCGCTCGGAGTGGCGGAAAACCGGGAAATTTTAGAGACGGTGCTTTCGTTTATGAAAAAATATAAAATTCCTTCCTATGACGAAAAGACCGGAAAAGGACTAATTCGGCATGTTCTGATTCGCTATGGATTTGCAACAAAAGAAATCATGGTATGCTTCGTGGTAAATGGTTCCACCCTTCCACATCAGGAAGAGCTGCTTAAGCAGTTGTGCAAAATGAAAGGAATGACAAGTATCACGCTAAGTCCGAATACAAAACGAACCAATGTGATCATGGGAGATTCCTATAAAATACTCTGGGGACGGGGATATATTACAGATTATATCGGTGCTGTGAAATATCAGATTTCACCGCTTTCTTTCTATCAGGTCAACCCTGCACAGACAGAGAAACTATATGGACTGGCGTTGGATTATGCATGTCTCACAGGTAAAGAAATTGTTTGGGATCTGTACTGTGGCATCGGAACAATCTCCTTATTCCTTGCGCAGAAAGCGAAGGAAGTCCACGGTGTGGAAATTGTGCCTCAGGCAATTGAGGATGCACGGCAGAACGCACAGCTTAACGAAATCGAAAACGTGACTTTTTATACCGGTAAGTCAGAAGAAGTACTGCCGGAGTATTATGATAATTACGCAAAAGAGCATCCGGGTAAAAGCGCGCACGCCGACGTGATTGTGGTGGATCCGCCCCGGAAAGGCTGTGAGGAGACGTTGCTGCGGACGATGTTGGAGATGAAGCCGGAACGGATTGTGTATGTGAGCTGTGACTCCGCAACACTGGCAAGAGATCTGAGGTATCTGTGCGAGAGCGGAGAGTATGCGCTGGTGAAGTGGCGGACAGTGGACCAATTCCCGATGAGTGTGCATGTGGAAACGGTTGTTCTTTTGTCCCAACAAAAACCAGATGACACGATAGAGATCGACTTAGACCTGGACGAGCTGGATGCTACCAGTGCCGAGTTGAAGGCAACCTATCAGGAAATCAAAGATTATGTGCTGAAAGAATTTGGCTTGAAGGTTTCAAGTTTATATATTTCTCAGGTAAAACGCAAATGTGGAATTGAAGTGGGAGAAAACTATAATCTTCCAAAATCAGAAAATGCAAGAGTTCCACAATGCCCGAAAGAGAAAGAAGATGCTATCAAGGCTGCCCTGAAATATTATGCGATGATCTAAGGACATCGCTGATTTCAAGGAGGAATAACACATGAAAAGTACATTTGAAAAAATGGGTGGAACCTACACACTTGGCGCAGACGGAATTTACTATCCGAATCTTGTCAGTACAGATGAAGAACCGCATTATGGGAAATATGGAATGATGCGGAAAACATATCTGAAAGAGCATCGTCCGGCAATGTATTCACTGTATATGCTGGAAGACAGACTGACAGAACATCTGAATACTGTGGACGATGAAGCACAGGAGAGAATGGATATTCTGGTGAGTCAGATGATGGAAAAACAAGCTATTACGGAAGAATTGAAAGCCTATGACCATATGGAATGGGTCAGGGCGGTGAATAATATCCGAAATGCAGCAGAAGAGATTGTGTTGAAAGAATTAGTGTATATTTAAAGCGTGGAAAGCTCCTTCGGGAGCTTTTTGCTGCTTATAAGATAATTTCCGTTGGAGATTGTGATTTAACGGTTTGATTTATAAAACTGGCAATGATACAATTAATATAATTTGAAAGAAAGCAGAGTGAATTGATTGTTGAAGATGACAAAAATTAAATGATGGAATATGTCTGGCTTTAAAGAAAGATGCTTATTTCTTTTATCATTGCAGAAGGCTAGAGAAATCGTGAAAAGGGAAGATATCATATTGATTTTATTAAATGTGGACTTGCCGGATGAAAATGCATTAATTTTGTAAGAGAAATCAGGAAAAATAGTCAGGTAGCGATTATTCTTCTTACTGTAAATAACATGGAAGTAGGTATTGTGCAGGATTGGAAACTGGGCGAATGACTATATTATGAAGCCATTTAGACAATGGTTCTGCGTGCAAGAGTGTCTGTGTAGTTTAGAAATAAAGAACATACTATCAAATTGTCTTAAAAACATCTAATAGGAGGGTAAAGGTTAACCATGATAAATAGAGAAATATTTACAGAAAGTCCAGAAGATGATTTGTGGCGAGAACTACTGCAATACTCATATCGGGCGAACGTTTCAAGATATTTAAAGGAACATTCCTTGGATGAGGATGAAGATACAATAAACACAATTATTGGGTCTTTCCTGCAGGCAAATGAATATTTTAAAGCAAGTAAGAGTGCAAATCTTCAGATATCGCCGTTACTTTTGTATTATGGAGCAACTAATCTGCTATTGGGATTGACTTCATTGATGACAGGTAAGAGACCTGAAATAAAAAATCATGGCATGACAGCAATAGATTCTACAATAAGTACATATATCGCAGAGGCTAATGTTGTTTTTGGAGATCCTAATACTGGAGGTATACATCAATTTGCTAGAATACTAGGGTTCGAAAAGGATTTGACAAAGTGTGGTGAATGGAAGATGATGGATTTCTTATCATCTATTGTTGAAATCGATCAGGATTATAGAAAATGTTATGCACAAGAAAATGGTAATACGCTTCTTCTTGACCTTTTTAATACACCAACGGGAACAATCGAACGATTATATTTAAACAAAAATAAGGTTGAAGCTATTAGTGCAGTTTTAAATAATGTTGAGGGTTTTGAGAAAAATTATCTTCTACCGCAAGTAGGACATGAACGTGAATCAGACAGGGATTATCTTATCTTAAGGAAAAAGATGTCCGGAAAAGACATAAAAAGGATTTCCTTTTCCGGACAGCCTTATTTACAAGCTGGTTTTATAAAGAATGGACAGTTGATTACATTGCCGCCTTTGTTCAATATGTATGCAGCGCTTTTTATTATGGGATCGCTTTGCCGTTATCATCCAGAAAAATGGGGACCATTTGTACTAAATGATGAAACTGGCGAACGACTTCTGTTTGAGAAATTCTTGTATCTATCAAGGAGAATTATACCGAATATCGTTCTTAACCTATTAAATAACGATAATGTGGTTTATGTTACTCAAAAATACTCAATTAATGAAACCATTAAGCATGTGGGTGAACATGAGATAAAAGAACTTATACAGAAAGAACTATATGCTGCAGAAGAAAAACGCAGATTAAAGAGATAATTAAGGTGGTGATAACAGTGGATTTTAGATCTGAAGTATTCAAATTATGCAAAGCAATACAGAAAAGAACAGAAACAAATATTGTCAATGATACATATCTAAGGCTTTTCACTTGCAAATCTGAAGAATATGTGATACCCCAATATTCAATGTTTCATGAGGCGGCAAAACACGGAAATAACCAGTTTTATGGGTATCTTTATGCTAATGAACATACGGATGATTATAAGACGGTATTACAAGGGATTACACCATTACCTGATAAGGACATACAGATATTTGCAAGAGCACATGCCACTATTTACGCTCTTATAAAAGAATGTGTTAAGGAGTTAGAGATTTCAAATCCTAAGATTGCGAAGGCATTGGACCCATATAGTAAATATAGACCTATAACTGCACCAGCAGGAGTACCATTCTTAGCTGAAAAGGAATATGAAAAAGCTGCGGAAGCATTTCGAGAATCTAAACTATACAAAAAACTGATTAATTCATCGATTAATGCTCTCGTGGAAGAACTTAAACCTGAGGACATACATACTATGTTTATGGTTTTCGAGAAGGAGATAGTGGCGTGTCCTTTAGATGTAGTGCCAGAAAGTATTAAACCACTAGAAAAATGTTTGGTAACAAAATTTGAAAAAATAGAAGAAATATTACTGGCTGAAACATTGATGATTTTTGCTCTTCAAAAATCATTGGAAAATGCTTGTAGTCTGTTGTATACAGCTTTAATTGGAGATGATTTACGCGTATTTAATAATGACAACATATTTAGCATTGATAAAAATTATAGTAATTCTCTGAGAAAGATTATACAACTATCTGCCATTGGAATTTTTTTGACTGGAAAATCAAATACGGTAGGAGATATTATGTTGGTTGACTGTGATCCTTCTCCTGAATATCATATGCATGAATTTGGGGTGATACAGTCGTATTCAGCAAGTTTTAATGGTGAAATGGGAGATACAAGTAAAGTTACAATGATGGTTGTTGATGATTTACTTAATCCATATCATCTTCTAACAAATAGAATTATTGATATGGATTTCCCACCGCTGGTTAGAGAAGAACTAGAAGATAGTAAAGATAAAAATATATCTGTAAAAAAGAAAATATCTCGAAACGAGAAGTGCCCATGTGGAAGTGGATTAAAGTATAAATTTTGTTGTGGAAAGAATAAGTAATAGAAATTGGGCTATAGGTATGAGACTGTAACAGCTGTTGTAGACAAGTTTCACATTGGAATATAGAAAGGCGTATGGAGTTGCTGATCCATGCGCCTCTTTTTAAAGAAATTATAATTCTATATCATATGATCTTTTCTTAGTTCGAGCAGGCTGATTTCGTCGCATCTCCTGTTTCCTCTGATATTCAAGTTCCCATGCACGATGGGAGAAAACATCAGGATCCTCCACATTGAGATAATCCACCTCATTGGCGGCAATATCACGACGGTGATAGTCGTAATATTTACCGGAAGTACCTTTGAGTTGTTCAATCAGCTTATCCCGAAAATCAGGACGTATCTGGATTCTGGTATCCAGCAATTCTGTGTACTGTTCTGGTTCAGGACGAAATTTTTCTTCCCGGAAAGCGGCGGCATCTTTTTCAAGCTGTTTTTTGAGCGAGATGTCCTGAGAATCCAGGATATCCAGATTGTTATTCATCTGGTCATATTTTTTGGATAGATTCGTCATATCTTTATCGGTAGAGCATTCTGCCTGGAAGATTAGCTGCTCTTTCCTTGATTTCAGTTCTTCGATTTCTTCGGTAATAGTGGTAAGCTGCTGATTCAATTTTATATGCTGGATGCGATTCAAAATACTGGTTTTCTCTTTTTTCACATTCAGTTCTTTCCGCTCTGTAACTTTAGCTTTGAGTTTCTTTTTAACGGTGTTGTATTTATTCAGTATTGGATTAAAATGATTCATCCAGTCATGGATCACTTCTTTTTGCATCTCATTGTGGAGCAAATGATATTGTGTAAAAATCATGTGATTTCGGATTGCTTCCAATGTTTCTGCAATTATTGGAATAGACTTTTCTACAGCTTCAGCCAGTTTTGCTACTTTTGCTTTTAATTCTCGGAGCATTTTGTTATCCGCACGAATCTGACGGTTGATTTCACAGCGGTCTGCTATCATGCCTTTCTTTTCCATATTCTGGGCAATGTAGCCTTCATGGATGGTTGGCTGTTCGGTGATTCCCTGATCTGCAAAGCTGCGGTGATCAATGGTAGCATTTATCTGATTACGTGCAAGCATTTCATTTACGGCATCTGCCCAGTTTGCCCGCCAGATACAAAGTTGTTCATCACTGTTCCATTGTTCGGAAATAGGATTCTGTCTGCCATATCGGCTGCTCTTGGGGTGTTTATCAATCCGTTCATATCCTTTTTCCTGTGCAACAGAGGAAGTCAGATATTCTTTCTTTTTCCCAACTTTATAGCGATATTGCTTTTCCCATCCCTGTTTCTGAGCAGTTTTAAATTCAGAAGCAGTAAATCCTCTTTCTTCCCCATTTTTTATACAGAGATATTCTTTTTCTGTTTTATACTGCCATGTTCCGTTTTCATTCAGTGGACGGACGGTAAGCAGAATGTGTGCATGAGGATTGTGTCCATCTGTATTGTGAATAGCAAAGTCAGCACACATGCCCATATCCACAAAATTTTTTTGAATAAAATTTTGAAGAAGAGAAATATTGCTGTCTTTATCCAACTCAACGGGGAGTGCGACAACAAATTCTCTTGCAAGTCGGCTGTCTTTGGTCTTTTCGTTTTCTTCCACAGCATTCCAGAGTTGTTCCCGGTCATTCCATTCCAATGGAGCCATTGGAGGAAGCATCACCTCCTGATAGATCAGCCCCTGCTTTCTGGTATAGTCATGCTGGATGCCGTCATAATCATTGTACATGCGGCTACAGCTCATATAAGCAGAAGCAGCAACAGCAGACCGACCGGAACCACGGCTGACGACTTTGGCTTGCATATGATAAATTGCCATATCTGGCACCTCCTTTCGATGTTGCCTGCAACAGCGGATAAAGCCCTCGGCAGAGCGCACGAGCCCCGAAGGGGATACCACTGCCTGATTTATCAGGTGGTGAGTAAGTGCGCCCTTCGGGAGTAGAACTTGTGCGTTTACATTCCCCGTAACCGGATCATCAGCTCCCGTTTTAGGGAATCTAAATCCATTTCTTTAATATGGGGAACAATACTTTCCAGAATTGCTCCTTCCTGGACTAATCGGTGTGTTCTGGCATCACGCTCTTTTTTCCGATTTCTTGCTTCAGCTTCTTCTTGACGGTGCTTTGCCTGTAAAAGTGCTTTTTCTTCTGGTGTTATTGTCCTTTTATCTGCCATATCTGGCACCTCCTTTTTATGCCCGTATCCGGGCAATTTTGGTTTCAAAATCTTCTGGTCTAGTACTATAGTTTCGGATAACTGACAGTGGCATATTTCTGGTGATGAATATGAAAAGAAAGTAGCACCACTGCCAGTGAGAAATAACTATTGAGTTATACTCCGTTGTTTCAATTCTGGTTCAAATCAGGATTGCTTAGCAGGATTTTCTTCGCCTCTTTCAAATTGGCGGAAGCGTTGTCCTGACGGATATTCCGGTTATTGATACGGACAGGAATACATCTCTCTAGAATGCGGTCATAAATTCGTTTGTGTGCGATATCAGCGGCGTTATTCAGCTCTGATAAAGTGAGATTGGTCGTTATGATCAGGGGTTTTTTACTGCGGTAACGACAGTCAATCACATTGAATACCTGTTCCAGTGCAAAGTCAGAGTTCCGCTCGATTCCGAGATCATCAATAATCAGAAGACTGTAGCGGTTTAAGCTGTTGATGAACTGGTTTCTGTCTTCAAAATGCATTACGGTAAGGGTATTCAGAATCCGGGAAAAGTTGGTCATCAGTACAGGAACGCCTTTTTCCAGAAGGGCATTGGCAATGCAGCCTGCAAAAAAAGATTTTCCAGTACCGACATCACCCCAGATGAGAAGTCCGGAAGCGTTTGCTTTCATCTCTTCCCAGTTGCTTACATAATTGTGTGCCAGTTTTATTTCCGGATTGATGCCGTTATCCCTGGCAAAAGTGTAGTCATAGAGTGCTTTGTCCTGTAAGCCGCTGGTTTTAAGATGCTCTATTTCCATTTGTTTTTCATGAAGTTTTCTCTGGGTCTCTTCCTGCTCAAAGATTTCCTGCTGGCATTTACAGCGGATAGAAGGAATAAGAACCTTTCCCTGTAATTCATGCCGGCATTGTCTTGGCGTATTGCATTTGGAACAGTAGATCAGGTGGTCTGTTTCGTTAAAATATTCATCAGGCTGAAGTTCTCTGTTTGGTGTTATAGCATTTGCTTTTTCTGTAAATCTTGTCATAGTGTTTCGTATTCCTCACTTTCGTAATTCCTTTGCCGGGAAGCAGGATGATCCTGTCTTGCCCAACTGATGATGGTAGCTGCATGGTTCTGATATTGCTTTCCGGTAGAAGCCATATAACCGGATAAGCGTTCAATATAATCCTGCCAGTCAGGGATTGTCTGCCGGATATCTTCCAGCTCTTTTTCTGACAGAAAAACATTTTGAAATTTTCCATAGGGTGAGAGTGGATCCTTACTCCCTCTTTTTTCTAAATTGTTCTTTTTTATCTCTTTCTTATTACCAGACAGTTTTCTGTCTGTATCAGGGAAAGAATCCCGTCTGTCAATAGGACAGTTTTCTGTCTGTCTTAGGGAAAGAAATCTGTCTGTATAGTGGATGGTTTCTTTTGGGAGTTTTACATAAATCCGATTAGGCTGTCCGGGTCCCTGCCGTTTTCGGAAGATAAGCTCCTGTTTTTCCAGTACTGCCAGAGCAGTTTTAACAGTCATCTGGCTTTTGTGGAGAACTTCTGCCAGTGCTTCAATCGTAAAGTAAATGAACACATGACCATCTGTATCTGACCAGCCCTCATTTTTCTGGGAAAGCCTTGCCCGGTCGAGCAGGATAATATAAAGCATTTTGGCAGTTTCGTTTATTTCCATGTCCAGAAGGAAACGGGGAAACATCATATAAGATGGCAGGTTGGTGTCTGCTGTCAGAAAGTCAGTCATGTGTTCACCTCCAATCAAAAGGGTTTATTCTCCAAGAAAATCCCAGTCTACATCACTATCTGGCTGTGAATTTTCAGGTGCTGGAAAGGACGCCCTGATTTGGGGCTCCCTTTGCGCCATGCCTGCAGTCAGTCCGGAAAGAAAAAGTGGCAATGCCTGTTTCAGACTGTTTTCCACTGCATCTACAATCTGTTTCACAAAAAGTTCTTCCCGTTCTCTTGTTTCCAGATAAGGATCAGCCTGTGTGCGGTAGTAGCGGTCAAAATAATCTACCAGTGCAAGAGAGATTACCTGACTGTAAGATTTAAAATCCTGCCTGTCCATCGTCTGTAAATATTCCCAGGCTCTCCGCTGCTGTTCTTTGTCCAGATTAAAGCGCAGGTTTGTGTTGCGGATATTGTTCTGCATGGTTTATCCCCTCCTTTTCAGGCTCATATAAGCCAGAGATTCGTAACCTTTGGCAGTGGCGCAGATGTCATCAATGATTGTGACTCGTGATTTGTCATACGTTCCGAAGTTACGGATCAGGCATCCACCGCCGCCAACCACATACAGGCGCATCAGGTCAGGATTGTATTCATATTTGCGGAGCGTGGAAAAAAGTTCTGCCACATACTGTCTGGAAATAGAACTGATACAATCCAGATATGGTGTTGAAATGTCAGCTGTTCCAAACCGCAGAATCTGTTCTACTGTGGATTCTTCAATTTTCACTCCGAATTTGTCCAGAACAGCGTTCTTTGCGGCAATCATGCACTGGTTTACACCAAGTTTTTCTGTCCAACATCGGCTCTCCTGCGCTTTCTTATTGTTGACATACAGAATGTTCATGGTTCCGTTTCCGATATCTGCAAGGAGATTGGTTCCCTTGAAATTTCCTAGTTGGTTTACGATAGCCGGATACCCCTGTGGGTAAAGGCTGCATCCCACAAAGCGGAGATAATACTCTTTGCCGTTAAAAAGGTAATGGACTTCTGGATTCTGGAGCAGATAGGAACGAAAAGCTTCTCTTTGATTTCTGATCCATGTGAGAGGAAGTCCGGCAGCCAGATGAACATCTGCTTCACGGATGGAAAAGACATTCAGTTCCCTTGCAATAGCCATTAGTGTCAGAAGATAATATTCTTCGTCCATAGCTTTATCCGGAATAAATTCTTTGTGTCCTTCGCCGATCCGGTAGTAAATGCCGTTGTATTCCAGAATATTCCCGGTGAAGATTGGTTCAGTTTCATAGGCTTTGATGCCGGTTGGGGTGACGGTGTTTGCTGTTTTCATATTGCCGTAGCCATGATCTACAGCAATGATTTTTGTGTTTCTGAGTTCTCGCATAAAAAATACCTCCGTTTTCGTATTGATTGATTCAGCAGGTCGTACCGGTGTGGTACTGCTTTGCTGTGGGAAAAGCATACGAAAATCGGAGGAAAAAGGCATTGAGGGGAAATTGAGCAGGAATTGAGAAAAAAGATATATTGTGCTTACGTTCTTCATGTACTCTTGTTGTGATTTCATTGTTTTTTATCGTATAATATGGATACTGGAGGTGGTTTGGATGAAATACAAGATTTTAGTTGTCGATGATGATAAAGAATTGGTGAAAATGCTTTGTAGTTATTTTAATATGAAACAATATGAAACCATTACGGCTACAGATGGAATGGAAGCATTAAATAAAATAGAAATGAAACCGGATATTATTTTGTTGGATATCAATATGCCACGCATGGATGGGATTGAAGTATGTCGTCTGATACGCAGTAAAGTGTTATGTCCAATTTTATTTCTAACAGCAAGAGTTGACGAAGATGATAAAATTAATGGGTTGCTTTCGGGTGGGGATGATTATATTACGAAACCATTTAGTCTTCGGGAGTTGGAAGCAAGGATTGTCACAAACATAAAGAGAGAAGAAAGGCATCAACAAAAAACAGAATACCGCTTCATGGATGAAATGCTGATTGATTATTCTGAAAAAATAGTAGCTATAGCTGGACACAGGATGGAGTTCACAAAAATTGAATATCAGATTATTGAATTCTTATCCATGCATCCAGGGCAGGTGTTTGATAAAGAACGTATATATGCACAAGTCTGTGGATATGATGCGGAAGGGGACAGTAGAACGATAACGGAATTAGTACGGCGTATAAGGAAAAAAATAGCGGATTATTCAGAAAAAGAATACATAGAAACTGTATGGGGGATTGGATACCGATGGAAAAAATAAGAAACTTGTCACTGAAAAAAACAATTCTGCTTTATTTTGTGATCAGCTTAACGGCAGCATTTCTGTTATCTGGATTTACAGTTCATTTTGCAAGAAATATGCAGAATAAAATATGGGAAAAATATATTGATTATGCAGATTATACGGACGTGTTTCAGCAATATGGAAAGAAATACGAGATTGAGATATCAAGACCTAATCAATCGCAGATGAATCGTTTGGACCATCATCTTTCGGAAATGTGTGACTTTATGGAAACATATTCGGTACTGATTTTTTCGATTGTTGGGAGTGTTGCTGCGGTATTCTTTTTTTATAAAAATAAGTTAAAGACGCCTCTACAGGAATTAAAAGATGCCTCACAAATGATTGCAGATAATGAACTGGATTTTCATGTGTCCTATGAAAATAAAGATGAGATGGGAACGTTGTGTAAAGAATTTGAAATGATGCGAAGTGCTTTAGCAGATAACAACAGAAAGATGTGGCGAATGATTGATGACGAGAAGGTCTTGCGGAATGCAATTGCACATGACATACGTTCTCCACTTTCCATATTGCGAGGGTATCAGGAAATGCTCTTAGAGTTTGTTTCTGCTGAGAGTATAAAAACAGAGGATGTTATTGATATCTTACAAACAGGCATGTATCAGATTGACCGTATAGAGCATTTCACGGAAAACATGAGAAAAATGTCCCATTTAGAACAGAGGGAACTGCAATGCTCAGAGATAGAATTATCAGAACTGGCAAAAAAGATTGAGGCAGAAGCTGCCATGCTGTCCAAGAAGGAAAGTAAATTATGTAAGGTAGAAAGAGTGCAGGAACAAAACATTGTGAAAGTGGATGAGGAACTTGTCATGGAAGTGGCAGACAACTTACTGGAAAATGCGGTTCGATATGCACAAAAAAGTATTGTTTTGCAGATAAAGAAAAAGGATGGTTTTCTTATAATTTCTGTTGAAGATGATGGAATAGGATTTGTGGATACTGAGGAAAAAGTAACAGAACCATTTTATCATAAGAATCCACAAGATGATTTAAAGCATTTTGGCCTTGGTATGTATATTTCTCGTATTTTCTGTGAAAAGCATGGAGGAAATTTGAAAATATATAATGCCAGACAAGGCGGTGCTCATGTAGAAGCTCTTTTCAAAGCTGAATAAAAATACTTTATAAGGCTGAAATCACAAATAAAGTGGTTTTAGTCTTTTTTATTGTGAATTTATTGAGAATTGATTTGTATGATGTTGTTAAAGAAATAAAGAAAGGAAGAGATACAATGAAAACAATCATAAAAAGAAGTATACTTGATTATTTAAAGAACCCTGTTTTGTGGATTGGCTTGATTATTATAGTTGCCAGTATGTATCAATGTCTGTCATCGTATTTGCAAATTCATTATATCAAACAGAATGAACAGATCACACAAAATGACGTAGCATTGGAAGATGCTGATGTCATGGATGGGTACATTCCCACATCTGATGATAAAGAAAGAAGAAGGGAGTGGGAAGATACGATCAAAGAGACGTTAATGGACACCTCCAAAAATGGTTTTGGATTTAGCAGGCAGGAAGCAGATCATGTAATGAAAGAAATTCAGAATATGGATGTAAAGACTGCTTCTGAGTTTTTGGAATCCCAATATGGCTATTATAATGCAATATATGCTTATGAGGACCTTGAAATTCATAAGGGGACAGCAGAAGAAATCAATCATTATATCGAGCGGAAATTATCCGAACATTCTTTTTCCTGGTACTTTGCCAAAAAATTTACGGATTTTGCAGGATTGCATATGGCCTTTTTTGCAACAGTCTTGCTATCATTTTTATTTATTCAGGATACACGAAAAAGTACCTATGAATTATTACATACAAAGCCTGTTACGGCAATCCAATATATATGTGGGAAAGTAATAAGCGGATTCATTAGTATGCTGGGAGTATTAGTGATTTTGAATGTTATATTCTTTATGCTGTGTTTGAAAACGTCTTTAGAATCGGGCTTTCCAGTAACACCAATTGATTTTTGCGTGAATTCTCTGATCTATATTGTTCCGAATCTTTTGATGATATGTTGTGTCTATACAATTACAGCATTAATATTTAAAAATCCGCTTCCGGCAGCACCAATCTTGTTTTTACACATTATATATTCAAATATGCTGACCATGAAGAATGATATTTATTATATGAGACCGTTCTCTATTATGGTGCGATTCCCTGGCAGATTTTTTGAAACACATGTAGCCAAAATGTCAAACATAAATCAGATTATTCTTGTAATTTCATCAGTTATATTAGTATGTATTTCTGTTACAATCTGGAAAAGGAGGAGGGTTCATTGAAAACGGAACTAAAAAACTGCCTGTCGTTATATAAGATTTTTTATTCATGTGCATTTATACTGATATTGTGTGCTATTCATCCGATTATATACTATGAAGAAATCGGTTCAGCGATTCAGTCTCCAATAGCATTTTTAACAATTATTTTTTGTAGTGACACATATTTGATGGAAGTAAAAAGTAAGCGTGCCGATGTATTTCATTTGTATGATCAAAAAAAGCAGTTAAAAGTAATATCACAGAGAGTGTGCGTTCAAATATTATATTTATTAATACTTTCCTGTGTTGGATATGTTTTGTTTTTCTGGCAAAAACCGGGCAGTGTAAACGAAGGCGTTTCGGGCACTCAGATATTCCTTTTATTTTCCATTGCAATGTTCGGAACCATCTGGCTTTGGAGTATATGCTCTGTGATTTTGTGTACATTGCTTGGAAATATGTGGGCAGGTATAGGATGTTTATTTGGAATTGTCATTGGACTTATATCAAAAGCGGGAAGTTCATTTTTCGGAAATCTGGGATTGTTTTCTTTCAGCTTTTGTGAACCTACTCAATTAATGTCCGAGAGTTGGATTTATGGAACGCTTGTGTCTTTTATAGTGGGTCTGCTTTTATTTGCAGTATTACCAATGGCTTTAAAGAAAAGGGGATAGATTATGAGTATTAGAATAAATGATTTAACAGTTAGATTTAAAAATGGTGTAGTTGCAGTAAATAAGGCATCTCTTGAAATACCTAAGGGAATTTACGGACTTTTGGGAGAGAATGGTGCTGGAAAAACCACTTTGATGAGGGTTCTTACAACTGTTTTAAAACAAACGGAAGGAATGGTTTCCCTTGATGGAATTCTGTATAACGAGGGAAATTATGAAAAAATACAGAAAAAGATTGGTTATCTTCCACAGGAAATCGACTTATATCCGAATCTTACGGTGAAAGAATGCCTTGTATATATGGGTGGACTATCAGGAGTATCCACAAATGACCTCAAACAAAGAATTACCTATTATTTGGAAAAGACTTCTCTTACAGAGCATCAGAATAAAAAAATGCGGCAATTATCTGGTGGTATGAAGAGACGTGTCGGACTCATACAGGCACTTCTTAATAATCCGGATTTTTTGATTATTGATGAACCTACCACCGGGTTAGATCCGGAAGAAAGAATCAGGATCCGCAATCTTTTGGTTGATTTTTCAAAGGATAGAACTGTGCTGTTTTCCACTCATGTAGTAGAAGATTTAGCAGCAACCTGTACACAGCTTGCCATTATGAAAAAGGGAAGTTTTTTATATTCTGGAAGCGTGAGTGGGTTGCTGGAAAATGCAAAGGGCTGTGTTTGGAATTGTACGGTACAAAATGCAGAAGAAGCCCGTTTGTTAGAAGCCAATTATTCTATATCATCTAAGCAGTATGTAGAAAATGGAATTCATATGAAAGTATTAAGCAAAGGAAAGCCAAATGAGAATTGTGTCCTGGATAATGATATCACTTTGGAAGATGCATATATTTATTTGACGAATAGTTGAATATAACGGCGGGCAAGTTGCCCGCCGTAAATTATGCTTATTTTGTTAAAAGACCGGATAGATTTTTTCCAATGAAAAATCCAATCTGTGGATATAACTCCTGAATTTCCTGATATTTTGCTTCAATCATTTCTGGTTCATCAGCCCAGATCTTTTCATATATTTTGAAAGCTCTTTTAAAATGTGTTTTGGCTTGCGGAAGATTGGCAGTCATCAGATAAATGGTTCCAAGGGTTTCCTGAACTTTGGCATAATCCAGACAGTCATCGGAATGGTATTCCTTGATGATGCCGGATAATTTTTGCAATTCAGAGATTCCTCTTTCGGGTTCCTGCTGTTCTGTCAGGAACATTGCATAATTGGCAATCTGAGGTATGCTGTCATTTATATGAAGCAGGTTAAATTGGTCAAGCAGTGAGATACTTTTTTCCATGTGTTCTCTTGCAAGATCGGGATGACCGTTCATGCGGTAAAGTCCACCGAGATTGGCATGAAGGTTGGAAACAAGGCGAGCATTGTCAGCAGTGATATTTTCTATCTGGGCAAGTGCATCCTTTTCCAGTTTTATTGCTTTTTCTGGCTTGATTTCAAGAGTAGCCTGAAAATCCAGTAACAATGCCCGGTCAGAATCGGTGCCAATGTTTTTTGTCTTTAACAGCCCCGTTAGTTCCTGAATGATTCCATTCATACCTTTGTGGTAGTTATAGTTATCCATGTATGGAAATGCATTTTCCAGAAAAAGCAGATACTTTGGTATATCATCCTTTTCAATCAATTCTATGATATTTCCGATTGTTTGAAATAGCTTTTTGTAATAAGCTACTTCCATTCCATGCATTAAACATATGTGCTGTAAAGAATCCAGTAATATGTGGCAACGAGTTACAGATGGTTTTGTCTCTGAAAGGGTGATTTCCTGAATCATCGGATGCAGAGAGATAGTGCGACGTTTTGTTGTTTGGACAAAACCAGTCTCAATTAAATCGTTGATCTCATTTAGTGTGGGCAATTCCAGCCATTTGGCAAATATACGGGCAGAAATACCGGTGGAAGGAAGAAAGCACATATTACACATGATATCCTGCTGTTTAAGAGATAAAGTGTATAACGAAAACAGCGTATGGATATGACTGTAATAGGTGGCTTTGCTGCTTTGTCCATCTTTGATTATTTTAATTTTATCTTCGTTATGGAAAGATGCTTTTTCCACCTGAAGTCTTGTTAATAACTGGTCTGGAGTTGAGATTCCATTTTCCAGAAGTTTTGCTGCCAGTTCCACGGCAAAAGTATGAGAGTGAACAGTTTCGATGATCTTTTCAACTGTTGGCCGGTACGTGTCTGCCTCTGAATAAAATACTGATGCCAGCTGGAAGAGAGCGTTCATATCCTCTATTTCTTTTAATGGCAGAGTACAGTATTCATCCAGTTTGCTTCTGGTTGTAAACAAAATCTGACAGCGATATTTTAATACTACTGACAGAAAGCTGTCCTGTGTGGCAGTGACATTAAAATTATCTATGATAAGCAGAGTATCAGATTTCAGGGAACGCAGAAAACGGTTATGTCTTTGAAACCGTTCCTGGTCAGTGCTTTCCGGCGGATCGTCAATAAAATCCATGTCAGTAATATCCTGATGAAGATTGCCGGTATATTCTACATAAAGGATATTGGTGTATTGCTTTATGTACCGCTTTGCGTAGGCTTTGGCAAGTTCACTTTTTCCGATTCCAGCAATTCCGCAAAGAAAAATATGACGGTTTTCCTCAAGCATGGTATATAATTCTTCCAGTTCTTTATCTCTTCCGATAAAATGACGGCATGGTTTCGGAACCTCACTGTCCATAATATAATCCAGCACAATGGGGGATAAAGCTCCTCCGGCGAGTAGCTTCTGATTTTTGGTATTACGTTTGATGAATTGGCGTTCCATGCCAAAAGAAATCAGTTTTGCAAGAAACAGCAGTCTTGAACTGGCTGGTTTATATAAGGGAGTCAGATTTTTCTTTTTCGCATCTGAGATGCTGTCATCCTGAATGAATAAAGTGTAAATATCTTGTATAGCCATATTACAGTCAGACATCAGTGGAAGAAGATTCTGGTGGATGGTATGGGCTAACTTTTCCTGATTGGATGGCTTGGAATAGTAAGCGGATATTTTAGGACTGATTTTAGCCTGACCAGTCATCCAGCGGCAAACCAGACCGTTATCCATTGAAAAATCCTGATTTGCCGGATCATCCATAAAATCTTCAAATAATTCGTATAAAAAATCAGGCTGACTCATTTGATTACTTTCGCTGATATGATTTTTTAAGCAAGTGCTAATAGAAGAAAAATCGCATCGATTCAATAGAAATTCCCCTTTCGTAGTTAAGATTGAGTATATCTATCATAGCACGAACATACATTCGACTCAAGAAAATGCGGATATTTTTAAAGTGATTGTGTCAATTTACAATCAATTTCTATTCAATGTGGTTTTCAGGCAGGTTCTGTAAAATAAGCTCAGAACAAACAATAACGGGAGGAGCTTATGCAACAGAATATTGAATTTGAGCGGTGCATTGATTTTCTGGTACGGATGATTGATAAGTACGGCGAAGAAGTCCTCCGGGAGTTGGAGGAAGAAAAACAGAATAAGGAAGAAAAAGAAGCGGCAGTTTCCTGAAATACAAAATGTAAATCAGACTGTCGCTTTTTCATGTACTTTTAAATCAAATAAATTTTAAAAGCTGATGCAGAGTGTGTGGCTCATTATTCTGAGAAACGGTAATACGAGTATCAAATGGCTTGAAATGATTCTGCGTATAAAAGCTCAGAAGAAATTCATTATCTTCGCATTCAAGAAACTCCATAACGCCACCTACGGAATATTTGAGACTGGATATGGTTTCCAGTGCAAATCCCAGTAGAATATTTCCAGGAATTCGTTTTTCCTTTGGAAGAGAATAGTTCTTTCCCAACTGGGCGATCAGGTAAGCTGCGGTAGTATAGGATTGTGTTTCTTCATCCAAAATACTGACACGGGACAGCTTTTTTGCCATTGTCTTGCTGATATTTGAAGCACGGACAGAGATGGGTTTTACTGTAAGTGAAAAATAACCAACCAGTGAAGCATCTTCAGCATCAAATACCAGATAAGTGATAGATTGATCTTTTTTGGTAAACTCAATCGCATTATGTAATAAAAAGTATTCCACATCGGGATTTTTGGGACAAGAAAAATCGGAGAGTAAGTCGTAAAGACTTTCCTCTCCGATATATGTCGGTTCGTCTTTATCCAAATATGCCCGAATATTAACGGTAAAATATTTATCAGACATGTTTTTTCTTCCTTTTTGACATTAAAGCTAAGATTTCCTGTGGGTTCGTTAACTGACGTCCGGGAAGTGTCTGCTTTGGTGTGCGGTCACGGTCAGCTTCGTCAATTGCTGCGACAAAACGCTTTACGCTATTTGGATTGGATACGACAAAATTATGAGTAATACTTGAAGTAGCCATACTAACACCTCCTCTTTTTTGGCTTTTTTGTGTATTTATAGTATATGCAATGTGTGATAAAAACACAATATCAAAAACAGAAATTATTTCTAAATAATTTTCAAGCCGGACATTTATTAGACGCTTCCGGTAGGCGAACAATATTTTCGAGCCAATCATTTATAAGTCGCCAATGGTGGGCGGGCAATATTTTGATAACAGAAATGCTCTGTATCTAACTTAATTATACGATTGGCGAAGAAATGCGTCAATACGGAAAATAAGTATTGAAAATAGTTGGAACAAGTACTAAAATTAAGTTGGGACAATAAAACAGAGTTATACTGCGAGGAAGATTATGAAGAATAAAAAGATTAAATGCGATATATATACCAGAGTATCCACAACCATGCAGGTAGATGGATACAGTCTGGATGCTCAGAAAGAAAAACTCAAGAGATATGCGGAGTTTCAGAACATGGAAATTGTAAATGAGTATTCAGACGAAGGTAAGTCTGGAAAGAGCGTAGAGGGCAGACCGGAATTCCAACGTATGTTAGACAATATTGAGAATGGAACAGATGAGGTGCAGTTTGTATTGGTGTTCAAGCTTTCCAGATTTGGTCGTAATGCGGCAGATGTATTAAATTCTTTGCAAAGAATGCAGGACTTCGGAGTGAATTTGATCTGTGTTGAAGATGGAATTGACAGCTCTAAAGATAGCGGAAAGCTGATGATTTCCGTTCTGTCTGCGGTGGCAGAGATTGAACGGGAGAATATCCTTGTTCAGACAATGGAAGGACATAAGCAGAAAGCCAGGGAAGGAAAATGGAACGGTGGATTTGCTCCATATGGCTATGAATTGGTAAATGGAGAATTGCAGATCGCAGAGGACGAAGCAGAGATTATTCGCCTGATCTATGACAAATTTATTCATACCAATATGGGAATCTCTGCGATTGCTGCATGGTTGAACCAGCACGGATATAAAAAGAAAAAACGACAGAATAATACACTGGACGCATTTGCTTCTTCGTTTATAAAAGGTGTTCTGGATAATCCGGTATACTGTGGAAAGCTGGCTTATGGACGAAGGAAGAACGAGAAAGTTTCAGGAACAAGAAATGAATATCGCATTGTAAAACAGGAAAATTATATGCTGCACGATGGTATCCATGAAGGGATTGTTTCAGAAACAGACTGGGAGTTGGCCCATCAAAAACGAGAAAAAACAGGTGTGAAATATGAAAAGACACATAGTCTCGATCATGAGCATATTTTATCTGGAATATTGAGATGCCCGTTATGTGGAAGCGGTATGTATGGAAACGTGAATCGAAAGAAAAAGAAAGACGGAACTTTATATAAGGATTATTTCTATTATGCCTGCAAACATCGTCGCCTGGTAGATGGTCATAAATGTGGATATCGTAAACAATGGAGTGAGGAGAAGATTAACAATGCAGTGGAAGAAGTTATTCGGAAGTTGGTGAAGAATCCAAAGTTTGAGGAAGCAATACTGAATAAAATCGGTTCAAGAATAGATACAGAAGAAATAGAAAAAGAGATTGAAGGATTGGAAAAGCAGCACAGGCAGTTGACCGGAGCAAAAGGAAGACTTGGACAGCAGATGGACAGTCTGGATATTATGGATAAATTTTATGAGAAGAAATATCAGGATATGGAGACAAGGTTATACCGTTTGTATGATGAGATTGAAGGCGTGGAGAACAGTATAGAGGAAGTAAAGAATCGCCTGCTGAATATTCAGCAACAGAAAATATCAGAAGAAAACGTCTATCAATTTCTTTTATATTTTGATAAACTATATGATAAGTTCACCGACCTGGAGAAGAAAGAATTTCTTAACAGCTTTGTGGAACAGGTGGACATTTACGAGCAGGAGCAGCCAGATGGCAGATTCCTGAAGCACATAAAGTTCCGTTTTCCGGTGTATTTTGGAGACAGGGAGACACAGGAACTTTGTTGGGACAACGAAAGTACCGTTGAAAGTATCGTAAAATTAGTGCGGAAGAGCAACCGGAAATCAAAACCGGATTCTTATGTAAAATTGAGTTTGGATATGGAAGATTATTACAGGATTAAGGATCAGGAAAAGTGATGAGAATTGTTATATCGAATTTATAGAAATTGATGCTGATACATAAATAATAAAGAATAAGAAACAATAAATTTATCACCCACTTTATCACCCACCTATGTTATAATAGGTGGGTGATAAACTCATAAAGGCAGGTAAATCAATATGGGAAGATCAGACGAAATAGTAGAAGAACTTCGGGAGTATGATTCTGAAAGAGAATGGTTCGAATTTAAAGAAAGCTGGTTTAAAGCAGACGAGTTGGGCGAATATATATCAGCATTATCTAACAGCGCGGCTATTGCAGGGAAAAAGTTTGCATACTTTGTCTGGGGAATTAATGATAAAAGCCATGAGATAGTAGGAACCAGCTTTAATTGTAATCAGGATGTAAATCATGAGCCACTAAAACACTATCTTGCAAGGCAGTTCAGTCCGGATATTAATTTTACATTTGAAGAACTGTTAATAGAAGGGAAAAGGATTGTTCTTTTAACGATTCCTGCAGCGAAATCTGTCCCCACATCCTATGCAAGAGAAAGGTACATTCGTATAGGATCAAGCAAAGAGAATTTAAGAAAATATCCTGAAAAAGAAGCCTTTCTATTTGAAGTACTCAGGCATGGTTTTCCAACAATAGAAAATACTCCGTCAGACTATCAGGAACTTACATTTGAAAAACTGCTTATTTATTATGGAGCTAAAGGCTTAAAACTGAATCAGGATACCTTTAAAAAGAACCTGTCTTTCTATACAGAAGACGGGAAATATAATATTTTGGCACAGTTATTATCTGATAATTCACATATACCAATTCGGGTAGCAATTTTCTCTGGCACGACAAAAGCAGATAATATGTATTCCGTGCGTGAATTTGGCAATCAGTGCTTATTGTATTCATTGGATGAGGTGTTGCGCTATGGTGACGTGTTGAATATTATTCAGGCAGATGAAAGGGAACGTGTTGTTGAGAGAAAAGAGGTGCCATTATTTGAGAATGATGCTTTTCGTGAAGCGGTGATTAATGCCTTCGTCCATAATAAATGGGTCAGTGGGAATGAACCGATGATTACAGTATTTTCTGATAGGATTGAGATATTATCCCGGGGCTCCCTTGCACCGGAGCAGACGATGGAGGGATTTTTTGCGGGAGAATCTGTACCGGTAAATAAGAAATTGTCAGAAATATTATTACAGCTTCATATCAGTGAGAAAACAGGAAGAGGCGTGCCTAAAATTACGCAGAGATATGGAAAAGAAGCTTACGAGTTCAGAGAAAATTCTATTGTAGTTACAATTCCATTTAATTGGATTAATGTTATGGGTGATAAGGTGGGTGATAAAGGGAGTGATAAAGTGGGCGATAAAAGTACAGAATCGCTTTTGAATCATACGCAGGCACGTATTTTGGCAGAAATACGGAACAATCCAAATATTACGAAGCAGCATCTTGCTGAGACACTTAAACTCGGGAAAACTACAATAGATAAAGGCATAGCAGTTTTAAAGAAATATGGATATATTGAAAGAATAGGTTCTAATAAATCTGGTTATTGGAAGGTTTTAAAATAAATTCAGTGGATTTTCGTAGAAGGTTATGGAATTTAGTTTCCCTCAGCTATACTTGGGAGAATAGTGTAAGTTGGGGTGATAAGGGTATAATTGAAAAGTCTCCTATGTTGAAATAAGATTGATGCCACAAGCAAAACTCAAGAATAGTAGGAGGCGGCAAACTATCAGTTGAACTGGTGATTGCTAACTTTTTAAAATGATTTGGAGTTGATGTGGTGGATAACCTTACCAAAGAACAAAGACATAAAAATATGCAGAATATTAAGTCCAGTGGAACTCGTATTGAAGTAACATTAAGAAAAGCATTATGGGCGAGAGGGTTCCGATATAGAAAGAATTATGCTATGTTGCCAGGAACACCGGATATTGTACTTACTAAATATAAAATAGCGATCTTTTGTGACAGTGAGTTTTTTCATGGCAAAGACTGGGAAGTTTTAAAACCGCGTTTAGAAGCAGGGAATAATTCTGCATATTGGAAGAAAAAGATATTAAGAAATATGGAGCGGGATAAGGAGGTAAATAAGACGTTATTTTTTTTAGGATGGACAGTAATCCGTTTTTGGGGAAAAGATATTTTGAAAAATTGCGATGAATGCATTAGAGTAATTGAAGAATGCATTTTTGATATAATAATGACGGAAAGCGTTTCGGAATAGAATATTTGATGAATGATGATGTATTTGATTCCTGTTCAATCCGAATTATGTGATGCTTAAGATGGAAATATAGAATGTATACTAATGTGAAAAATAAACAGATAATATGAGTAGTTGGCAGTGGATACTGATATTTTCTATTTGAAATACTACCGAAAGGAACCGTAATTATGGCGCAAAATATTGAATCTATACCAGAAGCCAGACTTCTTTTGATGTCTTTACGTTCGGTTGGATATACTGAGGAAACAGCGATTGCTGATATCATAGATAACAGTATTTCAGCAGATGCAACAGCAATACATATAAATTTTTATTGGGATAAGCAGAAAATTATTATTTCAGATAATGGTAAAGGTATGGCCAAAGAGTCGCTTATCCGAAATATGCGCATTGGCTCCGCAGATCCGGCAGAGATTCGTAAAGTCAAGGATCTGGGGCGGTTTGGCATGGGAATGAAGACGGCAGCATTTTCTCTCGGAAAGCGATTGACAGTAGTCACGAAATCAGACGGTAACTATTCAAATGCCGCATGGGATCTTGACGCAGTTACAGAAATCGGTTGGAAATTATTGATTCAAGAGGATAATGAATTAGCTGAGTATTACCCGTTGATTAAAGACGAGGGTACCGTCGTTATCATTGAAAAACTTGATCGCCTGATCGATAGTACTAATCTCTCAAAGTCAAAGAACAGATTTTATAGAATGATAGACAGGACAGAGAAGCACATCAGCCTTACATTTCATCGTTTTATAGAAGAAGAGGGGATTTCTCTTTATTTGCAGGGAAAACCCATTGTGGCATGGAATCCGTTTATTCTTGAGAACAGAGCTACGGAAGAGAAGCCGGAAGAATACTGTTATTCTGAAGATGGAAACCACCTAGTTGTTATTCAGCCATACATCCTTCCTCACAAAACAAAATTTGCATTAAAAGAGGATTATGACAAAGCTGGAGGTTTTAAAGGCTGGAATTTTCACCAAGGTTTTTATGTTTACAGAAATAAGCGACTTATTGTATATGGGACATGGTTTGATTATGTCAAAAAGGAACCTGCATATAATCTTGCAAGGATTAAGCTAGACATCACTTCAGACAGTGATGAACTCTGGAGCATAGATATTAAGAAATCAACCGCATCACTTCCGTTGTTTGTGAAGGATACTATTGAACATATCATTGATGTAACGGTTGAGAATTCTGCAAGAGTTTATAATTCACGTGGAACATATTCAAGGAACAGCACTGTGCCCAATTTGAGTTATGTATGGGAACAGCGCAAAGTAAATGGAAGATATACATTTCATATTAACAAGAAGCATACATTGCTGACCAAGGTAAAAGAACAACTGGATGATCACGGGAAAGAGGCTCTAGCAGCATACCTTGCCCTTATAGAAAATTTTGCACCATTTATGGTGTCCGGAGTGACAGCAACTCTCCAGGGAGCAGCTAGTACTCATAAAACGGATATATCTTCCATAGAGTATCGTACTGAAGTTAGTGAATTGAAACGGTATATGGCCTTATTTAAGAAACAAGGATTTACAAACGAGGAAATCAGGACTACTTTTTTGGAAATGTCTAACTACAGGCATTTGAAACAGATAATCCTGCAGATGACGGAGGAAGAATCATGATTCGAATACCAAATGGATTGAGTAAATCAGAAACAGATTTATATAAATATCTATTTACAAAATGTGATGAATTGATTAGAGAGGGATTGACCATTCAGGAAGCGATACAAAGCGTGGTAACTAAGTTTGCCCCGTTTGTTACAGACGAGGTGACTCTTAGGCTGTTCCTTCAGTCAGAAATTACTGTGTTTTCAGATCCAACGATTGCAATTACAACAGAAGAGGTCAGGCAAGACAGATGGTGGGATGAACAGAAAGCGAATCCTTCTTTATCAGCAGAATATTGGAACAGATATTATGACTATATGCGCCTTAAGCCATCATGGAGCATACGCGCAATAAATGATATAGATTATTCTACGGATAAAGTGATGAACGCTTTGTCTAATCCACATTCTTTGAATGAAAAAGAACGCATGGGATTGGTGTTTGGATATGTACAATCCGGAAAAACAGCACATTATATTGGACTGATTAACAAGGCATATGATGCCGGATACAAGATCATTATTGTTTTGTCCGGTATCCATAATAGCTTGAGGAGCCAGACGCAGGCACGAATAGATGAGGAAGTGCTTGGATATGAAACAAGCATAGAGTACTTGCAACATAGCGAGATGGAGAAAAATCGTATAGGTGTTGGTGTTGGCAGGCAAAACGAAATATTGGGGACCATGCTTCAGTCGATCACTACTCGTGACGAGAAGGGAGATGTAACCAAGAATACAATTGGTGTAAATGTAAATCCGCCATTTGTGATTGTTACAAAGAAAATAGCTACCGTTCTTAGGAATGTTATCAAATATTTTGAAAAAAGCCCGATAGCAGATTCGGAAAATGGGAAAAAATTCATTCCATCTGATTATCCTGCATTGATTATTGATGATGAGGCGGATCAGGCCTCCATAAACACAAAAGAAACTAGGGATAAAGATGGGAACTATTTAGATGAATACAATCCCTCTACAATTAATGGACTTATAAGAAAGCTGTTTATGCTTTTTAAGTGCAGATCATATGTAGGATATACAGCAACGCCATATGCAAATATTTTTATTGATTCCAAAACTCCGGATAATCCGTTTGGTAGCGATATATTTCCAAGAGATTTCATTTTCAAGGCTCCAAGATCAAGCATGTATGTTGGAGCACGGGAGTTTTTCGGCTTGAATGGAGATGAAACAACTCCAGTTATGCCTTTATACAGGAAAATAGAGAATGGTTCGAGCTATCTTGGAAAAGGAACCAAATCAGATGATTCGGTTGGTCCGATACCGGAAGATATGAAAAAAGCTGTCAGATATTTTGTGGTTTCAACAGCTTTAAGAAATTGTCGGGGGGCAGGTTAGTAAACCTAATACTATGCTGATTCATGTTATCCGTTTTGTAAGTCAGCAGAATCAACTGAAGAAGAAAGTCAAAGAATATTATGAAGATCTTGAGAACCAAATACGTTATGGGGATTTTGAGACAAAGGAAGAATTGAGAGGTATCTGGGAAAATGATTATATTCTAACAACAAAAAAGATGAAACAGTATTTCCCGAGATATATGGATGGGTGCAATGGCATTTCATGGAACGAGATATGGGCTGAAATTGTTAGGATTGCAACTAAAAAAGAGATTACCATATACAGTGTAAACGGAAAGAGCAAGGATTCGCTTATATATAAGGATCATGAAGGAAGGACCTTTAATGTCATTGTTATTGGTGGAGATAAATTGTCCAGAGGATTGACACTTGAAGGGCTTACCATTAGTTATTTTACAAGAGGATCTAACACTTATGATACCTTGATGCAAATGGGACGTTGGTTTGGTTTTCGGCCGGGATATTTGGATGCATGTAGGCTCTTTACAACAAGTGATCTTTATGGTGCATTCTCGCATATTTCCATGGCAACAGAGGATTTGGCAGAACAGTTTGAATATATGGATGAAGTGGACCAAACTCCTAAAGATTTCGGACTAAGGGTTGCGACACACCCGACTTTACTTATCACAAGCCGTAATAAACTAAGAAGTGGGTTAGAGACAAACCGCGATTTCAGTTGTAAATTAAGCCAGACTAGAGTGTTTGATATTGATGGAGAAACCTTCGATCATAACTTTAAGGCTGTTGAAGTGCTACTCAAGTCTATCGGGAAGCATGTTACAGAAGAGCAATATAGGGATGAATTTCAAAAAGATAAACCAGGAAACCACTACTTCTGGAGAAAGGTCTCTGGACAATTAGTTGCATCATTCTTTGAAAATTATGAGACTTCTGCAACCGCTTCTAGGGCCAATAGTAAATATATGGCGGATTATGTCCGGGAGATGAACAGGATAGGGGGGTTAACAGATTGGACAGTATGTCTGATTAATATCCGGCGGAAGGACAGAAATGATTTTCAGATTGCAGGGTTGTCTGTTGGAGCCGGTATATACAGAGAAGAAGGTAGAGGGGTGGACTCTGGTGCGGGTAACACGGTATCTATTCATACAATGACATCTGCTGGACATGAATACTATGACTACACAGAATCATCGGATAGGAAACGTGAAGAACTTAAAAGGAAATTTGAACTTGAGGGAAAAAGAGGAATAAGTGAGAGGGTTAGGAGTGCTACCAGAGAGTTCAGCAAAGGGCTACTGTTGCTCTACCCAATTGCTGATGCAGGGAAACTTCGTGAATCTATGGACGGGCACAAAACACCGTTTGGTTTTGCTGTAGTATTCCCAGATAGGCATGGAAAAGGAGATTTGAAATCATACCGCTTAAATGATATTGCAGTGGAGAAAGATAACGATGAACTATACAACTGAAATGTACACATTTATTAAAAATGATATCCAGAACAGAGATAATTATCCCGGCCGTAATGCCAGCCGCATGTTGGAATATGTCAATGGGATTATTATGGTCTTTTCTATTGAAATTGTTTCGCTGAGAAGAGAGGCTTATATTTCACTTGCTGATTTTCCAGAAGGAATTCAATTCCCTAAGTGGCGAGGCATTTCAATAGATATAGCTCAGCTTCCGGTATATGGGAGTGACAGATATTATGTAAGATTCGTTCAACTCCCGGAAAGTGAAGATTATATTTTTGAAATTGTTGTAGAGGATTTAAGGCAGGCTGTCGCAAGACTCCAGAGTTCGGAAAACGGTATAAATACAATAATTGACATATTAACAAAATGGAAGCGGTTCTTTCAGTCGGAGAAAGGTCTTGTGATGACAGACGAATTGCAGGAAGGCTTATATGGAGAACTGATATTTCTTGAAAAATTGTTAACATCGATAGGAACATCATCTGTAGCTAACTGGGTAGGAGGAGTAAAAGAAACGCATGACTTTTACTTTGGCAGTAATGCAGTGGAAGTCAAGACCACTTCCAGAAAAGAGCCTTATAGTGTACAGATTAGCAGTGAATATCAGCTGGATGTCAAAGATGTAGCTGACAGATTATTTCTTTATGCAGTTGCATTGAGAAAAAGCAAACAGTCTGGTGAACGATTGCCGGAGATTGTCTCAAGAATACGCGATAGACTGATTGGAGATTCTTCCATGAAGATGAGATTTGATGATATGCTCTTACAGTATGGATACATAGATGGCATAGAAGAACTATATGTTACAGGATTTCATATCAGAGACACATATGTATATGAGGTAAAAGGCGAATTTCCCCAAATTATTAGAACTATGCTTCGGCCGGGTGTGTCTAAAGTGACCTATGAATTGTCCCTGTCTCAGTGCACTCCTTATATTTGTTCTGATGAGCAGTTAATTCGAGTGTTAAGGGGAGGTGGAGTGTATGATCAGCAATAGGATTTTAGAATTTTACACAGAAATGAGAGAAGAGATTATGACCGGGGTAAAAAACCGGGAATATGAATCAACCAACGCTGCTTTCAAGAATGTGTTTACTTCATATCTAACGGAAACGGGTGATACATCTATTGCTGACTGTGTTTTTCTTGACTTTAAGAAAGATGCAGACAAAATGCGGCTGGATGGCTATGCCTACAGTGAGTATTTTCATTCCCTGACTCTGCTTATCAGTGTATATGAAGCTAAAGATAATCCTGGGAAGCTGTGGAAAACGGAAATTGATAAACAGCTGAAGAAAGCTTTAAAATTCTATAGATATTGTAGCACAGATTATTTCAAGGATATGGAAGAGTCTGGCGAAGGGTTTCAAGCATTTGAATTTATAGATGTACATAAAAAAGATATTGAATCTGTAACAATCGTTCTTATCACAAATAATGAGGCAGTACCATTTGTTCCTGCTGATACAAAGATTGGAAAGGTAACAATCAAATATGATGTGTGGGACATTGAAAGACTCTACAATGCAGTGTTTACCGGTGAGAATGTATCAAAACAATTAGTTGTGCGGTTGAAGAAGAAATACAAAGCGCCGTTGACTCTTATTCGTGTTCCCGCAGTCAATGATACATATGATTGTTATGTTGGGGTTATTTCAGGAGAAGTGCTTGCCAGAATTTATAAAGACGAAGGTCAGGAGCTGATTCAGAAGAATGTAAGGTCATTTCTGCAGGCAACAGGAAAGGTAAATAAGGGTATCAAAAACTCACTTGCTACTGAGCCGGAAATGTTCGTGGCATATAACAATGGAATCTCCACAATTGCGGACAGTATTGTTGTAGATGAGTCTTCACACGGAGATGTAGTAATTATTAATGAAATAACAGGCTGGCAGATTGTTAATGGAGGCCAGACAACAGCGTCAATATATAATGCTCTTCAAAGCAAATTGAATCTTGGAAATGTTTTTGTGCAGATAAAGCTTACTGTCATAAAAGAGCATGACCAGGATGATGAGATTATCCACAATATATCTCAATATGCAAACAGCCAGAATAAAATTAATATGTCTGACTTTAATGCAAATGATCCTTATCATGTCAGAATGGAACAGATATCACGTGCCACATTCATTCCAGTTGAGAGAGGTAAAGGAACTGACCAATGGTTTTATGAGCGTGCGCGAGGACAATATTTGGTTGAGTTGGGCAGGCAACCAACTCCAGCGACAAAGAAACAGTTTAAGGCTAGGTGTCCCAAAAACCGTTGCTTGTCAAAAACAGTTGCAGCAAAATGTATGATGGTGTGGATGGGGCATCCGGACATTGTAAGTAAGGGTCTTGAAACAAACTTTGTGTACTTTTCAGAGAAAATTCAAAATGGAGAAGTGCCAAAACCTTCTGTACAGGCATATACAGAAATGATTGCGCAGGTAATTTTGTTTAATACAGTAGATAAAATTATTGCCAATGCCAAATATGGCGGATTTAAAGCACAACAGGATTATTACACGGTAGCACTGATTGGCAGATACTACCGTGAGCATGTTAATCTGCAGGAAATATGGAAATCACAAGCACTTTCAGACGAATTAATAGCAATAATTCCGGAAGTAGCTGATTTTGTGTGGCGGCATTTTCAGAATCCAACTGTCCCAGGAGTAAATACAGGGCAATGGTGCAAGAAGGAAGAATGCTGGGAACTTCTGCAAAGCCGCTTTGAAAGCAGTAAGTTATATGAGAGGAATAAAAATGTACAAGATAATTGACTTGTTTGCCGGAGCTGGTGGGTTAAGCCTTGGTTTTCAGCAAACCGGAAAATTTAATATTGTTATGGCGGCGGAGAATAACCCAAATGCAAGAGATACTTATTCTCGTAATCATCCAAACACAGAAATTCTCAGTGATGTTAAGGAAATTGATTATAAAGATATCCGGCGTAGATATGGAGCAATTGATGTGGTCATTGGGGGACCGCCATGCCAAGGGTTTTCGAACGCGAACAGACAACGCGCAACAATCAGCACAAACAATGGTTTGGTAAAGGAATACGTGAGGGCTATCATTGAACTAAAGCCATCTATGTTTGTGATGGAAAACGTCAGTATGCTGAAGTCTGATGTTCATCGTTTTTATTGTACTGCAGAAGATGAGGAAATGATTCATCGTTTACAGATTTCGTGTAGAGATGATATTCTGGAACTATCGAAATCATTTCAGGGACTCGAAATTTTGTTAGAGAGCGTGAAGAAATCATTTCAGGAATACAGGGAGTATTTATGGGATGCGAAATTTTTCCGTGCAGTCAATATCTTATTTAAAAGAATCAATAGTAAGGATAAGTTTAATAATTCTTTTGAAAAATACAAAAAACAGCTCAGGAAGTATGCAGAGAGCGAGGAGCGATGTATTCCAGCAGATGAAATCGGGCAAGTATATGAAGAATTGTATGCTGTTCTACTGAAAGATTATAAAAATCCCAATGGATCGGTGGAATTGACCGAAACTATAAAAGTATCTGCAAGCTTACAGCGGATGTATGTTAAATACGCAGAACTGAAAAACAATAATATTGAGCTGGGTGATTTTATATGGGATAAAGGAGTCTGTGTAAAGATTCGATCATATTCCGTACTGGATTATATTAAAAGCACTCTTGAGCATGAATTATTTCCATACAAGATTGCATGTACGACATTAAACGCTGCAGATTTTGGAGCACCACAGAGAAGAGAGAGGTTCGTTATAATTGGGAGTAGGATTGGGGAGAAACCTCAATGGCCAACAGGCTCTTTTACAGAAGAAAATTATCGCACTGTTCGCCAGGCAATAGAAGATCTTGAGCAAATTGAAACTTCGGCGGACCAGTTTGCCCCTGAAATACCTCTCGATGAGGTTGATTATGGTAATAATGACTTGTTGAGAACTCTCCGTGATAGTGATACTTTGAGGAATCATTTCAACACTGCCACAGGTAAGATTGCACAAAAGCGGTTTGATGCACTTGAGGAGGGCGGTAATTTTCACACGCTTCCTGATGAGCTGAAGAGTACATATTCAGACGGAAAAAGAACACAAAGTACGATTTACTTAAAGTTAAAATATGATGAACCGTCCGGGACGGTTGTCAATGTTAGAAAGTCTATGTGGGTACATCCTGCCATAAGCAGGGCGTTAAGTGTAAGAGAGGCAGCAAGATTGCAGACATTCCCAGATAGTTTCGTTTTTATGGGAACAAAGGATTCCCAATATCAGCAGGTTGGAAATGCCGTGCCGCCTATATTGGCAAGAGCTATCGCAGAAACTGTCTTGAAGTATTTAGATTCACATGAAGATGCCCCAGAAAAAGATAAGATACTTATTGAAATGGTTACAGATCCAGAGGCAACGCAGATGGAAATTGCCGAAAGAGCTGGAATATCTCAGTCAGCAGTAAGTATGAATACAAAAAGAATGATTAGTGAGGGGCTGATCGAAAAAATTCAAACGGATCAAAACAAGAAAGTATGGAGCGTAAAACGATAGACTGAATTCAAATATTCATAAAATATAATTCAGATGAAGTGCAAATGCCTATCCGAATACGAGTGGGGTTAGTGAGGAAATTCGGTTGCACAAAGAAAACACAGTCGAGAGTATCGTGCTCTTGTCCCACAAATCACCAGATAGTGTCATTAATGTGAAAGTGGAATTTGGAGAAGGCGAAGGAAAAGTGCCGTTGGCTGCAATAGCGGAGCGTGCAAAGAAATATCAGCCGAAACCGAAAATCACATATAAGATGATACAGGAATATGTGGAAAAGAGATATGGATTTAAGGTGCATACTGCATATATCGCAGAGGTAAAGCGGTCATTAGGTCTGACAATGTATGATGCACCAAATGCGGTAGAGGAATTGAAACAGCCGCGAAAGCGTCCGCCGAAAGAAAAGGTAGAAGCGATAACGGAGGCACTTAAGTATTTTGAGGTAATCTAATGGATGAAAAGATTTATCAGATTGCAGAACAGATAGTCCAATTACATCAGAAAGCCTATGAGGTTTATTTGCCATTGGTTGAAGATGTGTGTAATAGAACTGTGTCATAAGATGAATTAGCACATTTGCTTGATTATTTACTGGATTTTGCTTGTGACGAGAAAATACTGGGATTGTATAAAAGAGTATGTAGAAGGTATTTGTATATATATCCTAGTTGTATTAAGAGTTATATTGAAGCATATCGGGAAATGTGGGAAGATGAGGGGGAATGCTTAGAAAATGATTTGTAAATTAAATGGCAGATAAGCATTTTAAGAAACTATGATGTGAGAATAGGAGAATGTCTATGGTAAAAATTGTGAAAGAAACTATCCATGCAAAAGGTATTGATATTGGCATTTATACTACGAATTTTGAAAATGAATTTATTTCATTAACGGATATTGCAAAATATCGAAATGAGGACGACCCGCGATTTGTGATTCAAAACTGGATGCGCAATCGTAACACAATCGAATTTTTAGGCGTTTAGGAAGAATTGCATAATCCAGATTTTAACCGTGTGCAATTCGAGGCGGTTAAAAATGGGGCGGGATTAAATCGTTTTGTCATGACACCCACAAAGTGGATTACACAGATGAATGCCATTGGCATTGTTTCAAAAGCAGGACGCTACGGAGGAACATATGCCCATAGCGATATCGCCATGTCTTTCGCGACTTGGATTTCTCCAGAGTTTCAGTTATATATTATGAAAGACTATAGGCGTTTAAAGACAGATGAAAACAGTCGGTTGTCTTTGAATTGGAATTTGAACAGAGAAATTTCTAAGTTGAATTACAGGATACATACAGATGCAATTAAAGAAAACCTGATTCCACCAGAATTAACGCCCGCACAAGTGGCGTATACCTATGCTAATGAAGCAGATATGTTGAATGTTGTTTTATTTGGGAAAACCGCAAAACAGTGGAAGGATGAAAATCCAACTGTTAAAGGGAATATGCGGGACGTAGCAACATTGAATCAGTTACTGGTCCTTGCAAATTTAGAAAGCTATAATGCTGTTTTAATTAATCAGGGCAAAAGTCAAAAAGAACGAATGGAATTATTAAGACAGTTAGCGGTACAGCAGTTGCAGACATTGGAGACAGTAAGTTTAAATAATTTGCCAAGAATAGAAATGGAAATGCGTAAGTGATAAAAGGCAAATATACGGTAGTGTAAAGTAGTCTATGAAAAAATGGAGCTGAAAAAATGGCTCCATCGGAACCTTGAAAATTGCAGATATATTAGCTTTTGGCGGT
>NZ_JAOQJU010000002.1:0-382555 GCF_025567385.1 Dorea acetigenes
GAATTACAGAGAGTAAGTATTGTATAATGTCCATGAGCATTGGCTCCTTTCGAGGTAATGGATTTGTGGTGAACTCATTATACACGAAAAGGGAGGTCAATGCTCTTTTTATTGCAGATTTCCCTAAAAATCAAGGTTTTTATTAGATTTTAGTACAAAAAAACAGGTAGTTTTTGACACTACCGAGTTTGAGTAGGAGGTGAATACTATGAAAAAGTGGGTTGCAATGATGCTGTCGGCTATTATGGTATTGCCACTTTCCGGATGTTCTGTGGGAGAAACTTCCCAGGGCGTAACCACATTGGCAGTTGTGGAGTATCCGGAAGATGAACAGGAAGAGGCTCAGGAAGCGTTGGAAGAAATGCAGAAAGAGATGGAGTATGTGGATGCCCATGAAGATGAGCTGAAAGGCTTCTTTGAAAAAAGTACGATGTCTCTTTTGGATAGCGTAAAGGAAGAGAATGCAGTATGTTCTCCGCTGAATGTATATATGGCGCTTTCTATGCTTGCTGAGACGACGGATGGCGATAGCAGAGAGCAGATATTAGAACTCCTTGGTATGGAAGAGATTCAGGACTTGCGTGAGCTGACGAAAGCTGTGTGGGAGCAGAATTACAGCAATAACGATTCTATCTGTATACTGGCAAATTCTCTCTGGCTGGACACGGAGACAGCATATAAGAAGGAAACGGTTGATTTGCTGGCTGAGAATTATTATGCTTCCTCATTTCAGGGAAAGATGGGAAGCGAGGAATATAATCAGGAGCTTCAAGGCTGGGTAAACCAGCAGACCGGAGGGCTGTTGGAAGAGAATGCGGCAGACCTTGCTTTTTCTCCGGAAACCATTATGGAGCTTGTCTCGACGGTTTATCTTCGTGCAAAGTGGGGGCATGAATTTGAAAAGGAGAATACGAAAGAGGATATCTTTCATGCAGAAAACGGGGATATGACCTGTGAGTTTATGAATCAGGAGACGGATACTTACTATTATTGGGGCGATAAATTTGGTGCATTGAATCTTTCGCTGCTGGGAAATAACGGTCTGTCTATGTGGTTTGTTCTGCCGGATGAAGGGGTGACACCGGAACAGTTGACAGAAGAAGGACAACTGATGGAAGTCTTACTGAACGGATGGGACCGGAGCGATAAGAAATATCTTACGGTGAATCTGTCAGTTCCGAAGTTTGATGTGGCATCGTCTGCAGATTTGAAGGAAAGCCTGCATGCGCTAGGCGTGGCGGATGTGTTTGATATGAATCTCTCAGACTTTACTCCCTTGACAGAAGATAGCAAAATATATCTGTCAGAGGTTGCACATTCTGCCCGTGTGGCTATTGACGAGGAAGGTGTTACCGCAGCGGCTTATACGGCAGAAATAGGAGACGGCGCTGATATGCCGCCGGAAGAAGAGATGGATTTTGTGATAGACCGGCCTTACCTGTTCGCAATTACCAATAGAAACAATCTGCCGTTATTTGTAGGAATTGTAAAGAATCCTTTGGGATAGAAATTATTCCTGAAAGAGGAAGCCTGTGACAGAGGTGGGTCACAGGCTCCCTTTAAAAATCTGAATTAAATTGCTCTTGTGTATTCTTTCAGCCATTCTCTTTCTTCTTCTGTCAAGTGAGGACCGATTTTTTCGTACACGTCTTTGTGGTAATTATTCAGCCATTCCCTCTCGTCCCTGCTCATTTCTTCCGGGTCAATTCCGTCCAGATCGATGGGTGCGAAGGTGATGGTTTCAAAATGCATGAACTGCCCGTATTTGTTTTTAACGCCTTTCTTTACGATGAATTCGTTTTCAATACGGATACCGAACTGGCCGTCCTCGTAGATACCGGGCTCGTCGGTAATTACCATGCCTTCTTCTAACTGGTGGTGTTCATTCTTGCTTGGGACTACATACCAGCGGAAGCCGGTAGGAGCCTCATGGATGTTGCCCAGATAGCCGACGCCGTGTCCGGTTCCGCACTGGAAATCCAAGTCCAGATCCCAGATAGGGCCTCTTGCAAGGATGTCAAGATTGTAGCCGTAGCATCCATATAAGAATCTGGCGCGTGACAGGCGCATCATGGCACGCACCACTGCAGTAAAATATTTCTTCATCTGCTGGTCTACAGAACCAAGGACGAAGGTTCTGGTGATGTCTGTGGATCCTTCATAGTATCCGCCGCCGGTGTCGTTCAGGAAGAATGCGCCGGATTTTAATTCCACATCTGTCTCCTCGCATGGAGAATAGTGCATCATAGCAGCATGGTCCGCGAAAGCACAAAGAGGCTCGAAGCTGTCCCGGATATAACCTTCCTGCCCGGCGCGCAGTTCTGTAAGTTTGGCGGCAGAGCTTAATTCTGTGATGGTCTCTTTGTCATAACGGGTCTTCACCCAGTACATGAATTTGGTAATGGCTACTCCGTCTTTGATATGGGCTTCCCGGATGTTCTTAAGCTCTGTCTCATTTTTCATTGCCTTCATAAGAATGGTGGGATTCGCACCTTCCACGATTTTGCATGGAATATTCTTATAGAGTGCATAGTTCATTTTCATTGGATCAATCAAAACAGTACAATCTTTATCCAAACCTTTGATATCTTCATAAATATCATTATATGGATGGATGTTTACATTATTTTTTTTCAATTCTTCGTGGATTCTGTCATTCAGCTTACTGTCATCTACATAAAGTTCCACACAAGTTTCCTTTACGATGGCGTAGGAGAGCAGCAGCGGGAAGAAATCAATATCATCACCGCGGATGTTCAAAAGCCAGCATACATCATCCAGAGATGCAATTATATGGGTGTCAGCACCGGCATCTTCCATAGCCTTGCGGACACGGGTCAGCTTAGAAGCCGTACTTTCACCGGAATACTTTTCTTCCAGGAAGAAAGCGGGTTTCGTGGAAAGTGACGGACGGTCTTCCCAGATGATATCAATCAAATCTTCGGAATAGTGAATCTGAATATTTTTTACGGACAATGCTTCTTCATATTCCTGACCTTCTCCCATGGAAAGTACACGGCCGTCGAAGCCTACTGTCCCACCTTCCGGGAGAGCATCGGCAAGATATTCTGTGACGGAAGGAGTGTCGCCTACAAACATTTTCATCAGACGGATACCGCTTCCTTTCAATTCATTTTCTGCCTGGAAGAAATACCTTCCATCCGTCCAGAGGCCTCCGTCTGTCTGGGTAATCACGGCTGTCCCGTAGGAGCCGCTGAAACCGGTAATATATTTACGTGCTTTAAAATGTTCTCCTACATATTCGCTTTGATGGAAATCCGCCGTGGGGACAACATAAGCGTCTATTCCTTTCTCTGCCATAAGAGCGCGGAGTTTAGCGATTCTTTCTGCTACGACTGTCATAATGAAAATACCTCCCTGTATTTTATCGTTTAAGAAAGGGCTCCCTTCATCCGGGAACCCTTTTTCTGAAAATATTTTTCGTTCTGGTTTATTTACCGCCGACTAATTTGTCAAACTTCTTAGTAAATACCAACATAACAAGACCGCAGGCAATGATAATGATTGTTACAACGCCGTAAGCCTTTACGAAGGAAAACGTAGAAAGGAAGTTGTAAAGCGGACCGTATCCCAAACCTGCAAAGAAGATGATGAACGGCCATACGCCAAGCATCGTCCCCAGAAGCTTCTTTGGAGCGTACTTGCTGATGAAGGAATTTCCAAGCGGTGAAAAGACAACTTCACCAACTGACATAAATATGGCTGTCAAAATGATAATCCAGATGCCAACCGGATCTTTCGTTCCTTCTCCACTAAGGAATGCGGCCAGTACCATACATGCGGTACACAGACCAAGCAAAAGAATGCCGACTGCAGTCTTAGTAAACATGCCCCAGTCACCCTGCGGTCTCTGTTTCATCTTAGCCCAAATTCCTGCAAATACCGGACACAGGATGATGCAAAGAAGACCATTCATAGAATCAAACCATGAGGTAGGCATTACAAAGGAACCAATGTTCCAATTTGCCCATCCGGCACCAGCTTCTGAAACCGGACCAAACTCATAGTAAACCGGCATGTAAACCATATACCAGATCAGCCAGAAAATACCGGAGAACAGTGTTACGATGAGGATTGCGATAACACGGTTTTTCTCAAGTTTGGTAAGAGGAGCGTTGTCCTTTTCCTTCTTTGTCTGAGTTTTATTTTCGGTTCTGTTGTCAACAAGGAAAGGCTTCTTACCGGCATCGCCGAAGAATCTCATTCCAAAGAGCCACCATGCGCAGTCAACGAACAGGGCAATTGCACAGCCGAAAAACAGACCACGGTAACCAAAAGATGTCTTCGCTACAAGCGTGAGGAATGTGGTACCGCAGAAGGAACCGATGTTAACAAAGGAGTACTGGATGCTGAATACGGAATCCAGAGTATCCTGGTCTGCTAATGGGAAGAGACGTCCGTTGATACCGGATACGTTTCCTTTAAAGAAACCTGTTCCGATAGACAACAGAATAATCATTGCCCACAACATACCCGTGCTATTTGCTTTCCATGCAAACAGGTAGCTGATTCCCATAAGGATTTCCCCGATAGGAACCAAAATTCTTGGACTAACCCAGCGGTCGGCAATATATCCTCCGAGGATAGGGGTGATATAAGTAAATGCTACTAAGTAAGAACTCATAGTAGCTCCTACCGATTTGTCAAGCCCCAGACCGCCATTAGCAACTTCCGCCGCAATAAAAATTGCGAGAGCCCATTTAGCTGCGTAATATGCCAGTCTTTCAAATGTGAAAGAAAGACTACATACGTAGAAACCAAATGGCCATTTCTTTTTCGTTGTTTCCATTTTTAACCCTCCAATTAAAAATATAGTATTAAGCTTCCACCATGCATGCTGCAAACTTCCCCATATGTATTGCAGCCACACATATAAAAACCACAATAAATATAGCACAAAACAGACCGTCGTACAATAGTTGAATTAAGAAAAAGTTAATAAAGTTTATGGAATATTTTGCTTATTTTAACCTGATTTTAGCATAGTAATTCGATAGCGAGTCAGCGTGATGAAAAAACCTGACAAGTTTTTAACGCAAAACTGAGAAAAAGAGTTGAACTTTAGACCTAAAAAGACTATAATAAAATCGGCAGAAAATTTGGTTTTGATTAAACCCAATTTAAAATATCTTAGAGAAAGTGGAGGGCCAGAATATGAGTAACATGGCAACAGAAAGTGCAGCAAGTAGCAGAATTGCCGCTTTACTTGATGCAGGCAGCTTTGTTGAAATCGGCGGCGCTGTTACAGCAAGAACGACCGATTTTAACATGCAGGAAAAAGAAACTCCGGGTGACGGTGTCGTTACAGGCTACGGAGTGATTGACGGCAATTTGGTGTATGTATACAGCCAGGACGCTTCTGTATTGAACGGGGCAATTGGTGAAATGCACGCAAAGAAGATTTCAGCAATCTATGACATGGCAATGAAGATGGGAGCGCCGGTAATCGGTCTTGTTGACTGTGCGGGCTTACGACTTCAGGAAGCGACGGATGCGTTGGAAGCTTTTGGAACAGTTTACAGAAAACAGACACTGGCGTCCGGGGTAATTCCTCAGATTACAGCAATTTTCGGGACATGCGGTGGCGGTTTGGCTCTGGTTCCTGCGCTGACGGATTTCACATTTATGGAAGCAAAAAAGGCAAAATTATTTGTGAACTCACCAAATGCAATTCCGGGCAATACGGCAGAGAAGTGTGATACGGCTTCGGCTGCGTTCCAGAGTGAAGAAGCAGGGCTTGTAGATGATATCGGAGAAGAAGAAGAGATTCTGGGAAAAATCCGTGCGTTGGTATGTATGCTGCCATGCAATAATGAAGAAGATGCTTCCTATGATGAATGCCTGGATGACCTGAACAGAGCATGTGAAGGAATTGAGAATGCAGCAGAGGATACTGCAATTGCCCTTGCAAATATTTCTGACAGCAACATTTTCTTTGAGACGAAGAAGAATTACGCCAAAGATATGGTGACAGGATTTATCCGTCTGAACGGTATGACAGTAGGTGCTGTGGCGAATCGTTCTAAAGTTTACGACGAAGAAGCGAATCTTGTAGAAGAGTTTGATGGTTCTTTGTCTGCAAAGGGAGCGAAGAAAGCAGCGGAATTTGTTGAATTCTGTGATGCATTTAATATTCCGGTACTTACGCTTACGAATGTGGCAGGCTTCAAAGCTTCTAAATGTTCAGAAAAGACACTTGCGAAGGCGGCAGCAAAACTCACTTATGCATTTGCGAATGCAACGGTACCGAAGGTAAATGTTATTGTTGGCAAGGCTTTCGGAAGTGCATATGTTGCTATGAATAGTAAATCTATCGGAGCAGACATGGTATATGCATGGCCGGAAGCAGAGATCGGTATGATGGATGCAGATCTGGCTGCAAAGATTATGTACGCGGACGCGGATGCTGCAACAATCAGAGAGAAAGCGGCGGAGTACAAAGAATTACAGTCAAGCCCGATGGCTGCTGCAAGAAGAGGGTATGTGGATACCATTATTCAGCCGGCAGACACAAGAAAATATGTGATTGGCGCATTTGAGATGCTTTTCACAAAGAGAGAAGACCGTCCGTCAAAGAAACATGGAACGGTTTAGTGAGGTGGGCAAAGTGAAGAAAAAGATTAGCTTATTAATATGTATGCTTGTGGCTGTGCTTTCCTTCACCGGCTGTTCAAGCACAAAGACGGAAGTAGAGTATGATGAAGCGGAAGTTGAACAGGTAACAGAATTCCTGATTGGCTATTGTGTGGAGATGGATGACGCTACCTTAGAACAGTGGCAGAATATGACAGACTTTGCTCTGGAGCAGCAGCTTACGAATGCCGGACTTCCCTTTACGCCGGAAAGCTTCCTGGGAGCACTGGAAAGCTGGGAAGCCGGTGTTGATGAGTGCGGAGAATATATTGAGCATGGCGATTATACTTATGAAGCGTCATCAGATGAGCTTAAGGTTACAACCGACGCGAAATATGCTGACCGTGACGCAAGCATAGAATTTGTTTTTGATGAGAATTTATACCTTGATTCCATGACAGTAAACGCGAAGTTTACCATGGGAGAAATCCTTAAGAAAGCGGGACTGAATACGCTTCTGGGTATGGGAACTGTATTTGTTGTATTGATATTCATTTCAATCCTTATTTCTTTATTCAAATACATTCCTGCAATTCAGGCAGCATTTGCAAAGAAACCTAAGAAAGCAGAGGCGGATGTCAAAAAGGCGGCTCCTGTTCCGGCGGCGCCGAAGGCAGCACCAGCTCCGGCAGCGACAGATGATGCCGAACTTGTTGCTGTAATATCAGCGGCGATTGCAGCGTCAGAAGGAACGACAACAGATGGTTTCGTTGTGAGAAGCATTAAGAGAAGAAGATCAAATAAATGGAATTAATATTGTTCAGGAGGAATAAGTGATGAAAAATTATACAATTACAGTGAATGGCAATGTATATGATGTTACAGTAGAGGAAAAGGGCGCGGGAGCAGCACCGGTCGCAGCGGCAGCGCCTGCCCCGGCGGCACCAAAGGCAGCACCGGCTCCGGCAGCACCGAAAGCAAGTGCAGGGGCTGGTTCTATCCCTGTAAAAGCGGGGGCTGCAGGCAAGGTGTTTAAGCTTGAAGCAAGCGTAGGCCAGAGCGTTAAGAGAGGCGACGCAGTTGTGATTATCGAGGCAATGAAGATGGAAATTCCAGTTGTGGCTCCGGAAGACGGAACAGTTGCAAGTATTGATGTGGCAGTTGGCGATGCAATTGAAGCGGGAGCTGTTTTAGCTACATTGAACTAGAAACATAACGGATGATTATGTTTTGAATACGACTGGAGGTTAAAAAATGGATTATATAACAACTACATTGGGAAACCTCGTGCATCAGACAGCTTTTTTTAGTCTTACATGGGGCAATTTGATAATGATTGCAGTTGCATGCTTTTTCCTGTATCTTGCAATCAGGCATGAGTTTGAACCTCTGCTCCTGGTACCAATTGCTTTCGGTATGCTGCTTGTTAATATCTATCCGGATATTATGCTGCATGCGGAAGATTCCGCCAACGGAACGGGTGGACTGCTTTACTATTTCTATAAACTTGATGAGTGGTCAATCCTGCCTTCTCTGATTTTCCTTGGCGTAGGTGCCATGACAGACTTTGGACCATTGATTGCCAACCCGAAGAGCTTCCTCCTCGGAGCGGCAGCACAGTTTGGTATTTTCGCGGCATATCTGGGAGCGATGGCAATGGGATTCTCAGATAAGGCGGCAGCGGCGGTTTCTATTATCGGCGGTGCTGATGGGCCGACATCTATTTTCCTTGCCGGAAAGCTGCAGCAGACGGCGCTGATGGGTCCGATTGCGGTGGCGGCGTATTCCTATATGTCGCTGGTTCCGATTATCCAGCCGCCGATTATGAAACTTCTTACGACAGAAGAAGAGCGGAAAATTAAAATGGAACAGTTACGGCCGGTATCAAAGCTTGAGAGAATTCTATTCCCGATTGTCGTAACAATCGTGGTATGTGTGATTCTTCCTACAACGGCTCCTTTGGTAGGTATGCTGATGTTAGGAAACCTGTTCCGTGAATCAGGCGTGGTAAGACAGCTGACAGAGACAGCATCCAATGCACTTATGTATATTGTAGTTATTCTGCTTGGTACATCTGTAGGAGCAACTACAAGTGCCGAAGCGTTCCTGAATATGGACACGATTAAGATTGTTGTACTCGGCTTGGTGGCATTTATGTTTGGTACGGCGGCAGGTGTAGTGTTTGGTAAGATTATGTGCAAGGCGACCGGCGGTAAGGTAAACCCGCTGATTGGTTCTGCAGGTGTATCTGCCGTGCCTATGGCGGCCAGAGTATCACAGAAAGTCGGAGCGGAAGCAGATCCGACAAACTTCCTTTTGATGCATGCAATGGGACCGAATGTCGCAGGTGTTATCGGTACAGCAGTAGCGGCAGGTACATTCATGGCTATCTTTGGAGTAATGTAATAACAGAATAATGATGGAGGAAGAAACAATGGCAGAAATTGCAAAAAAACCAATTAAAATAACAGAAACCATTCTGCGTGATGCTCACCAGTCTCTGATTGCTACCCGTATGACCACAGAGCAGATGGTTCCGATTATCGACAAAATGGATAAAGTCGGTTATCATTCCGTAGAGTGCTGGGGTGGTGCTACGTTTGATGCATCTCTTCGTTTCCTGCATGAAGATCCGTGGGAGAGACTACGGAAGTTCCGTGATGGATTTAAGAATACGAAACTGCAGATGCTGTTCCGTGGACAGAATATCTTGGGATACCGTCCATATGCAGATGATGTGGTAGAGTATTTCGTCCAGAAATCTGTTGCAAATGGAATTGATATTATCCGTATCTTTGACTGCTTAAATGACCTGCGGAATCTTCAGACGGCAGTTACGGCAGCCAACAAGGAAAAAGCAGAGGCACAGGTAGCGCTTTCCTATACACTTGGAGATGCTTATACATTGGATTATTGGGTAGACATTGCCAAGAAAATTGAGGATATGGGAGCAAGTTCTATCTGCATTAAGGATATGGCGGGACTTTTGGTTCCCTATAAGGCAACAGAATTGATCGGAGCTATGAAAGAAGCGGTTGATTTGCCGATTCAGCTTCATACACATTATACATCCGGTGTCGCTTCCATGACCTATCTGAAAGCAGTCGAAGCCGGTGTGGATGTAATTGACACAGCAATGTCACCGTTTGCTCTGGGTACTTCTCAGCCGGCAACGGAGGTTATGGTTGAGACTTTCAAGGGAACGCCTTATGATACTGGATTTGACCAGAACCTTCTGGCAGAAATTGCAGATTACTTCCGCCCAATCCGTGACGAAGCACTGGAAAGCGGTCTTCTTAACCCGAAGAATATGGGTGTTAACATTAAGACTCTTCTTTATCAGGTACCAGGCGGTATGTTGTCTAACCTGACATCACAGCTCAAGGAGCAGGGAGCAGAAGATAAATACTATGAGGTATTGGAGGAGGTTCCGAAGGTTCGTAAGGATCTTGGTGAGCCGCCGCTTGTTACACCATCCTCACAGATTGTTGGTACACAGGCTGTATTTAACGTACTGATGGGCGAGCGCTATAAGATGGCTACGAAAGAAACGAAGGATATTCTGAGTGGTAAGTACGGAGCAACTGTAAAGCCGTTTAATGAAGAAGTGAAAGAGAAAGTCCTTGGTAAGGATGCAGAGACGATTACCTGTCGTCCGGCAGACCTGATTCCGGATGAGCTGGACACGCTTCGCAAAGAATGTGAGCAGTGGATTCAGCAGGATGAGGATGTGCTTTCTTATGCATTATTCCCGCAGGTTGCAGTAGACTTCTTTAAATACAGAGAGGCACAGCAGACTAAAGTGGATCAGACTGTAGCAGATACTGAGAACGGAAGTTATCCAGTATAGAAGATAAGAAAAAGATGATTTGATACGGGGAAGCGTAGTTTTACGTTTCCCCGTTTTTGCGCTGAGATTTAAAAGTAAAATGAAGAAAATGATGGACTTTTTGTTTTGCGGATGCTAATCTATAAATTACAGTCCGACATAAAACAAAGATGTGGATCGATATACAGATAATAACAGAGGAACCGGTAAAATGGGAACAAAGAATGAATTGCTACAAAAGATAGAAGAAAAATATTCAAAGTTCAGCAAGGGTCAGAAGAAGCTGGCGGATTATATCAGAGAAGCTTATGATAAAGCAGCTTTTATGACGGCAGCAAGGATGGGAGAGGAAGTAGGGGTCAGCGAGTCGACCGTTGTCCGATTCGCAACATCGCTGGGATATTCCGGCTATCCTGCATTTCAGAAGGCGTTGGAAGAACTGGTGCGCACAAAGCTTAATTCGATCCAGAGGATGGAAGTGACATATGGAAGAATCAGTCAGGGAGAAATTCTTACCTCAGTTCTTCAGGCTGATATCGAAAAAATCAAATTAACCATGGCAAATATTGACCACGGGGCATTTGAACAGGCAGTGGATATGCTGCTGAATGCAAAGAGAATCTATGTGATTGGAATTAGAAGCTGTGCTCCTCTTGCAAGTTTCCTGAGCCATTATCTGAATCTGGTGTGTGAGAATGTGACAGCAGTAAATTCAAATAGTTCCAGCGAGATATTTGAACAGCTTATTCGGATTGGGAAAGAAGATGTGATTGTGGGAATTAGTTTTCCGCGTTATTCTATGCGGACACTAAAAGCGCTGGAATTTGCAAGCAATCGGAACGCAAAGGTGATTACGCTGACGGATAGCGTACATTCGCCGATGACTTTATATTCTGCCTGCAATCTAATTGCAAGAAGCGATATGGCATCTATTGTAGATTCCCTGGTAGCGCCTTTGAGTGTAGTAAATGCCCTGGTTGTTGCTCTCTGTATGAAAAAACAAGACGAAGTTGTCACGACTCTTGAGACATTGGAGCAGATTTGGGATGAGTATCAAGTGTATAGTAAAGATGAGCTGAACATGGTGACAGATACGATGGAATTCCCGGCAAAAGAAGGGAGCATGGAATAAGATATGAGCAAGGTGTTGATAGTCGGCGGCGGAGCTTCGGGAATGGCAGCGTCTATATTTGCAGCAAGAAACGGACATGAAGTCCATCTTTTTGAAAAAAATGAAAAGTTAGGCAAAAAGCTTTTTATCACCGGAAAAGGGAGATGTAATCTGACAAATGCCTGTGAGGCAGAAGATTTTTTCCCGGCTGTATTGAGAAACCGAAAATTTATGTACAGCAGTTTCTATAGCTTTACGAATCAGGATGTAATTACATTTTTTAACGAGCTGGGTGTGAAGACCAAGATTGAGAGAGGTGGACGTGTATTTCCGGTGTCCGACCATTCCTCTGACATCATTCGGGCGCTGGAAGGCGAGATGTTAAGGACTGGTGTCAATATCCATTTGTATAGTGAAGTGAAAAAAATCGTATCGGAGAAGGAAAAACAGATTTTCCGATATATAGAACTGAAAGACGGGGAGAAAATCTATGGAGATGCCTGTGTGGCTGCTACAGGGGGATTGTCTTATGAGACTACAGGCTCTACGGGAGACGGTCATCGCTTTGCCAGACAGCTTGGGCACAATGTGACCGAATTGCTTCCTGCTCTTGTGCCCTTAACGGTAAGAGAAGACTGGGTTCCCATACTTCAGGGATTATCTTTAAGGAATGTCACTGCCGGTTTTTATGACGGCAGGAAAAAGTTGTGTGAAGATTTTGGGGAAATGCTGTTTACGCATTATGGTGTAAGCGGCCCGATTATCCTGAGCGCCAGCAGCGTGATTGGCGACAAGCTTCAGAAGAAGGAACTGACATTGAAAGTTGATTTGAAGCCGGCGCTTACAGAGGAACAATTAGACCACAGGATACTGAGGGATTTTGAAGAGAATAAAAATAAACAATTTAAAAATTCTCTGGGAAAGTTATTTCCGTCAAAGCTGATTCCTGTTATGATTTATCTCGGTGGTATTGATGCTGAGAAAAAAGTGAATGAAGTGTCACGGGAGGAGAGAAGAAGATTTGTGTCGTTGACGAAGAATCTTGAGATGACGGTTACGGGTCTGCGAGGGTTTCAGGAAGCGATTATTACCAGAGGTGGAGTGGATGTAAAAGAAATAGATCCGGGCACAATGGAATCCCGTTTGATCAGGAATCTGTATTTTATTGGAGAAATTCTGGATTTGGATGCAGTGACCGGAGGGTTTAATCTTCAGATTGCCTGGTCGACCGCTTATATGGCAGGAAATGCCATCAGATAATGCAAAGGAGGAAAAATATATGAAAGCAGAGTACCAATTCAAATATGACGAGACATTGGAAGTTCTGACAGACATCATGGAACTTCACGGTGCGTCAAAGGTTTCTAAAAATTTCCGGATTTTTGTGGCGTCCGGAGGAGTGTTTGTCTTTGTGTTCATGGCATTTTATAGTGATTATTTTAAAGGAAGCACAGGACATATGGTGTTTGCTTTTGCCAAGTTCCTTATAGGATGGGCACTGGCGTTTATAATTGCAGAAATACTGGCAAGAACTGTAGGCAGGAAATTTGAGCTGACGGCGTCTGCGGGAGATGCTGAGACCGTGTATGAAAAGCGGCTGAAAATTTATAAAAAACCTCTTTCTGTCAGAGTGGATTTCTACGAAAATTCCTGCATAAGTTATGTGGAAAAGAATAAGAAAGAAACTGCTTACAGCGATGTGCAGCGTATTCTGGAAAATGATACAGTGATTGCATTTATTGTGCGTGGCGAAGAATTTGGAAAGCGTTTTTGGGGATTGAGCAAAAAAGGGCTGACAGATGGGGATATAGATGGATTCCGTACATTCCTTCTTCAGAAATGTACGGGTGTTAAGAAAGGAATCGAGGAAATTAAAACAAAATAAGGAGAATATAAATGGGATATAGTATTGCAATTGACGGACCGGCCGGCGCCGGGAAAAGTACAGTGGCAAAGCTGGTAGCGAAGGAAAAGGGATTTGCCTATGTGGACACGGGAGCCATGTACAGAGGGCTTGCAGTGCATTTCTTACAGGAAGGGATTCTGCCGGAAGAGACCGATAAGATTGCAGCTTCCTGTAAAGATGCAGAAGTAAACATTGCTTATGAAGGAGGCGTTCAGCAGATTTATCTGAATGGCAGAAATATTACGGCAAAGCTTCGGGAAGAAGCCGTTGGAAATATGGCTTCTGTAAGCTCTGCGATTCCTCAGGTCAGGGCGAAGCTCCTGGAGGTTCAGAGGACGCTGGCGAGAGAAAAAGATGTTGTAATGGATGGACGGGATATTGGTACGAATGTACTTCCGAATGCAGATGTGAAGGTATATTTGACGGCAAGTATAGATACCAGGGCGAAGCGCAGATATGATGAGCTTACAGAAAAAGGAATTCCCTGTGTATATGAAGAAATTGCTGCAGATATTGCTGAGAGGGATAAGAGGGATATGGAGCGGGAGATTGCGCCACTAAGACAGGCGACAGATGCAGTGTTGGTCGATAGTTCTGATATGACAATTTCTCAGGTTGTACAGGCAATTCTGGAACTTTGCAGATAGGAGGAACCATGGAAATAATACTTGCAAAGACGGCGGGTTTTTGCTTTGGAGTAAAACGCGCGGTAGAGACGGTATATAAGCAGCTTGCAGAAAATAAAGAAGGAAAAATCTATACTTACGGGCCGATCATCCACAATGAAGAAGTGATTAAAGACATGGAGTCTAAGGGCATTATCGTGCTGCGTACAGAAGAAGAACTAAAACAAATAAAAGACGGAACTGTAATCATCCGGTCCCACGGAGTTCCCAGGCATATCTGTGATTACCTGGAAGAAAAACAGATTTCTTATGTAGATGCTACCTGTCCGTTTGTGAAGAAAATCCATAAAATTGTCATGGAAGAAAGTGCGAAGGGATCTTATATTGTTATCGTTGGGAATGGCAGCCATCCGGAGGTAGAAGGAATCAAAGGCTGGGCCGGTTCCTCTGCTACTGTAATCTCAGATGCCGAAGATGCGGAGAAATTTTCTGCTCCGCCGGGCAAAAGAGTCTGCGTTGTGGCACAGACGACATATAATTACAATAAATTCAAAGAACTGGTTGAAATTATCTCGGAAAAGGGGTATGATATAATTGTTTTAAATACGATTTGCAGTGCGACAAAAGAACGCCAGGAAGAGGCGGCAGACATTGCAAAGAGAGTGGACGCTATGATTGTGATAGGAGACAAACACAGCTCAAATACTCAGAAGTTATTTGAAATATGCAATCATGCATGTAACAATACGTACTATATACAGACACTTGACGATTTTGATATGAATCAATTAAGGTCCGTGGAAACAGTAGGTATTACAGCAGGGGCATCCACGCCCAATAATATAATTGAGGAGGTTCAAAATAATGTCAGAATTAACTTTTGAACAAATGTTGGAAGATTCACTTAAGACTATAAGGAATGGAGAAGTAGTAGATGGCACTGTAATTGATGTAAAGCCTGATGAGATTATCCTGAATATCGGATACAAAGCGGACGGTATCATTACAAGAGGCGAGTATACAAGCGAGCCGAATGCAGATTTAACTACACTTGTGTCCGTTGGTGACACAATGACAGTGAAAGTCCTGAAAGTCAACGATGGTGAAGGTCAGGTGTTGCTTACTTATAAGAGACTTGCAGCTGAGAAGGGCAACGAAAGACTGAGAGAAGCTTTTGAGAATAAGGAAGTTTTGAAAGCGCCTGTGGCACAGATCCTCGGCGGCGGTCTGAGTGTTGTCGTAGATGAAGCCAGAGTATTCATACCGGCAAGTCTTGTGTCAGACACATACGAAAAGGATTTGAGCAAATATCAGGGACAGGAGATTGAATTTGTAATCAGCGAGTTTAATCCGAGAAGAAACCGTGTGATCGGAGACAGAAGACAGCTTCTTGTTGCTGAGAGAGCAGAAAAGCAGAAAGAATTATTTGAAAGACTGAAAGTTGGAGATACCGTAGAAGGTACTGTTAAGAATGTGACGGATTTTGGCGCGTTTATTGACCTGGGCGGTGTTGACGGACTTTTACATATTTCAGAGATGTCATGGGGAAGAGTTGAAAATCCGAAGAAGATTTTCCATGTGGGTGATGAAGTAAAAGTTCTGGTAAAAGATATTAATGATACAAAAGTTGCACTGAGCCTGAAGTTCCCGGAGACGAATCCGTGGGCGCATGCAGATGAAGATTATGCAGTAGGAACTGTAATTACAGGAAAAGTTGCAAGAATGACAGATTTTGGTGCATTTGTTGAATTGGCACCGGGTGTAGACGCATTGCTCCACGTATCTCAGATTTCCCGCGCACATGTAGAGAAGCCTTCCGACGTACTGAGCGTTGGACAGGAGATTACGGCAAAGATTGTGGATCTGAATGAAGAAGAGAAAAAGATCAGCCTTAGTATGAAGGCTCTTGAGCTTGAGAGCGAGCAGGCTGCCGCAGAAGAAGCCGAAGAGGCGGAATAGGATTGCGCGCAATCAGACATAGGTTATTATGATAGAGGCTATTATATAGTCTCTATCTTTATGTGCGGACGAATGTTAAAAAAACAACAAAATAGAAAGGAAGGAAAAAGGGATGGCATTGTTAACATTTAAGGGTGGAATTCACCCGGACGATGGCAAACGTCTGGCGAAAGATAAGGCGATTGTCGAAGTAAAGCCAAAGGGTAATTTGATTTATCCGCTTTCCCAACACATCGGCGCACCTGCGAGTCCGATTGTTGCAGTTGGCGACCATGTAAAGAAGGGCCAGAAAATTGCCGAAGCCGGAGGTTTTGTATCAGCTCCGATATATGCATCCGTGTCAGGGACGGTGAAAGCGATTGAACCTCATTTTAGTCCGACAGGGGCAAAAGTGAATTGTATTGTCGTTGAAAACGACGGGATGTATGAAGAGGCGGAGTATGGTTCTGTGAAACCGCTGGAAGAAATGACAAAAGAGGAAATCCTGAATGCTATTGGAGAAGCAGGGATTGTCGGAATGGGCGGAGCCGGATTCCCCACCAGAGTAAAGTTGTCTCCGAAGGAGCCGGACAAAATTGATTTTGTTATTGCAAATTGCGCGGAGTGTGAACCCTACATAACCGCCGATTACAGAAGGATGCTGGAGGATCCGGAGCTTCTTGTAGGCGGCATGAAAGTAATACTTTCTTTGTTTGATAATGCGAAAGGCATTTTCGGGGTAGAAGACAACAAACCGGATTGTATTGAAAAGTTAAGAGAGCTGACCCAAAATGAACCGCGTATGGAGGTGATGGCGCTTAAGACCAAATATCCTCAGGGAGCAGAGCGTCAGTTAATTTACGCCGTTACCGGAAGGGCGATCAATTCGACAATGCTGCCTGCTGACGCAGGATGCGTGGTGGATAACGTGGAGACTATCATTAACATTTACCAGGCAGTTACGAAGGGGATCCCTTCGATGGAGCGTGTTGTGACGGTCAGCGGCGATGCAGTAAATGAACCCGGTAACTTTAAGGTGCTGTTTGGAACGAACCAGATGGAGCTTATTGAAGCAGCGGGAGGGTTTAAGAATGAACCGGAGAAAGTGATTTCGGGCGGCCCGATGATGGGCTTTGCAATGTTTACCCTGGATACGCCAGTGACAAAAACATCTTCATCTATTCTTTGCTTTTCTAAAGATGAAGTAGCAAAACTGGAACCTACTGCCTGTATCAATTGCGGGCGCTGTGTGGATGCCTGTCCAAGCCGGATCATCCCATCAAGACTGGCAGACTATGCGGAACATCACGATGAGGCTGCGTTTGTGAAACAGAATGGTCTGGAATGTGTGGAGTGTGGATCCTGCAGCTACGTATGCCCGGCTAAACGTCCATTGAAACAGGCAATTGGCTCTATGAGGAAGATTGCACTTGCGAACCGCAAGAAGAAATAAATCAGATGAGAGGAAGAGGTGAACTAACGTGGAGAATCTATTAAATATTTCATCTTCACCACATATACGTTCCAAAGTGACTTCCGGTAAAATCATGCTTTATGTGTTGATTGCACTTTTGCCGGCATCTGCTTTCGGTGTGTATAATTTTGGTCTGCCTGCACTGGGGATGCTTATTACGACGACAGTTTCCGCTGTGCTGACAGAATATATTTATGAGAAGTTAATGCATAAAAAAATTACGATTAATGATTTCAGTGCTGCAGTTACCGGACTTTTGCTCGGACTTAATATGCCGGCCAGCGCCCCACTCTGGATGGGTGCTTTGGGAAGTGTATTTGGCATCCTGGTTGTAAAGCAGCTGTTCGGCGGACTGGGACAAAATTTCATGAATCCGGCTTTGGCAGCAAGATGTTTCCTGTTGATTTCATTTACGGGACAGATGACAAGTTTTGCTTATGATGGCGTAACCGGGCCGACGCCGCTTGCCTACATTAAAGAAGGTTCTATGTCAGAGATTAATTCCATGGATATGCTGCTTGGGACGATTCCCGGAACCATAGGAGAAACTTCCGTGATTGCGATTATAATCGGCGCAATTTTCCTGATTTTGATGGGAGTAATTGATCTTCGTATCCCGAGCACTTATATCGTGACATTTGTAATATTTATTGGTATTTTCGGACAGTTTTCCAATGCAGAGGTTGGTCTTTTTGATCCCGGTTATATTACCGCACACCTTTGCGGCGGCGGTCTGATGCTTGGCGCATGGTTTATGGCGACTGATTATGTTACATCACCGATTACGAAAAAGGGACAGTATCTATATGGTATTCTTCTTGGAGTGCTGACAGGGCTGTTCCGGCTTTTTGGCGGTTCTGCAGAAGGTGTCTCTTATGCAATTATTATTAGTAACCTTTTTGTTCCATTAATTGAGAAGATTACTCTTCCCAAACCATTTGGAAAAGGAGGAGAAAAATAGTGAATAAAATTATTAAAAATGCACTTATTTTAACGATTATTACCCTGGTTGCCGGTCTTGGTCTTGGTTTTGTATACGAGATTACGAAAGATCCAATCGCGCAGGCACAGGATTCAGCGAAAAAAGAAGCGTGGCAGCAAGTATTTCCGGAAGCATCTATTGACGACTTTGAAGCGGTAGATGTGGATACAGAAGCCGCCGAAGAAGCTGTTGAAAGTTTGGGCATTAATGCTGTGATTGACGAGGTATGTGTGGTTAATGGCGGAGATGACGGATACGTTATTACTGCAACGGATAAGGAAGGATATGGCGGAGATATCCAGATTACGGTGGGGATTACCAGTGACGGAACCGTTAATGGTATTTCCATTCTGTCCATCAGCGAGACGGCGGGCCTTGGAATGCGGGCGACTGAACCTGAATTCCAGGCGCAATATGAAGGAAAACAAACAGATAAATTTGTAGTATCCAAGGACGGCGGAGACGGAGAACCGATTGATGCTCTTAGTGGCGCTACCATCACTTCCAGAGCAGTAACCGGAGCAGTAAACGCGGCGCTTGCATACTATCAGAATGCTTTTTAGGAGGTAGAGAAAATGAATAATTGTACTGAGAGAGTATATAATGGTTTAGTCAAAGAAAATCCTACCTTCGTATTGATGTTAGGTATGTGTCCAACCCTTGCGGTAACAACATCCGCAATAAACGGTGTAGGCATGGGGCTTTCCACTACGGTTGTACTTGTACTGTCAAATATGTTGATTTCCATGCTCCGTAAGGTGATTCCCGATTCTGTCAGGATGCCTGCTTTTATCGTAGTAGTGGCTTCCTTTGTAACGATTGTGCAGTTTTTGCTGGAAGGATTTGTCCCAAGTCTTTATGATGCGCTTGGCCTTTATATCCCGCTTATTGTTGTAAACTGTATTATTCTTGGTCGTGCGGAAAGTTATGCGTCCAAAAATCCGGTTCTTCCATCTATCTTCGATGGAATCGGTATGGGACTTGGATTTACAGTTGGACTTACGTCAATTGGTATTGTCCGCGAGCTGATTGGCTCCGGCAAGATATTTGGCATGCAGATTCTTCCGCTTGCAGATGCAGCTACAGGGAAAGCAGGCTATACGCCGATTACGATCTTTATCCTTGCTCCCGGCGCTTTCATGGTTCTTGCGGGACTGACAGCGCTTCAGAATAAAGTAAAAAATAATGCGGCTAAGAAGGGCAGGAAAGCAGCAGAGACAGCTTCTTGCGGTGAAGGCGGATGCGCATCTTGCGGCGGATGCGGCGGAAAAGTTTTTCCGACGGGAAATGAAGAGTAGGAGGGTACATAGATGAAGGAATTACTTATTATTGCAATTGGTTCAGCTCTTGTTAATAACGTCGTACTCAGTCAGTTCCTTGGAATCTGTCCGTTCCTTGGTGTTTCTAAAAAGGTAGAGACAGCGGCAGGTATGGGCGGCGCCGTAGTATTCGTTATTACGATTGCATCTTTTGTAACAGGTGTTATTTACAAATTTATTCTGGCCAATCCCGCAATCCTGGGAGGAAAGCTGGTCTATCTGCAGACCATAGTTTTCATCCTCGTTATTGCCTGTCTGGTTCAGTTTGTTGAAATGTTTTTGAAGAAGGCTATGCCCTCCCTTTATCAGGCGCTCGGCGTGTATCTGCCTTTGATTACAACAAACTGTGCGGTTCTCGGTGTAGCGCTTACCAATGTCCAGAAAGAATATTCTATTCTGGCAGGCGTTGTAAATGGCATTGGTACGTCTGTAGGATTCTTGATTGCAATCGTACTAATGGCAGGTATCCGTGAAAAAATTGAATACAATGATATTTCCGAGTCTTTCCGGGGAACACCGATTGTACTGATTACAGCGAGCCTTATGGCTATTGCGTTCTTTGGATTCTCAGGATTAATTTAAGGAGGGACGTACTATGAGTATAACAGGAATTATTCTTGCTGCTGTGGTTGTAGGCGGAACCGGGTTATTCATTGGTCTGTTCCTTGGATTTGCAGGCAAGAAATTTGCAGTAGAGACAGATGAAAGAGAAGAAGCGATCCTGGGAGTTCTTCCGGGAAATAACTGTGGAGGATGTGGATATGCAGGCTGCTCCGGTCTGGCTGCCGCTATCGTAAAGGGCGAGGCGGAAATCGGCGGATGTCCGGTAGGAGGAGCCCCGGTTGCAGCGAAGATTGGCGAGATCATGGGACAAGAAGCAGGAGCACAGGTACGCCAGGTCGCATTTGTAAAATGTGCAGGAACCTGCGAGAAAGCAAAAACGCGTTATGAATATCAGGGACTTCATGATTGTGTTATGGTAAATTTGATGCAGAACGGAGGCCCTAAGTCCTGCAGTTATGGATGCCTTGGAGAAGGATCCTGCGTGCAGGCATGTCCTTTCGATGCAATCCATATTGTAGACGGTATTGCAGTTGTGGACAAAGAAGCATGTAAAGCTTGTGGAAAATGTGTTGCCGTATGCCCGAAGCATTTGATTGAACTGGTTCCATATGAACAGAAGCATCTGGTACAGTGCAGTTCCAGGGATAAGGGAAAAGAAGTGATTGCCGCATGTTCTGTGGGATGTATCGGATGTAAGATGTGTGAGAAGGTATGTGAAGCGGGAGCAGTAACCGTGACTGACAATATTGCACACATTGATCCTGATAAATGTACAAATTGTGGAAAATGTGCAGAAAAATGTCCAAAGAAAATTATTCAGTAGATCGTCTGAAAAAAAGTGTCCATTATTTGTGGATGGATATAAAGAGTGCAAAATGGGTGATTATATTTATAATCGCCTATTTTGTGTTTCTGAAAAACTTCCTATATAGTACGTGCCCGCTGGTTATCCTTACTGGTTTTCCCTGTCCCATGTGCGGTATGACGAGAGCCGGTTTCGCCTTGCTGCGTCTGAATTTTGGAGAAGCTTTCCATATTCATCCGTTTATCTATCCCATCATCTTTATGATAGTGATATTCTGTATAAATCGGTATCTTCTGCTAAAAAAGACACCGGAGTGGATGAAATGGTGCATGATTTTTCTTCTGGCTTCTATGGTCTTATTTTATATCTGGAGAATGTACCGTTATTTTCCGGGAGAACCACCTATGAGTTATTATTACAACAATGCAGCCAGTTGTTTTTTCAGGACTTTTGTGATAAGATAATTTCATGACAATATGAGGAGGATATATACATGGACAACAATTGGAATAATACGCAGAATCATGATCCGGACGATACGCAGGGGAATGCTCAGGGCGGGCAGCCGGAGACATCTGCTGTGCATACAGAACCGGATATGGAAACTACGAAGTTGGATTCGGAGGAAAGAACTGCAGAAACCTATTCGGATCCCAATGCCGGATATTCCTACGGCCAGCAGAATCCATATAGCCAGCAGGATCCATATGGCCGGCAGAATACGTATGGCGGGCAGAATTCATATGGACAGTACCAGTCATATAACCAGCAGCAGAACCCGAATTGGGGACAGGATAATTATAACTATAATGTCGGGAATAACACAGGATATAACCGTTCTTATGATACCGGCATGGATAACAGCCCGATGTCTCTTGGAGACTGGGTCCTCACAATTCTGGCGCTTATGATACCATGTGCAGGAATTATACTGTACTTTGTCTGGGCATTCGGAAAGAATGGCAACATAAACCGCAGAAATTACTGCCGTGCTTATTTGATTATTACAGGGATTACTCTGGTGATATATATTATTATCATTGCAATTTTTGGAGCGGCCATTATAGGCTCTCTTGGCAGTGCACGATATTATTAAAGTAAAAAAGAATTATATAGTTTCTTTTACAAAAAGGCGGCTGTTAATCAGCCGCTTTTTTAACCTGGTTGCGGCTGTTAACAAAGATTGCTTCGGTATTCTCCAGCCTGTTGATAAGTTCCGTTCCCTTTTCTTCACCCAGCACAAAGCAGGCGGTGCTAAGAGCGTCGGCTGCAAGGGAAGAATCGGTAATAATGGTAACGCTGTTTAAGTCGTTTTCGCAGGGATAGCCTGTCCCGGGATCAAGGATATGGTGATAGAAATTTCCACCCTGTTCAAAGTATCTTTGATAGGTACCAGATGTAACAACAGATTTGTCCCTGATTTCCAAAGAAGTAATATACTCCCCGTTTTCGCTAAAGGGTTTTGCTATACCTATATTATATGCTGTCCCGTCAGGCTTAGAACCGATAGCCAGTACGTTGCCTCCAAGATTAATCAGGGCATGTTTTACCCCTTGGTTTTTTAAATAATCCTTCAGACGATCTGCAATATATCCTTTTGCAATTCCGCCTACATCAATTGCAGCTTTTGGATCCTTGAGCGTGACCGTATTGCCGGAGATTATGATGTTTTTATAATTTACATGGGACAGAGCTTCCGTGACGGCATCTGCCATCGGCACAGAGGGATTTTCATCTTTAAAATCCCAAAGACGGCTGACGGCGCCGATGGTAATATCAAAAGCACCGTCAGAAAGATCGCCGTAATAGATTCCCTGTCTGATTAATTCTAAGGTGTCATTTGAAACGGTGACAGGAGCGCCCCCGGCAGAATTAATCCGGGCGATTTCGCTGGTTTCAATGGTGCGGGAGAACTTATTTTCAAAATCACTGCACATGGTAATGCAGTGATTCATTACATCTTCATCAACCCGGTCATAAATCTTTAGAGCAATGACGGAATCAAATGCAGTTCCGGTATAGGATGTCGGTTCTGCAGATATTCCTGAACAGCCGGTAAGAAGGAATACCAAAGTACTTATCAGACAGAGCAGTTGTTTTGCTTTCATATAAAACAGACCTCTTTTTCATAATAGTTGCCAATATTATACCTGGAATCTTTACAATATGCAAATCACAAAATATGAATCGAACATGTGGTTGCATTAATGAGGGGGGTGTGTTAGAATAAGTAGCAGAAACGAATGGAGTGTGACGAATATAAGATGACCGGGCTGAAGAAAAAGGATTTTTTATTGATTATAATCGTAATCTGTGCTGCGTTGGTGGTGTGGGCAGCATTTACGTTTTTTAGGGGCACTGACACCGGCAGCGTTGTTGTAAAGGTAGACGGTGAAATAGAGGCGGTTTATAGTCTGGGGGAGAATCGGGAAGTCGCTATAAATGGAGGAACAAATATTCTGAAGATCAGTGATGGAACAGCAGATATAACGAAAGCAGACTGCCCGGATCAGATTTGTGTAAAACAGCGGTCTATAGCGGCGGATCATGAAAGCATTATCTGCCTTCCCAACAAAGTTGTTGTGGAGATAAGCTCGGATCGGGAAAGCGGCATTGACGCTTCTACGAATTAAGAGAGGGCAGGAGGATAGAAAGTGAGAAGTAAAGTTGCGTATTTTGGAGTTTTTATAGCTCTTGCACTGATTTTCAGCTATATTGAAACATTAATCCCTTTTCAGATAGGTATTCCGGGTGTAAAGCTGGGACTTGCTAATCTGATTATTGTTGTAGCCCTTTATAAGACAGGGGGAAAGGAAGCCTGCCTTTTATCCGTAACACGGGTGGTATTGTCGGGTTTTATTTTTGGGAATCTGTTCAGCATTTTGTATAGTCTGGCAGGAGGGCTTTTGAGCCTTGCTATAATGGTTCTTTTGAAAAGGAATGGAGGCTTCAGTGTTATAGGAGTCAGCATTGCAGGCGGAGTTATGCATAATGTGGGTCAGCTGATAGTGGCGATGTTGGTAGTAGAGACATTCAGTGTTGTATATTATGTTCCGGCGCTTCTGATAGCCGGACTGATCACAGGGATGATAATTGGAGTCGCAGCAAACGAGATGCTGAAGAGACTTATTAATATAGATATGTAAGGAGTAAGCACATGATATCATACATACGGGGAGAACTGGCAGATGTTGAAGAAAATAAGGTTATTGTAGATGCAGGCGGTATCGGATATGGAATTTTCATGTCAGGTCATGCAATCGGACTTTTACCGAGGGTGGGTAGTGAAGTGAAGATTTATACTTATCTGAATGTAAAGGAAGACTGTATGCAGTTGTTCGGGTTTCTTACAAGAGATGAGCTTTCTGTATTCAGGCTGCTGATTACGGTAAATGGGATTGGTCCCAAAGGAGGGCTTGGTATTTTGTCAAAACTGACTCCTGATGAACTTCGTTTTGCGGTGATGGCAGGAGATGTAAAGCTGATTTCTTCGGCTCCGGGTATCGGCAGAAAAACAGCAGAAAAGCTGATTTTAGAGTTGAAAGATAAATTGAGCATTGAAGATGTCCTGGAACGTCAGACGTCAGAAGATGGCCAGATAATGGGTGCGGAAGACAGCGAGGTACAGCAGGAAGCTGTGCAGGCTCTTACCGCGCTGGGGTATGGAAATGCAGAGTCGCTGAAAGCTGTAAGACAAGTTGAATTAGCGGACGGAATGACAACGGAAGATGTTTTAAAGCAGGCACTAAAATATATGATGTTTTAATTTGTGGGAGAGAATATGAACAGACGGATTATTACAACCGAGAACCTGGAAGAAGATGTAAAAATAGAGAATCATTTGCGGCCGCAGCTTCTGGATGATTATATCGGACAGTCTAAGATTAAGGAGACCTTAAAGATTTATATTAAAGCAGCGAAAGAACGGGGAGAGCCGTTGGATCATGTCCTGTTTTACGGGCCGCCGGGACTTGGAAAAACAACACTGGCAGGAATTATTGCAAATGAGCTGGAAGTGAATTTGAAAGTAACTTCCGGTCCGGCTATTGAGAAACCGGGCGAGATGGCTGCAATCCTGAATAATCTTCAGGAAGGGGATGTTTTATTTGTGGATGAAATTCACCGGCTGAACCGTCAGGTAGAAGAAGTATTGTATCCGGCGATGGAAGATTTCGCTATTGATATTATGATTGGCAAAGGCGCAAGCGCCAGGTCTATCCGTCTGGAGCTTCCGCCGTTTACGTTGGTAGGTGCAACGACGCGGGCAGGGATGCTTACTGCTCCCTTAAGGGATCGTTTCGGTGTTGTGGATCGAATGGAATTCTATTCCGTGGATGAATTGACAGCTATTATCCTTCGCTCCGCACAAGTGCTCGGTGTGGAAATTGATGAGAGAGGCGCGAAGGAACTTGCCCGGCGATCCAGAGGAACTCCAAGGCTTGCGAACCGGCTCCTGAAGCGGGTGAGAGATTTTGCCCAGGTAAAATACGATGGTGTTATTTCAAAACAGGTAGCCGATTATGCGCTGGATCTTCTGGATGTGGATAAATATGGTCTGGATCAGATTGATAGGAATCTCTTGTTGACTATGATCCAAAAGTTTCAGGGAGGACCGGTTGGATTGGATACATTGGCGGCTTCTGTGGGAGAAGATGCAGGCACGATAGAAGATGTCTATGAACCTTATCTTCTGAAGAACGGATTCATCCAAAGAACGCCGCGAGGGCGTGTTGCGACGGAGCTGTCATACAGACATTTGGGAATTTTACATGAAAATGTATAAAAATAGTTGGTTTTTGGCGTCGGATAGTTTATAATGATATTTAGAGTATAAGGAAATTGCGAGGAGGTCTTCTATGGCATCATCAAAAAATTACACGGAAGTTCTGATAGGCGGAAAGGTCTTTACTTTAAGTGGCTTTGAAAGTGAAGAGTATCTGCAGAAGGTTTCTACTTATCTGAACCATAAAATAGAAGAGTGTACAAATAGTGAGGGGTATCGTAAACAGAGCGCTGATACAAGAAGTATTTTGTTGGCACTTAATATTGCGGACGATTATTTTAAAGCCAAGAAACAGGGCGGGACGTTAGAGAGCGATATTGAAGCGAAAGATAAGGAGATGTACGATCTGAAGCACGAACTGATTTCTGTTCAGATCAAGCTTGAAAATGCCGATAAGGCTTTGGACAGGCTGAAGGAAGAGAATAAGGAACTGCAGATGAAGATTGTAAAATTGGAAACAGAGATGAAAAATAATCATAAAAAATAGGCTGTCGGCAGACAGCCTATTTTATAATGCATGAGATATGGAAAAGAAAATTGAGATTTTGGCTCCGGCAGGTTCTTTTGAAACTTTGAAGGCGGCTGTTTTAAACGGTGCCGATGCTGTTTATGCCGGAGGGAACAGATTTGGCGCAAGAGCATATGCTGTGAATTTTACAGAGGAAGAATTGCTGGAAGCGATTGACTATATACATTTGCACGGAAGAAAAATTTATTTAACGGTAAATACACTGGTGAAAGAAAATGAGTTTGCGGATTTATATTCCTATTTGCGCCCGTATTATGAGCAGGGATTGGATGCAGTGATTGTCCAGGATATTGGAGTGATGAAATATGTTATGAGACAATTTCCGGGACTGGCCGTTCATGCAAGTACACAAATGACGGTTACGAATTACATTGCGGCAAAGCATCTGGAAGAACTTGGAGTGGAACGGGTTGTTCCGGCAAGAGAGCTATCTCTTTCGGAAATCCGTCAGCTTGCTGAAAATACGGGGCTGGAAATAGAGTGTTTTGTCCATGGCGCCTTGTGTTATTGTTATTCCGGACAATGTCTGATGAGCAGCATGATTGGCGGAAGAAGCGGCAACAGAGGACAGTGTGCACAGCCGTGCCGTCTTCCCTATAAAGTGAATCATTCGAAAGAAGCTATGGATATTTTGAGCCTGAAAGACTTGTGTGCTATTGAACTGATACCGGAGTTGATTGAAGCCGGGGTTACGTCTTTTAAGATAGAGGGACGAATGAAACAGCCTTCCTATGTTGCGGCAGTAACCGGGATGTACCGGAAATATGTGGATCTTTATTTAAGAGAAGGACGGAAGGCTTATAAAGTGACAGAAAAGGATAAGCAGGAGTTATTGGCAGCATATCAGCGGAGAGGCTATTGTGAAGGATATTATAAGCAGCAGAATGGACAGAAAATGATTTCCTTCGGGAGACCGAAAGCATCTGCAGGGATGGAACAGGACTTTACTGTTGGCAAGCTGCAGAAAAAAATGGATGGCAGGCTGCGTATTTCTCCGGGGGAGCGCATAGAACTTGCGATTGCCTGTGGCGAGAAAGCTTGTGTATCAGTAAAAGGCGCCGTTGCCGAACCGGCAAAAAACCAGCCCCTTTCTATCGAGCGGATTGACAGACAAATGCGAAAGACAGGGAATACTCCTTTTATATTTGACAAGCTTGAAATTTGTATGAAAGGCGATGTTTTTTTGCCCATGCAGAGTCTGAATGAGCTTCGTCGTGAAGCAATTGAGAAGCTTCTTTCCAACATCCTTCATAATTATAAAAGGAATCCGGTAGCGGAAGCAGTAAAAATCGAAGATTTGGATTCAGATTTGAAAGCAGAGGAATACGGCTTTACGGCTTCGGTGGAAAATCTGGAACAAATGCAGATGGTATTGGATGCCGGATGGATAAAGAGAATTTATCTGGAGGATGCGGTTTATTATGAGGAAAAATATGAACGGCTGTCAAATTGCGTCGCGGAGGCAAGACGCAGAGGGATTGAAATATATTTTTCTATGGCGCGTATTTTTAGAAAACAGGCGGAGACGCTTTATAAACAATCTTATTCTGATCTGGATAAAATTTTCGACGGGGCACAGGTACGTAATCTGGAAAGCTATTACTTTTTGAGAGAAAAGGGATATAAGAAACCAATTGTATTAGATTCCAATGTATATCAATGGAACAAGGAAACAAAAGCGTTCTGGAAGGCATATGGCGTGGAGCGGGCGGCTGCTCCGGTAGAACTGAATTTTCAGGAGCTGAGGCGGCTGGGCATTCATTCTATGGAACTGGTGGTTTATGGATATCTTCCAGTGATGGTATCGGCAGGCTGTGTTAAAAAGAATACATCGGGTTGTTCTTCACAAAAAGGAATGACATGGCTTACGGACCGTTATCAAAAGAAATTTGTTGTTAAAAATGAGTGTATTTATTGTTATAATGTAATTTATAATGCAGATCCGGTGATGCTGCCGGATCAGAAACAAAAGATAGAAGAATTACATCCCTGTGCACTTAGACTTGCATTTTCTTCTGAAAAGGCGGATACTGTAAAGGAAATCCTCAGGATGTATGAGGATGTGTTCCGGCGGAATAAAAATGTATCTATGCCGGAGAAGGGTTACACAAGAGGGCATTTTAAGCGGGGAGTAAAGTAGGTGAGAGATTGACGAATATTATTGTGGAGCTATCAAAATATTTAATCATTATCATTATCATCATGTACACGTATCTTTGTTTTACGATATTCGGATACCATGATGTCTGGAAAAAGAAAGCGCTGCTGCGCAGGCAGAATATACTAATGTTCCTGCTGCATCTGATTGCTTTTATAATTCTTTACCTGGAGACGGATGATATTAAAATTGTGGCGTTTTATCTGTCTCAGGTAGTATTGCTGGGATTGACAATTATTCTGTATACCCTTATCTATCCGAGGGTATCCCGTTTAATCGTCAATAATATGTGCATGCTGCTATGTATAGGGTTCATTATGCTTACCAGGCTTGCATATAGCAAGGCAATCCGGCAGTTTATTTTTGCTGCTGCGGGAATTGTACTGTGTATGGTAATCCCTGTAATCATCCGCAAAGTAAAGAGATTGGCAGAATGGCGGATTTTTTACGGCGTTGTGGGTATGCTTTCTCTGGGGGCAGTAGCGATTGCCGGGCAGGTGTCTTATGGTGCAAAGCTTGGATTCACGATTGCTGGCATCAATATACAGCCATCAGAACTTGTCAAAATTGTTTTTGTTTTTTTTGTCGCGGCAAGCTTTAAAGAGTCAACGGATTTTAAGAATGTGGTAATTACTACCATTGTTGCAGCCGTCCATGTGTTAATTTTGGTTGCTTCGACGGATTTGGGAGCCGCCTTGATTATTTTTGTTGTTTATCTGATTATGCTGTATGTGGCGACGAAGCAGCCCCTGTATCTTTTTGCGGGAGCAGGAGCGGGAAGTGCAGCGTCAGTTTGTGCCTATTACCTGTTTGGGCATGTAAAGACAAGGGTACAGGTATGGCGGGATCCTTTTGCCAATTATGATACCGGAGGATATCAGGTGGCACAGTCTCTGTTTGCGATTGGAACCGGAAGCTGGTTCGGGATGGGGCTTTGCCAGGGAATGCCGGAAACAATCCCTGTTACGGATACTGATTTTATTTTTGCGGCAATTGCTGAAGAACTTGGGTTAATCTTTGCCCTGTGCCTGATTTTGATTTGTGTGAGCTGTTATGTAATGTTTTTGAATATTGCAATGCAGCTTCACAATCAGTTCTATAAACTGGTTGCGCTGGGATTGGGAACCTGTTATATTTTTCAGGTATTTCTTACAATCGGAGGTGTAACGAAGTTTATTCCGTCTACGGGAGTTACATTACCGCTGGTTAGTTATGGCGGAAGTTCATTAATCAGTACATTGATTATGTTTGCGATTATCCAGGGACTTTATATTTTACGAGAAGACGAGGAAGAAAGCATTGAAAGAAAGAAAAGAGAGCGGCTACGAGCTAAGAGAAGCAAAGAAGAAGGAAGAAATCCGCAGAGAGCGAAAGCAGCTGACAAGAAAAGAGCGCAGGGAAGCGAAGAAAAAAGACAAGCGCCGCGCAAAGCAAAAAAAGGAAGTCAACAAAGAATTCGCTAGGGTTACCTATATATTTGTGGCACTCTTTCTTGTTCTGATGGGATATATTATTTATTTCAACCTTGAGAAAAGCCAGGATATTATTAACAGTTCTTACAATCCCAGGCTGGATTCTATGGCGGACAGGGTTGTGCGGGGCAAGATTTTAGATAAGGATGGCAATGTGCTTGCAGAGACGACAACAGCAGAGGATGGCAGTGAATACCGCTACTATCCATATGGGAATCTTTATGCCCATGTGGTGGGGTTCTCTTCACAGGGGAAATCCGGATTGGAATCTGCGGAAAATTTTGAGCTTCTGACTTCGCATGCCTTTTTTCTGGAAAAACTAAAAAATGAATTTCAGGATGAAAAAAATATAGGAGACAATGTGATTACCACATTGAATACACAGCTTCAGGAAGCTGCCTATAATGCATTGGGAAGTTACAAAGGGGCAGTCGTTGTTTTAGAGCCCTCCAGCGGAAAGATATTAGCCATGGTATCAAAACCGGATTTTGATCCGAATACAGTGGCTGAAAACTGGGAATTTCTGAGCACAGATGAAAATAGTTATCTGCTGAACCGTGCGACACAGGGAGCGTATGCGCCAGGCTCTACTTTTAAACTGGTGACTGCACTAGAATATATGCGGGAGCATGGGGACTATAATGCATATGGCTATACCTGTCAGGGAGAAATTACTTATGATGGTGTTACGATTGCCTGTGCAGGGCATAATGTACATGGTGATGTAAGCCTGGCATCTTCATTGGCGTATTCCTGTAATACTTCTTTTTCCAACATCGGGCTTCAGTTGGATATAGAAAGATACCGGGACACGGCGGAAACTCTTCTGTTTAATTCCAAGCTGCCTTGCGAACTGCCTTACAGCCAAAGCAGCTTTACACTGGAATCATCCGATTCGTCAGCGGACAGGATGATGACCGCTATGGGACAGGGAAAAACAGAGACCAGCCCATACCATATGGCGCTGATTACTTCGGCAATTGCAAATCATGGTACGCTGATGCGTCCGTATCTTGTAGATGCAATTACGAATTATTCAGGAGAAATTGTAGAAAATACAGAACCGGAAGAATATAAAAAGTTAATGAGTGAAGAAGAAGCGGAACAGTTAAAATCCTATATGCAGGAAGTTGTGAATTATGGAACGGCTTCCGTACTGAGTGGACAAGGCTATACTGTGGCCGGAAAAACAGGGACGGCAGAATACAGCTCGGATATTGAGAAAAATCATTCCTGGTTTGTAGGATTCACGAATGTTGATAATCCCGAGCTTGCAATCTGCGTCCTGATTGAGAGTTCCGATGGTCAGGTAAAAGCCGTTAACGTAGCAAAAGAAATCTTTGACAGCTACTATTATTAGGAGAATGCATATGAAATATTACAGGCATCTTTATCTGGAAGAGGGATTGGAAAAGAAAAAGGAGAAAATCATTTCCAAGCTGGAGAAAAATAAACTGCAGAGGAATACACATCTGATTGTGCTGTCAGCAAATGAAAAGAACCATTTGGATATTATTCATTCGGCGTTCTTGCTCCAGCCCGGCTATCCGGGAAAAAATCGGCTTGTGGTAGGGATAGCAGGGAGTTATGACGGCGCGCTTGAGTTGGTAGAAAAAATTGCCGGCGATGTATATAAAGAAACCGGCGATGTAGACATCAGGAACTATATAATGAGTAAGGAACAGGGGGATTAGTGTGTTACATATTCTGCTTGTCATTTTTAAAATCATAGGAATCATACTTGCCGTGATACTGGGTATACTGGTATTACTGATTTGTATTGTTCTTTTAGTGCCGGTCAGATATTCTCTGGAAGCAGAATGTGAACATTTCCCGGATGGATTAAGCGTTTCCTTGAAAGTGACATGGCTTCTGCATCTGATACGGGTTTTTGCAAAATATGAGAACAAAGAGACAACGGTTCATATTAAGGCCGCATGGAAAGAAATCGGAGAAAAGGAAACGGAGAAAAAGGAGGAAAATGAAAAAAATGAAGAGCGTTCTAAAAAACAGCCTGAAGAGAAGAAAACCATGGAAAAGAAATCGGTGGAAAAGAAACCGGTGGAAAAGAAGCCGGTGGATAAAGTGGAAAAAAAGGAGAAAATGGAAAAAGAACTGCCTGCGGGAGTTGAAAAGAAGCAGCAGAAAAGTAGTGAAAGCCACGAAGAAGAACCTGCCGGAAGTACAAAAGCAGATAAAGGCCTGGGTAAAGCGGTTGAAAAGTTAAAATGTACATTTCAAGCTTTCTGTGGTAAAATAAAGGCATTAGCAGAGAAAAAAGACAAGCTTTCTGCATTTATTAAAAACGAAGCACATCAAAAAGCATTTTCAAAAGTAAAGAAGGAAGTGGTTAAGCTTCTTCGGCGGCTGATGCCAAAGAAACTTGCCGCTAAAGTACAGTATGGATTTGATGATCCATGCCTGACGGGACAGGTACTGGCCGTTTTCGGAGTGCTGTACCCGTTTCTGGGTCCCTATGTACAGATTACACCGGATTTTGACCAAAAGATATTGGAAGGATATCTGAAAGCAAAAGGAAACATTTATGGAATACATCTGGTTATCTTATTATGGAATCTTCTTTGGAGCAGGGAAGTACGTACAGCTTATAGGGATATAAAGAATTTTAAATTATAGTGGTATAAGGAGGATGCTGGAATGGCAGATAATAATTTTAAAGGAACAATTGAATCATTATTTCATGGAATGGACAGCGTAATTTCATCAAAGACGGTTGTTGGCGAGGCGATCCATATTGGCGACATTATTATTCTGCCGCTCATTGACGTATCCTTTGGAATAGGTGCAGGTTCATTCAATGAAGATAAAAAGGCAAAGGGAGCGGGAGGCGTCGGAGGGAAGATGACTCCCAGCGCAGTTTTAGTTATACAGAACGGTTCAACAAAGCTTGTAAATATTAAAAATCAGGATACAATTACCAAAATTCTGGATATGGTTCCGGATGTAGTTGACCGGTTTACCGGCGGGAAAGAATCAAAGATGACGGAAGAAGAGGTTTCGGATATATTGAATACGGCAGACGACATAGACGACATAGATGACATGGATCTGGGCCTTTAATATTTTGTCACAATATGCACGTAATTGGAATATACTGAGATAAGAGAGATAATGCGGAGAAAAGATGATGAAGCGTATTATCGGATTTGCTCTGTTTTGGGTGGCAGTTGGCATGGTAATTAATATGCTGCTTGACAGCCTGTTTGTACAGATATTGATTATCATACTTCTTGTGCTGGCCGGATGGAGGCTATATTGCTGTGACAGATGAAAAAAGGTGATTATTTATCGTAATTTGTAAAAATATACTTGCAATTCTTATATAGTTCTGTTACAATAACTATTGTTGTGAGTCTGGAGAACAGGCTATGTAAGAGCGTTAGGAGGTGCAGTTATGGCTAAATGTGCTATTTGTGAAAAGGGTGCTCACTTTGGAAACAATGTAAGCCACTCTCATAGAAAGACACCAAAAATGTGGAAATCCAATGTGAAATCCGTTCGTGTTAAGACAGAAGGCGGAGCTACAAAGAGAATGTATGTATGTACTTCTTGTTTGAAGTCAGGCAAAGTTGAACGTGCGTAATGAAAAATGAAAACTCAGATTCGTATAAAGAGTCTGGGTTTTTTTTTGTGCACTCTTTTTTATTATTGTAAAATAAGTAAAAACAGAGTATAATACCTATGTTAATTGTATAAGAATTGGAGGGTGTGAACATGAAAGGAAGCATGAGTACAGATCTTGGTATTATTACCATTAGCCCTGAAGTGATAGCAAAATATGCGGGAACCGTTGCAGTGGAATGTTTTGGAATTGTAGGAATGGCTGCAGTTAATATGAAAGATGGCCTGGTAAGGCTTTTGAAGAAAGAGAGTCTGACACATGGAATCCAGGTTTCTATTTCTGATGATAACAGGATTAAGATTGACTTCCATGTGATTGTTGCGTATGGAGTAAGTATTTCAGCAGTAACAGACAATCTGATTAGTAATGTAAAATATAGAGTAGAAGAATTTTCAGGAATGCCGGTAGATAAGATTAATATTTATATTGAGGGCGTCAGAGTCATCGATTAATTAAGGAGGACTTTTAAAGTGGCAACAAATACAATAAGTGTGGATATGCTTGCCAGGATGTTTCTGGCAGGCGCGCAGAATATTGAGGCTAAGAAAGAGTATATTAATGAATTGAATGTATTTCCGGTGCCGGATGGAGATACCGGGACGAATATGTCGCTTACGATTATGTCTGCAGCAAAGGAAGTGACGGCTCTTGGGAAGCTGGATATGACATCTTTGGCGAAAGCGATTTCTTCCGGTTCTCTGCGGGGAGCAAGAGGAAATTCAGGAGTAATCTTATCTCAGCTTCTCCGTGGATTCACGAAGGCCGTGAGAGAAGAAAAAGAGATTACAGTAGAAGCTCTTGCAGCAGCGTGTGTGCGCGCAAAAGATACTGCATATAAGGCTGTTATGAAGCCGAAGGAAGGTACCATCCTTACCGTAGCGAGAGGAATTGCTGAGAAAGCAGTTGAGATGGCTTTGGAAACCGATGATTTGGAAGTGTTCTTGCCTGCGCTGATTGAAGAAGGAGATGCGGTTCTTGCCAGGACTCCCGAAATGCTTCCCGTCCTGAAGGAGGCTGGAGTGGTTGATTCCGGTGGCCAGGGACTTATGGAAGTGATAAAAGGCGCTTATGATGCATTCCTCGGCAAAGAAGTGGATTATAAGGCGATTACACCGGGAGCTGCAGGAAGCAGTGTAACGAAGATTTCTGCAGAAGCGACGGCGGACATTAAATTTGGATATTGTACAGAATTTATTATTTTGACAGAAAAAGAATTCACAGAGGCAGATGAGTCTGAATTCAAGGCGTATCTGGAATCTATCGGTGATTCTATTGTATGTGTAGCAGATGACGATGTGGTAAAGATTCACGTGCATACCAATGATCCGGGACTTGCAATTCAGAAAGCCCTTACTTTTGGCCAGTTGTCCCGCATGAAGATTGACAATATGCGTGAGGAACATCAGGAAAAGTTGATTCGGGATTCTGAGAATCTTGCCAGACAGCAGAAAGCAGAAGAAGAAGCGAAAAAGCAGGCCCAAAAGAACAATGAGCCAAGGAAACCTATGGGATTCATCGCGGTATCCATTGGAGAGGGATTGAATGCAATTTTTAAAGAACTTGGGGCAGACTATATCATTGAAGGCGGACAGACGATGAATCCGAGTACAGAAGATATGTTGACTGCTATTGACCAGGTAAATGCAGATACTGTGTTTATTTTGCCCAATAATAAAAATATCGTACTTGCGGCAAATCAGGCGAAGACGCTGGTAGAGGATAAGGAAATTATCGTTATTCCGACTAAGACTGTTCCGCAAGGAATTACGGCCATTATTAATTTCATGCCGGAGGCAGATTCAAAGACGAATGAAGAAGCCATGTTGGAAGGAATTTCTAATGTAAAATCCGGGCAGGTGACTTATGCGGTGCGTGATACACATATTGACGATAAGGAAATCCATGAAGGAGATATTATGGGTATCGGCGATGCGGGAATCATTGCCGTGGGTGAAGACATTGAAGCGACAACCAAAGAGATGCTGGCTGAGTTGGTTGATGAAGATTCTGAGCTGATCAGTCTGTATTACGGGGAAGAAGTGAAAGAAGACGATGCCTGGCGGTTTGCAGGAGAAATTGAAAAACTGTATCCGGATATAGATATTGATGCGCAGTACGGCGGACAACCCATTTACTATTACGTGCTGGCAGTAGAATAATATGAAAGAAAATACAAGAATCAATGCGTTAAAGGGTATTGGTGAAAAAATGGAACAGTTATTTTCCAAACTAGGTATCTATACAATAGGAGATTTAATCCGGTATTATCCGCGGGGATACGATATTTATGAAGAACCTGTGCCAATCAGTGAGTTGGAAGAAGGAAAGACACAGACGGTTACGGGTACTATATATGGAAAAGTACAGGTGTCGCCTAACCGGAAAATGCAGGTGACTTCTGTGCAGGTTCGGGATTTTAGCGGAGTAATTCGTGTAATCTGGTTTCGGATGCCTTTTTTGCGCAGTACTTTGTCTGCAGGTGGTGTGATTACGCTTCGCGGACAGGTAATCCGGAAAAAGAATGGATTGGTTATGGAGCATCCTGAAATTTTTTACCCCAGCGCAAAATACGAAGAAAAGCTGCATACTTTACAGCCGGTCTATCCTTTGACAGCAGGGCTTTCTAATAATATGGTTATGAAAGCAGTCAGACAGGCGCTTGACGGATTGGATTTAAGCAGGGAAATCCTGCCGGAAGAAATCCGGCACCGCTATCATTTGGCGGAATATAATTATGCAGTCAGAGGAATTCATTTTCCTGAAGATAAGGAAGTATTTTATCGCGCAAGAGAACGGCTTGTGTTTGAAGAATTTCTGGAATTTATAGTATCCTTGCGAAAATTAAAGGACGAGAATGAAAAAAAAGAGAATCATTTTGTGATCGAACACAAGGCAGAGACGGAACGGTTTATTTCGTCCCTGCCTTATCGTCTTACGGATGCACAGAAGAAAGTGTGGAAGGAAATTGAACTTGATATGGGAAGCCGCTATGCCATGTCCAGGCTTATTCAGGGTGATGTGGGATCAGGTAAAACAATTGTAGCAGTACTTGCACTGATTTCGGTGGGAATGAACGGGTATCAGGGAGCCATGATGGCGCCTACGGAAGTGCTTGCAAGACAGCATTTTGAATCGATTACCAAATTATTTGATACCTATCAGATTCCATTAAAGGTCGGGCTGCTTACAGGTTCCATGACGGCAAAGGAGAAAAAAGAGGCATATGCACGGATAGAGGCCGGAGAAGTACAAGTGATAATAGGGACGCATGCGTTGATTCAGGAAAAGGTTCATTATAAAAATCTTGCACTGGCAATAACAGACGAGCAGCATAGGTTCGGCGTGCGGCAGAGGGAAACATTTTTTGAAAAAGGTAGCATGCCCCATATACTTGTTATGAGCGCTACGCCAATACCACGGACACTTGCCATTATTATTTATGGAGATTTGGATATTTCCGTAATAGATCAGCTTCCGGCCAACCGCCTTCCAATTAAAAATTGCGTGGTTGATACCAGCTACAGGGAAACGGCTTACCGTTTTATAAAAAAACAGACGGCTGAAGGGAGGCAGTGCTATATTATCTGCCCGATGGTGGAAGAGAGCGAACATCTGGAGGCAGAAAATGTGATAGATTATACATCTATGCTGCAGGAAGAAATCGGAGACGATATAGTTATTGACTACCTTCACGGCAAAATGAAACAGGCGGAAAAAGATCGTATTATGGAGCGTTTCAGCCGTAATGAGATACAGGTATTGGTATCTACTACAGTCATTGAAGTAGGGATAGATGTTCCCAATGCTACAGTTATGATGGTGGAAAATGCAGAGCGCTTCGGGTTGGCACAGCTTCATCAGCTCCGTGGACGCGTCGGACGCGGAAAATATCAATCTTATTGCATCTTTATGAGCGGTTCTAAGTCAAAGGAGACAAAGGAACGGTTGGAAATCCTGAACAAGACAAATGATGGTTTTAAAATTGCAAGTGAAGATTTGAAGCTGCGCGGACCGGGAGATTTATTCGGAATCCGCCAGAGCGGGATTATGGATTTTAAACTCGGTGATGTATTTCAGGATGCGAAGATTCTTCAGATGGCAAACGAAGCGGCAGACCAGCTTATAAAAACAGATCATGAATGGATGCAGAAAATGGAAAAGGAAGAAAGAACTTCTAGTGTAATATTATAAATCCTCCATATACTATCGGTGTAACAAAACAAAAGTTACAAAAAGGAAAAGTTACAAGTAGAAAAAGGAGGATCATAAAATGGCAAATCGTTCATCTAACAGAGCAGCAGTACCTGAGGCAAAGGGTGCATTGGACAAATTTAAATATGAGGTTGCAAGCGAACTGGGAGTACCGCTTTCAGACGGCTACAACGGAGACCTGACTTCCAGACAGAATGGTTCTGTAGGTGGTTATATGGTTAAGAAGATGATTGAACAGCAGGAAAAACAGATGGCTGGTAAATAACAAGAGAGAGAAAAAGCATCTGGCAGGTGTTTATACCTGTCGGGTGCTTTTTTCTAGATTGACTTTTTAAGAAGGATTCTATATAATAAACGGGTGAGTTTATGTATACAATGTTTGATGTCTGCTCTGTTTCTTTTGAAAAGTATGAGCAGACTGGAAAAGGAGCTTATAGATGCGTGTCATTGCAGGAAGCGCAAAGCGCTTACAATTGAAAACACCGGATGGTCCGGACACAAGACCTACCACTGACAGAATTAAAGAAACACTTTTTAATATGCTTGCTCCGCATCTGTATGGGTGTACTTTTCTGGATCTGTTTGCAGGAAGCGGAGGAATTGGAATTGAAGCGCTCAGCCGGGGGGCGGCAGAGGCCGTTTTCGTGGAAAAAAGTCCCAGAGCCATGGCGTGTATTAAGGAAAACCTGAATTTTACCAAGTTGTCTCCAAAGGCGGTGACTATGCAGACAGATGTTCTGACGGCGCTGCGCAGGCTGGAAGGAGAAAAGAAATTCGATTATATTTTTATGGATCCTCCTTATAACCAATCCATAGAAGAAAAGGTGCTTTTGTATCTTGCCGGATCTGCTCTTCTTTCAGAAGATGGAATGATTATTGTAGAGGCTGCAAAAGACACGCAGTTTGCTTATGCCGATGCGTTGGGGTTACGTATAATCAGGGAAAAGGTATATAAGACAAATAAGCATGTGTTTTTGGAAATGACACAGAAGGAGCAGATATGATAAGAGCGATTTACCCAGGGAGCTTTGATCCGGTTACCTATGGCCATTTGGATATTATCCGACGTTCTTCCGGGCTGGTGGACGAACTGATAGTAGGAGTATTGAATAATAATGCAAAATCCCCGTTGTTTTCCGTTGAAGAACGTGTTAAAATGTTAGATGAGGTAGTGAAAAATCTTCAAAATGTGAAAGTTGTTCCATTTGAAGGATTGTTAGTAGAATTTGCAAAAAGAATGGACGCCAGGATGATTGTGCGGGGACTTCGGGCGATTACTGATTTTGAGTATGAGCTTCAGATGGCACAGACAAACCAGAAGCTGTCCGGTGATTTGGAGACTGTTTTTCTTACAACAAGTCTTCAGTATTCCTATTTAAGTTCTACTACGGTAAAAGAAGTGGCGGCTTTTGGAGGGGATATCTCTCAGTTTGTACCTGAGACTGTGATAGACAGAATACAAGAGAAGATAAAAAGGAGAGTGTAAATTATGAGCAGTCGTATCGAGCAGATTATTGATGAAATCGAGGAGTACATTGATACTTGTAAATTCCAGCCTTTATCTACAACAAAGATTATTGTGAATAAGGATCAGTTGGATGAGCTGCTCCGGGAGCTTCGTATGAAAACACCGGATGAGATTAAGCGTTATCAGAAGATCATTGCAAATAAAGATGCCATTCTGGCAGACGCGCAGGCGAAAGCAGAGAATATGCTTCAGGATGCACAGATTCAGACATCTGAATTGGTGAGCGAACATGAGATTATGCAGCAGGCATATGCACAGGCAAATCAGATTGTGACAGCGGCTACGGAACAGGCACAGCAGATTTTAGATAATGCTACCAGTGATGCCAATGATATCCGGATTGGAGCAATGCAGTATACGGACGATTTAATGGCAAATGCAGAAAATATTATCGGTCATACGCTGGATACTTACACAGCAAAATATGATGGGCTTTTGAATTCACTTCAGGAGTGTTATGATATGGTTCGCAACAACCGCTCCGAACTTGAGATTCCGGAGCAGTCACCGCGGGGCATGGAAGCAGAGTATGGAGCTGCGGATGATGATATGGATTTTATGGATGAAGACGAGGACTTGTAAGATATAATATAGCGAACAGGCTGGTTACCAACATGGTAATCAGCTTTTCTATTATGTATGGGGCGATTTTCAGACCGGCTTTCTGAATCATGCATTCTGTCTGTGCCGCGGCACAAAATCCCCCGAAGGATGTGAGGGCAAGAACCTGTATCCAGGTTCCCCGAAAAGGGGCTCCCGCCTGACACAGCAGGGAAATACCATTTGTGATTTCCAGCATGGGAAGAAGGAACTTCAACATCGGAAGCCTGCCTGATAATAATTGTAATAATTCTGTTAGAATAGAAAAAAGCATGATATATCCGCCTACTTTTACAATTGCTTCAAAGCTATCCATCATACAGGAATCAAAAAGCTGGAAATTTAACGGCTTATAAGATATAGCTGATGTATGGCAGTTGCTTTTTTCCTTATTTTTTTTCATAGCATTTTTTTGCCCGCTGCCCCTCATCCAATAAAAACGGAAGAGGAAACTGCAGCATATAGGCGATAAGGTGAGAATAAAAAGTGTTGGAACAAGGAAGTCTTTTCTGTTAAGGTTTTGCCATACAAGATAACTGATGATAAACATCGGGCTTGTGTTATTACAGAAGGAAAGAAGATAATTTCCTTCTCTTGCCGAAATCTTTTCAGAACGGATTAGATCCGCTGTTACTTTGGCGCCCATAGGATAGCCGCAGAAGAAACCGGTGATGACAGCAAAGGAACCTTTATAAGACACACCGAATATGCGGTGTATAAAAGGACCGGCGAGGCGTGAGATATAGGAAAGAGCACGGGTATGTATCATGAAATTAGAAAGAATCATAAAGGGAAGCAATGTGGGAAGTACTGTCCGGTACCAAAGCAGCAGCCCTTTGCTTGCCCCGGAGAATACCGGCACGGGAAAAGCAAGCAGGATAAGAAAAGAAAGGATGAGTAAGACGGATACTATTTTTTCTTTCATAGGCAATGCCTCATACTGAAAAGTCTCTTTTAATTTTATGGTTCAGGTTTAAATTTTATGTTTGGGAACATATAGTAATATAAAAAAGAGGTTTCGATCTGTGAAATTAGATACCGGCAGAATTTTTCTCCTTTTATTACTTGTTTCTTTTTTTACAGTTTTGAGCGAACATGCTTTGTACAATAAGGGTATCGAAAATCGGAGAGCAGAAGAAACTGTAGAAGCGGAAGAATACCGCCGCCGTTTTTTTTCTGACGAAATGCTGGGGGCAAAAGATACTCTTTCCGAAGCGTGCCGCAGTTTTCTTAACCGGGTAGAGGCCGATGCACAATATTTCCCAATCCCGGAGTCTACTCTGGATGAAAGCCTTACGGTATCTTACGTGAATTCCTGGATGGCAGAGCGCAGCTACAAAGGAGAAAGCGTACATGAGGGAACCGATATTATGGCAGGAGAAAATGTAAGAGGCCTGTATCCTGTCCTTAGCATGTCGGATGGAGTTGTTACCAATATCGGGTGGCTGGAAAAGGGCGGGTACCGGGTTGGAATTACGTCGCCGAATGGCGTCTACTTTTATTATGCGCATTTGGAGTCTTATGCAGATATAAAAAAGGGAGACAATATAAAAGCAGGGCAGCTTCTGGGATTTATGGGGGATTCCGGATATGGAGAAGAAGGAACGGTAGGCAGGTTTGACGTACATCTTCATCTGGGAATTTATTCCTGGGATACAGGAGAAGAGATTAGTGTAAATCCATATTTCCTATTACAGAAACTGGAGACAAAGAAGTTAAAATATGCCTATTCCTAGTACCGCAAAAATGTGATATACTATACGAAGTATGTGCAAGCGTAATTGCCTATTGCATGGAAGGAACCCCGCTCTCTGTTTAACGGGACGGATTGGAGGAAAAAGATGAATTTACCATCCGCATTTGAAGAAAAGATGAAAAAGCTTCTGGGCAGTGAATTTGAGACATATTTATCCTGCTATGAAGAGCCAAGATATTATGGGCTTCGTGTCAATACGAATAAGATATCGTCGGAGGATTTTGCGAAAATTGCTCCTTTTTCTATCCGGCCGATTCCGTGGATTGAAAATGGATTCTACTATGATGGGGAGAAAGATATGCCGGCCAAACATCCTTACTATTTCGCCGGGCTTTATTATCTGCAGGAGCCAAGCGCCATGACGCCTGCCAGCCGTCTGCCGGTGGAGCCGGGAGACCGGGTATTGGATGTGTGTGCCGCCCCCGGCGGAAAAGCGACGGAATTAGGAGCAAAGCTTTCAGGCGAGGGAGTCCTGGTTGCGAATGATATCAGTAATTCTCGTGCAAAGGGACTCCTTAAGAACCTGGAAGTTTTTGGGATTGGAAATTTATTGGTATTGAGTGAAGAACCCGGAAAGCTTGTGAATTATTTTCCGGAATATTTTGATAAAATATTAATTGACGCGCCCTGCTCCGGGGAAGGAATGTTCCGAAAAGACCGGAAAATGGTAAAAGCATGGGAAGAACATGGACCGGAATTCTTTTCAAAACTTCAGCAAAGCATCATCATCCAGGCAGCGGATATGCTGCGACCCGGTGGTATGCTTCTTTATTCGACCTGTACATTTGACCCTCTGGAAAATGAAGGGACGGTTGAATATCTGCTGCGAAACCGTCCTGAATTTGAGATTCTGGATATGGAAGGCTATGAGGGGTTTTCCAACGGAATTCCTGCTGTGACAGAGAGCAAGGCGGCAGAATTTTCAAAGACCATACGTATTTTCCCACATAAAATGCATGGAGAAGGACATTATCTTGCACTTCTCAAAAAAGGAAAAGAAGAGACTCCGGCCATAAAGATTCCCGGAAAGAGGAATGTGGGAAAGATTCCGGAGGAATTGAAAAACTTCTTTCAGGGGGTAGACTGGAAGCTGGATGAGGAAAGGATAGAGATTCACGGAGAGCGGGTATATTATATGCCGGAAGGGCTGCCGGACATGAAAGGAATCCGTTTTCTGCGCACAGGGCTTCTCCTTGGGGAGTTGAAGAAAAAGCGTTTCGAACCAAGCCAGGCATTAGCCATGTGTCTGAAAAAGAGGGAATACCGTTATGTGATAGATCTGCCGGCTGTGGATGAGCGGGTTATAAAATACTTAAAAGGAGAGACACTGGATGTGGAAGACGTTACAGATGCTAAAGAAAAGGGTTGGTATCTGTTTTGTGTGGACGGCTATCCTCTGGGATGGGGAAAACTTGCAGGCGGCGTTCTGAAGAACAAATATCTGCCGGGATGGAGATGGCAGTCCGTATGATACGGTTGGATAAGTATCTGGCTGACATGGGAGTCGGAACCAGACAGGAAGTTAAGAAGCTCATCCGTAAAGGCCTGGTTGAGATAGATGGGGTTCGGGTTTTAAAACCGGATGAAAAAGTGGCAAAGGGGCTGCAGACGGTATCTGTAGACGGTATTCCTATATTTTATAGAGAATACGAATACTATCTTCTGAATAAACCGAAGGGCGTTGTTTCCGCTACAGAGGATGCAAAAGACCGGACGGTAATTGATTTGATTGTATCGAAAAGAAGGAAGGACTTATTTCCGGTAGGAAGACTGGATAAGGATACAGAAGGGCTTCTTTTGATTACCAATGATGGAGCGATGGCACATCGTCTTCTCTCACCGAAGAAGCATGTGGACAAGACTTATTACGCTGAGGTTGCCGGATGCGCTACCCGGGAAACTGTACAGGCATTTGCCGAAGGGGTGGATATTGGCAGCGAAGGCGGAGAAGAATGGACGCTGCCTGCCAGGCTTGAGGTACTGGAAAGCGGGACGACTTCCAGGATACGGCTAACGATACAGGAAGGAAAGTATCATCAGGTAAAGCGTATGTTCCGGGCCGTCGGCATGGAGGTCCTTTATCTGAAACGTGAATCCATGGGAAGCCTTGTGCTGGATGAGGCAATGCAGCCGGGGGAGTACCGTGAACTTACAGAAAAAGAATTGGAGTTGTTGCAATGAAAAACAGGGAACCGTTAATTCTGAAAGAAATAGAAGCGGTTATTTTCGATTTAGATGGAAGTCTGGTAGATTCTATGTGGATATGGCCTGCCGTGGACAGGGCGTATCTGGAAAAATACCACCTGACCCAGCCCGATAATTTCCATGAGGGAATGGAAGGGAAAAGTTATACAGAAGTGGCACAGTATTTTCTGGATGTTTTCCCGGAGCTGGATTGTACGATTGAAGAAGTGAAGCAGGAATGGACGGACATGGTGTATGAGGCCTATACCCATCAAGTGAAGCTAAAAACAGGCGCTTATCATTTTATTACCCACCTTCGGGAAAGAGGGATGAAATTCGGAATTGCTACCAGTAATGCCCGGGAACTGACGGAAGCAGCGCTTGAAGCACTGCACGTAAAGGAATACTTTGATTCTGTACATACTTCATGCGAGGTAAAGAGCGGCAAGCCTTCCCCCGACGTTTATCTTCTGGTAGCAGAAGAACTTGAAGTATCTCCGAAGAACTGCCTGGTCTTTGAAGACGTCCCTATGGGAATTTTGGCGGGTAAGAACGCGGGGATGCGGGTATGCGCCGTGGAAGATGAGTTTTCCAGACCGCAGCTGTCGAAGAAAAGAGAGCTGGCTGATTATTATATTATGGATTATAACGATATTGAGAAGGGCACCTACGAGGTATTATGATGGAGCAGGGATTCTTACCAATCTGCAGGGAAGATATGCAGGCACAGGGATGGGACAGTGTAGATTTTGTATATGTGTCCGGCGATGCTTATGTAGATCATCCATCCTTTGGACATGCAATTATAACACGGGTACTTTCCGCTCACGGTTACCGTGTGGGAATCATTCCACAACCGGATTGGAAAGACAAAAAAAGTATTATGGAATTTGGAGAACCCAGGTTGGGCTTTCTGGTGTCCGCCGGAAATATGGACTCTATGGTAAACCATTATTCTGTGTCAAAAAAACGGCGTAAGACGGACGCATTTACCCCGGGTGGTGTTATGGGAAAGCGGCCGGATTATGCGGTAGTTGTTTATTCTAATCTGATCCGTCAGGTTTATAAGCATACGCCGATTATCCTCGGCGGGATTGAGGCAAGCCTCAGACGTCTTGCCCATTATGATTATTGGTCTGACCGGCTGAAGCGTTCCGTGCTTCTTGATTCCGGAGCCGATATCATCTCTTATGGGATGGGAGAGCGTTCCATCATTGAAATTGCAGAAGCATTAGACAGCGGCATTGCAGTGAAAGACATTACCTTTATAGACGGAACGGTGTGTAAGGTGAAAAGCCTCGATAGTGTTTATGATGCAGTGATCCTTCCGTCTTTTGAAGAGCTTAGGGAAGATAAATTAAATTATGCCCGCAGCTTTTATACGCAGTACTGTAATACGGATCCCTTTTCAGGGAAAAGATTGGCAGAGCCTTATCAGGATGCGCATCTTTATGTGGTGCAGAATCCGCCGTCTAAGCCTTTGAGCCAGGAGGAAATGGACGATGTGTATGCTTATCCTTATATGCGGACTTACCACCCCAGCTATGAAAAAGACGGCGGCGTTCCGGCAATTACAGAAGTGAAGTTCAGCTTAACCAGCAACCGCGGATGTTTTGGCGGGTGCAGTTTTTGTGCACTGACATTCCATCAGGGAAGAATTTTACAAACCAGAAGCCATGAGTCCTTAATCCGGGAGGCAAAATTGCTGATACAGGATAAAGATTTTAAAGGGTATATCCATGATGTGGGCGGACCTACGGCAAATTTCCGTCAGCCCTCCTGCCAGAAACAGTTGACCCTCGGCGTATGCAAGGAGAAGCAGTGTCTTTTCCCTAAGCCCTGCCGGAATCTTAAAGTGAGCCACGAAGATTACATAATATTATTACGTAAACTAAAGGCCCTTCCGGGAGTGAAGAAGGTTTTTATCCGTTCAGGAATCCGCTTTGATTATGTGATGGCGGATAAGGATGATGCTTTTCTTAGAGAACTATGTAAGGATCATGTAAGCGGCCAGCTTAAGGTGGCTCCGGAACATGTGTCCGATGTGGTGCTCCGTAAGATGGGCAAACCCGAAAATAGTGTTTATCAGGCTTTTGTGAAAAAATATAAACAAATGAACCAACAATTGGGGAAAAATCAGTTCCTCGTGCCGTATCTGATGTCTTCCCACCCGGGTTCCGGGCTGAAAGAGGCAGTTGAGCTGGCGGAACATATTCGGGATTTAGGCTATATGCCGGAGCAGGTGCAGGACTTTTATCCTACTCCGTCAACGATTTCCACTTGTATGTATTATACCGGGGTAGATCCAAGGAATATGGAACCTGTGTATGTGCCGAAAAATCCACATGAAAAAGCTATGCAGCGCGCTCTGATCCAGTACCGGGATCCAAAAAATTATCAGCTTGTATTGGAAGCGCTTAAGAAAGCAGGGAGAATGGATCTGGTGGGGTTCGATAAACATTGTTTGATTCGCCCGCGCCAGAAAGTGAAGGACGGTGAGCACCAGATACATACAAAGCAGGGAAAAACACAGAAAAAGACAATACGAAATGTCCACAAAAAGAAATTCAAAAAACAGACAGGAAGATGATATATGAGAATTGCAGTGATTACCGGAGCATCTTCAGGAATCGGCAGAGAATTTGTACGGCAGATTCCAAAGTGTTATAAGCGGCTGGATGAGATCTGGCTGGTTGCAAGAAGCACGGACAAGCTCAAAAAAATAAAAGAAGAGACAGAGGCCGCATTTCCTGTGTCCGTGCGTATTTTTGACGGAGATTTGCTGCGGGATTATATTTTTTACCGAATAAAAAAAGAGCTTGAGATACAAAAACCAGATATTCGTATGCTTGTGAACGGAGCAGGTTTTGGAAAAATCGGAATGACAGAAGATATTGCTGTGGATACGCAGACAGAAATGATCGACTTGAATTGTAAGGCGCTTACGAGAATGACCTGTCTGTGTCTTCCTTATTTGTCAAAAGGAAGCAGGGTATTAAATATTGCATCTGCCTCTGCATTTCTTCCGCAGCCGCAATTTGCCGTGTATGCTGCTTCTAAATCCTATGTTTTAAGCTTTTCCAGGGGGCTTTCCATGGAAACTGCCGCCCGCGGGATTGTTGTTACAGCAGTCTGTCCGGGACCGGTAGATACGCCGTTTTTTGAAGTGGCGGGCTCTGACAGCAGCAAAATGAAAAAAGCAGTAATGGTGCAGCCGGGGGCGGTTGTCAGGCAGGCGCTTTGGGATACAAGAAATGGCCGGGACATATCTGTCTTCGGTATGCCGATGAAAGGCGTGAAGCTGGCGACAAAAATACTGCCGGACAGAATTCTTCGCATCGCTATGATGCGTATCTTTAATACGAAGTAAGGGGAGTTAGCAGAAGATGAAGATTGAAAAAGGACAGCCGGGATATTTAAAAGCAGAGAGAAACAAATTACTGGCACAGACACTTATTGAATTTGTAATTGTAGTAGTCCTTCTTATTGTAGGATATGTACAGACCGGGACGAAGCTGAATTTATTTACATTAGTAGCAGTCCTGGGGTGCCTGCCGGCATCAAAGGTACTGGTAGAGCTAATTACGATTTTCCCATATAAAACAATCGACGCCGATAAAGCAGCTGAAATAAAAGAAAAGACACCGCTTCTTACAACGGCTTACGATATGGTGCTTACCAGCCGTGAGAAAATCATGCCCGTCGATGCTATTGTTATTTCAGGCGGAACTATCTGTGGATATTCAAAAAGTAAAAAAGTCAAACCAGAGGAAACTGCCTCTTATATCAAAAAAATGCTGCAGGAAAACCGGTTTGATAAGGTGACTGTAAAAATCTTCCCGGATTATGTTGCGTTTTTGTCCCGTGCGGAAGGAATGAACAGTATTGCAGAGATAGAGCGGGAGGATACCAGAAAAAAAGAGAAAAAAATCAGAAAAATCATTTTGAGTCTTTCCATGTAAGTGAAAGACTAAGGGAGAGTCTTTATGCAAGAGATTACGATTGAGACAAATGAAGCGGGGCAGCGTCTTGACAAGTTCCTTGGCAAATACCTGAATGAGGCTCCTAAAAGTTTTTATTATAAAATGCTTAGAAAGAAAAATATTGTTTTGAATGATAAAAAGGCTTCCGGTAATGAAAGGCTGTCAGTAGGGGATTCAGTGAAATTCTACCTTTCGGATGAGACGATTGAAAAATTTTCCAGTCTCCGTATTCCCAGGGCAGCGTCCAAACTAGATATTATTTATGAAGATGAACACGTTCTGCTGATTAACAAACCTGCAGGAATGCTTTCTCAAAAAGCAAGGAGGGAAGATGTCTCCCTGGTGGAACATCTGGAGAGCTATCTCCTTTCTACCGGAGCTTTGTCCCGGGAGTCTCTGCGGGCATTTCATCCTTCCATCTGCAACCGCCTGGATAGGAATACCAGCGGGATTGTGGCAGCCGGGAAGACACTTTCCGGGCTGCAGGAGATGGGAGAATTATTTAAAACCAGAAGTTTAAAAAAATATTACTGGTGCCTGGTAAAAGGCATAGTGAAGAGAGAACGGCATATCAAAGGATATCTTCTCAAGGACAGCATAACGAATAAAGTTACCATTTCTCCCAAAAACACAAAGGATTCTCTGGCAATAGAAACAGAATATAAACCCATTGCCCGGGGAGACGGCGTGACACTCCTGGAGGTTCACCTTATTACCGGACGGACTCATCAGATCCGTGCCCACCTTGCATCTATCCATCATCCGATTGTAGGGGATTTTAAATACGGTGAAGCAGAGATAAACCAGGTGTATCTTAGGAAATATGGTGTGAGGTCACAGCTTCTTCATGCACGTCGTATGGAGTTTCCCGAACTGACTGGGGTTCTTGGCGGGCTTTCCAACAGAATATTTACAGCGGCGCTTCCGGAAGGTTTTTATCAGATACTTAAAAAGGAAGGCTGTCTTTTGGATGATAGCGGACTGCAGGAATAGGAGAATTACATGGCTACATGGAACTCAAGAGGTTTAAGAGGCTCTACTTTAGAAGATATGGTAAATCGGACGAATGAACGGTATTTGGAAAAAGGACTTGCGCTTATCCAAAAGATACCGACACCGATTACGCCGGTTCGCATGGATAAAGAGCACCGGCATATTACTCTTGCGTATTTTGAACAGCGCAGTACGGTGGATTATATCGGGGCGGTACAGGGGATTCCCGTCTGTTTTGATGCAAAAGAATGTAAAGTGGAAACTTTCCCATTGCAAAATGTTCATGAACATCAAATAGTCTTTATGGAAAATTTTGAGAAGCAGGGAGGAGTTTCTTTCATGCTGATTTATTACAGCGTCAGGAATTTGGCGTATTATATGCGTTTTGAAGAGGTAAGATATTTTTGGAACCGTGCGGCATCAGGAGGGCGAAAAAGTATTCGTTTTGAAGAATTGAACCCACTGTATTTCCTTGAATTAAAGCAAGGCGGCTTCCTCCCTTATCTTGACGCCATGCAGATAGATCTTGAAATGAGAGAGGACGGAGCATAACTGTTCCGTCAGGAACTTGACAACATATGGGAAAATGCGTATAATTGCAAAAGAGTTTAGCGTATTAGCACGATGAAGTATGGAGGGTATATGGAAAAATTATTACATACACCGGAAGGAGTCCGGGATATTTATAATATGGAATGCAGAAAGAAGCTTGCGCTGGAGGAACAATTGCATAAGATCCTTCGTCTGCATGGCTATCACGACATACAGACGCCTACATTTGAATTTTTTGATGTATTCCGCAAAGAAATCGGGACTATCCCGTCAAAAGAATTATACAAATTTTTCGATAAAGAAGGAAATACGCTTGTTCTCAGACCGGATATTACGCCATCCATTGCAAGGGCGGCCGCTACTTTATTTGAAGGAGAATCTCTTCCGATCCGGCTGTGCTATAATGGAAGTACGTTTATTAACCATTCCAGTTATCAGGGGCGAATGAAAGAGAGTACACAATTAGGTGCAGAATTGATTGGTACGAATTGTGTGGAAGCAGATGCCGAGATGCTTGCTATGGTTGTTAGTTGTTTAACGAAGGCAGGCTTAGAGGATTTTCAGCTTAATGTAGGAAATGTAGATTTTTTCCAGAGCCTGATTGAGGATGCGGCTCTTGATGAAGATGCAGAAGAAAGGGTTCGTGAACTGATTAATAACAGAAATTATTTCGGTGTAGAAGAATTTCTGGAAAGTATCCGGGTGCGTCAGAGTGCGAAGGAAGCATTTGCGGCGCTCTCTGAACTTTATGGCGGCGTGGAAATCCTGGAGAGAGCGAAAGCAATTGCTCCCAACGCTAAGGCGGCTGCTGCAGTTTGCCGCTTAGAAGCAATTTACGAAGTGCTGAAATTATATGGCGTAGAGAAATATATCAATTTTGATTTCAGTATGAGCGGTATCTATGGCTATTATACCGGAATTATTTTCAGAGGTTATACGTTTGGTACGGGCGATGCGGTAGTAAAAGGCGGAAGATATGATCATTTGCTGGAAAAATTCGGCAAACATTCTCCATCCATAGGATTTGCCATTGTTGTAGATGAATTGATGAACGCCCTTACAAGGCAGAAGATAGAGATTCAGTGTTCTGGTGAAAATACCATTCTTCTCTATGATGCGGCAAAACAAAAAGACGCTATCGAAAAGGCCGGAGAATTTCGAAGCAAAGACATTAGTACAGAGCTGGTAAAACGTGATCCAGACAGACCGCTGGCGGACTATATAGAATATGGCAGAAAATACTATGCTGAGACCATGCTGTATCTGGAAGAAGACGGACGGCTGACAGTCGTGGATCTTTTAAATAACAAACAAAAAATAATGAATCCATAGAGGTGGACATAACATGAGATATCTGACATTTGCCCTTGGAAAAGGGCGCCTGGCAAATCAGACACTGGAGCTTTTTGAAAAAGTTGGAATTACCTGCGAAGAGATGAAGGATAAAGATTCCAGAAAACTGATTTTTGTTAATGAAGAATTGAAACTCCGCTTCTTTCTATCCAAAGGACCGGATGTTCCTACCTATGTAGAATATGGGGCTGCCGATATCGGAGTCGTAGGGAGAGATACCATCCTGGAAGAAAGAAGAAAGGTACATGAAGTACTTGACCTTGGCTATGGGAAATGCAGAATGTGCGTCTGCGGGCCTGGGGAGGCAGCACCGCTTCTTATGCATCATGAATTGATTCGTGTGGCAACCAAATATCCCAATATTGCGAAAGATTATTTCTATAATAAAAAGCATCAGACGGTGGAAATCATCAAGTTAAACGGCTCCATTGAGCTTGCGCCGATTGTGGGGCTGTCAGAAGTAATTGTCGATATTGTAGAGACAGGTTCCACTTTAAGAGAGAATGGACTTACTATACTGGAAGAAGTGTGCCCCTTATCTGCAAGAATGATTGTAAATCCAGTCAGTATGCGGATGGAAAGCGATCGCATTAAGAATCTGATTACGAAGCTGCGCACAGTAATATAGGAGATGATGAGAATGAGAATACAGAAATTAGACAGAAACAGCCGACAAAATCTGTTAGAAGATCTGCTGAAGAGAAGTCCCAATAATTATGGGCAATATGAACAGGGAGTTGCAGAGATTCTTGCCCGTGTAAAAGAAGAAGGAGATGCGGCAGTATTTGCGTACACCCAAAAATTCGATCATGCTCTGATTCATTCAGGCAATGTACAGGTAACGGAAGCAGAAATAAAAGAGGCTTATAACCAGGTAGATGACTCTTTCGTCGGGATTATCGGAAAAGCTTTGCATAATATCAGGAATTATCATGAAAAGCAGCGTAGGTACAGCTGGTTTGACAGTAAGCCGGATGGAACAATATTGGGTCAGAAAATAACACCGCTCCAGAGAGTCGGAGTCTATGTTCCGGGAGGGAAAGCGGCATACCCCTCTTCTGTCCTTATGAATATTGTCCCGGCGCAGGTGGCAGGTGTAGAGGAAATTATTATGGTAACACCACCCGGAAAAGACGGAAAGGTTAATCCCAATACTCTGGTTGCTGCCCATGAAGCAGGGGCAACAGCAATCTATAAAGTGGGCGGGGCGCAGGCGGTAGGAGCGCTTGCCTATGGAACAGAGTCTATTCCAAAAGTGGATAAAATCGTAGGACCGGGTAATATCTATGTGGCATTGGCTAAAAAAGCCGTATACGGTCATGTAAGCATCGATGCCATTGCGGGGCCAAGTGAGATTCTTGTTGTAGCTGATGAGACTGCGAACCCCAGATATGTAGCAGCAGATCTTTTGTCTCAGGCAGAACATGACGAACTTGCTTCTGCCATTTTGGTTACCACAAGCAGCGAACTTGCCATAAAGGTTTCTGAACAGGTGGATACATTTGTGAGAGAACTTTCCCGCGGGGAAATTATTCAAAAATCTCTGGATAATTATGGATATATTTTGGTTGCAGATACGATGGACGAAGTGATAGAAATTGCAAATGATATTGCTTCTGAACATTTGGAGATTATGACGAAAGATCCGTATAATGTAATGACAAAAATCCGTAATGCAGGTGCAATTTTTATCGGTGAATATGCAAGTGAACCTTTGGGAGATTATTTTGCAGGACCGAATCATGTGCTTCCCACCAACGGAACGGCAAGATTCTTTTCACCGCTTTCTGTTGATGACTTTATTAAAAAATCAAGTATCATCGGCTATTCAAAAGAAGCGCTTGCACTGATTCATGAAGATATAGAGGCCTTTGCAGAAGCAGAACAGCTTACTGCCCATGCAAATTCTATAAGAGTCCGTTTTGAAGAATAGGGGGAGCTTCCACATGGAGAGGACAGCAACATGTAAAAGAAAAACAAAAGAAACCGATATCACCGTCACCATTAATCTGGACGGGCAGGGAAGAAATGATATCCATACAGGAATCGGATTTTTTGATCATATGCTGGATGGATTCGCACGTCACGGATTGTTTGACCTTACGGTAAGAGCAGAGGGAGATATCCACGTAGACTGCCATCATACAGTTGAAGATGTGGGAATTGTACTGGGAACGGCTATTTTAAAGGCTGTGGGAGATAAAGCAGGTATCAAGCGGTATGGAAGTTTTCTTCTGCCTATGGATGAATCCTTGGTGCTTTGCGCGGTGGATCTGTCAGGACGTCCTTACTTGAACTATGACGCTTCGTTCCCCACAGAACGGATAGGAACCCTTGACACGGAAATGATCCGTGAATTTTTCTATGCAGTTTCATATACAGCCATGATGAATCTGCATCTTAAGATCCTGGATGGCAAAAACAGTCATCATATGGCTGAAGCAATGTTTAAAGGATTTGGAAAAGCGCTTGACATGGCCACCATGGATGAGCCTCGCATGAAAGAGGCGTGGACTACAAAAGGCGCACTGTAAAGAGGAGAAGTTTTCAAAATGAGTTACAAGAAATTAATACCATGTATTTTTATTGATTCTGGTAAGGCGGTGAAGTGGTTTGATGACAGAACTGTGCTATCAGAAGACGTTGTGGGGCTTGCAAAATATTACAGCGACCATGGGGCAGATGAATTGATTGTTCTGGATCTGTCAGATTCTGATGAAGAACATGATGAAGCAATTAATCTGATGAAGAAGATTAACCGTGTGATTCGGATCCCAATGGTTGCCGGCGGGAATATCAGGCGGCAGGAAGACGTAAAGAAAATTCTATACGCCGGTGCTAAAAGGGCTATGCTGAATTTTTCCAAGACAGACAGCCTGAAATTAATTGAAGACGCGGCCAAAAGATTCGGCAAAGAGAAAATAGCTGTTTCATTGAACGATTTTGATGCGTTATTTAAACAGCAGCACCTGATTCAGGATTATAGCAGCGAAATTGTTTTCATGCATCGCCTGGATTTGGATTCTGTTATGAATATTACGGAAATTCCTTGTGTAATTATTACGGATACTATGGAAGAACCGGAGCTTTTTAAAATACTTAAGTGTCCCGGAGTCAAGGGACTTTCCGGAAAATTCGTAAGCCAGACGGATATGGATTTTGTTGCTTTTAAAAATAAATGTGAACAAGAAGAAATCAAAATGACATCTTTTGAAACGATGATGGAATTCTCGGAATTTAAGACAAATGCGGACGGACTTCTTCCTGTTGTTGTACAGCATTATAAAACACAGGAAGTTCTTATGGTTGCCTACATGAATGAAGAGGCTTTCTATATGACGGTGAAGACAGGAAAGATGACCTATTTCAGCAGAAGCAGACAGAGCCTGTGGGTAAAAGGAGAGACCAGCGGGCATTTCCAGTACGTAAAATCTCTTACCATTGACTGTGATAAAGATACGCTGCTTGCCAAGGTGGATCAGGTGGGAGTGGCCTGCCATACGGGAAATCCGACCTGCTTCTTCCAGCCGATTGTGGGAACAGACTATGATGAGACGAACCCCCTGCAGGTATTTGAAAGTGTTTACGCTACGATCCAGAACCGGCGCGAACATCCTAAGGAGGGCTCCTATACGAACTATCTGTTTGACAAGGGGATTGATAAAATCCTGAAAAAGGTAGGCGAGGAAGCGACAGAGATTATTATCGCTGCTAAGAACCCCAATCCTGAAGAAATTAAATATGAAATGGCAGATTTTCTCTATCATGCAATGGTATTGATGGTAGAGCGGGGGATAAGCTGGGATGACATCGTCCGGGAATTGGCCGACAGATAAGACCGAATTCGGAATGAAAGCGCCCTTTTCTGCGTATACTGGATGATAGAGACGTTCATATGTAAATGTGAAAAGGGGCAATTTTATGAATGATTCGGAAAAGCGCAGAAAACAGCTTCTTAACCAGACGAAAAATTTGTATTCCGATTATCGGACACCACCTGCCGTACATCCAAGATATGCTAATACATATGCCAGCCTGTACAGGGAAGCTGATGGGGAAGATGAAGTTCCCGGGACCCTGGGGCTTAGGATACTGCTTTGCGTTCTGCTTTTTGCAGCATTTGTCACCTTAGATTACCAGGGAGAAAAAATTGCTGATGTAAGCAGCAGCCAGATTGTTGATGTGATTGAAACGGATTATGCGGGAATTGACAGTGTTTTGTAAAATTGTTATAATGGAAAACAGATTAGGAGGCGTTGATTTTACTTTAATCAACGCTTCCTGTATGTACAATTGGTCTGTAATGAGGTAAATACATGAGAAAATTAGCATTAAGTGACGAAATATTATTAAAAATAGAGAAACCGGCCCGCTATATAGGCAATGAAGTAAATAGTGTAATCAAAGACAAAAGCAAAGTGGATATTCGTTTTGTCATGTGCTTTCCAGACGTGTATGAGATAGGAATGTCACATTTAGGCATTCAGATTCTCTATGATATGTTTAACCGCCGCGAGGATGTCTGGTGTGAGCGGGTATACTCTCCATGGATAGATTTAGATAAAATTATGCGGGAAGAGAAGCTTCCTCTATTTGCACTGGAATCCCAAGATCCAATAAAAGAATTTGATTTTCTCGGCATTACCATTCAGTATGAGATGTGTTATACGAATATTCTGCAGATATTGGATCTTAGCGGAATGGCTCTGAAAGCATGTGAAAGAAAAGAAGAGGACCCGATTGTAATCGGAGGCGGACCTTGTACGTATAATCCGGAACCGTTGGCAGAATTTTTTGATCTGTTTTATATCGGAGAAGGTGAAACAGTATATGACGAGCTTCTTGATACCTATAAAGAGAACCGAAAAGCCGGAGGCACAAAGAAAGATTTCCTTGAGAAAGCGGCTGGTATAGAAGGAATTTATGTTCCGTCTTTGTATACTGTAACTTATAAAGAGGACGGAACTATTGATACATTTGCACCAAGCAGCTCTCATGCCCCGGCAGTAATTAAGAAACAGGTAGTTATGGATGTGACAGATACGTACTATCCGGAATCTCCGGTTGTTCCCTTTATCAAAGCAACCCAGGACAGGGTGGTTTTGGAGATACAAAGAGGCTGTATCCGGGGATGCCGGTTTTGTCAGGCGGGGATGATTTACCGTCCCACCAGAGAACGCAATGTAGAAAAATTGAAAGCGTATGCCCGAAACATGCTGAAAAGCACCGGACACGAAGAAATCTCGTTAAGTTCTTTAAGTTCCAGTGATTACAGCCAATTAGAAGAACTGGTAACATTTTTGATTGAAGAATTTAAAGAAAAAGGGATTAATATTTCTCTTCCTTCTCTCAGAATCGATGCCTTTTCCCTTGATGTAATGGGAAAGGTCCAGGATATCCGGAAAAGCAGTTTGACTTTTGCGCCGGAGGCAGGGTCTCAGCGAATGCGGAACGTGATTAATAAAGGTTTAACAGAAGAGGATATCATCAATGGCGCCGGACAGGCATTTGAGGGCGGATGGTCTAAGGTTAAGCTGTATTTTATGCTCGGGCTTCCTACGGAGACGAAAGAAGATATGAAAGAAATAGCGGTTCTTGCTGACAAAGTAGCCCGGCGTTACTACGAGATTCCCAAGGAACAGCGGAATGGGAAGTGCCAGATTACGGCAAGTTCTTCCTTCTTTATTCCTAAGCCGTTTACTCCCTTCCAGTGGGCGAGGATGTATACAAACGAAGAATACATTGCAAGAGCTGCCATTGTAAAGCATGCGTTTCAAGATCAGCTTAACCGCAAGAGTCTGAAATATAACTGGCATGATGCGGAGGTTACCGTATTAGAAGGCGTATTTGCCCGGGGCGACAGAAGAACAGGAAAGGTGATCGAGGAAGCTTACCGTTTGGGATGTCTTTACGATTCCTGGACGGAAACCTTTGACAATGATAAATGGATGCAGGCTTTTGAAAATACAGGTATTGATATAGGTTTCTACAATCTCCGGGAACGCTCCCTGGATGAAAAATTCCCCTGGGACTTCATTGATACAGGTGTAACGAAAGAATTTCTGATACAAGAATGGAAGCGCGCCATGAACGGAGAGGTAACGCCTAACTGCCGACAGCGATGTTCCGGCTGCGGTGTAGCAAAATGGAAGGGAGGCGTCTGTGTTGAAAGTAAGAATTAAGTTCCGCAAATATGGAGTCATGAAATTTATCGGACATCTGGATGTAATGCGTTTTTTCCAGAAAGTAATGCGGCGGGCAGATATCCCGATTGCCTTTACTTCAGGCTATAGCCCCCATATGATTATGTCTTTTGCACAGCCTCTTGGGCTTGGAGTTACAAGCGACGCAGAATATCTGGACATTGAGCTTACAAGGCCGATTTCTTCGGAAGATGCGGTTTCACAGATGAATGCCGTTATGGTAGAAGGAATAGAAATTGTCAGTTTTTTGCAGATTCCAGATGAGAAAAAGAGCAGCGGTATGACAATTGTTGCTGCTGCCGATTATCTGGTAACATCCAAATCAGAGGCATTTCCTGACGGATGGGAAGAGCTGGCCATACAATTTATGGATATGCCGCAGATGATTGTACGGAAAAAAACCAAGCGAAGTGAAAAAGAAGTAGACATTAAGCCGATGATTTATGATTTCCATTGGGAGAACGGGAAATTCTTTCTGCATCTGGCTGCCGGAAGCGAACAAAATCTGAAGCCAGAGCTTGTGATGGAAGCATTCTTGGCATTTGCAGGCGCTGATGCTGCGGAATATCCACTGCATTATCACCGCTTGGAAGTATATGCAAAGAAACCGGATGGCACGGGGTTCTGTTCTCTTGAGTCACTGGGAACGGAAATATTTCTATAACTGAAACTTTGACAGTTTAATTCGATAAAGGCTTGACAATTACAGCAGAGAAGGTATTATAGTAGACTAGAGGTGACTTTGATGGGAAAAAAAGAGATAAAAACCAACGCGATGAGAATCCTTGACCGCAATCAAATAAAGTATTCTTATCAGACCTATGTATGTGAAGAATTTACAGATGGAATACAGGTTGCCGATATGCTTGGTCTGGAGCACCGGCTTGTCTATAAGACATTGGTGACAACCGGAAAGACCGGAGAGCATTATGTATTCGTTATCCCAATTGAAGCGGAGATTGATTTTAAGAAGGCGGCAAGGGCGGTGGGTGAGAAGTCTCTGGAGATGCTGCATTTAAAGGATCTGACGAAGGTGACAGGCTATGTCCGAGGCGGATGTACGGCAATCGGGATGAAAAAGCAGTTCCCGACAGTGATCCAGGAGGATGCCAAAGAGCTTGAGAAAATCTATGTAAGCGGTGGAAAGCTTGGCATGCAGATTGAGCTGTCTCCATCTGACCTACAGAAGGTGTCCCATGCAGTTTTTGAAGATGTCATCCATCAATAAGAGTAAAATGTAAACAAAAGAAATAAACGGAGGGTTACTGGAATGATAAAAGTAGTAAAATTTGGTGGAAGTTCACTGGCAAGTGCGGAGCAGTTTAAAAAAGTCGGAAGAATCATCCGGCAGGAGGAATCAAGGAGATATGTAATTCCATCAGCACCGGGGAAACGCACATCAAACGATACGAAAGTAACCGATATGTTATATAGCTGTTACTGCCTGGCTATTCAGGAGGAGGAATTTGAAGAACAGCTTGAAGGCATCAAAGCCCGTTATAAGGAAATCATTGACGGTCTTAAGCTTCATCTGAACCTGGATGAAGAATTTAAGATTATCCGTGAGAATTTCAGTAAGAAGATCGGAAGAGACTATGCTGCTTCTAGAGGAGAATACTTAAACGGTATCGTCATGGCAAATTATCTTGGCTATGAATTTATTGACGCAGCGGAAGTAATCTTTTTTGATGAAAATGGCAATTTTGATTCAGAAAAAACAGATACGATTCTTTCAGAGCGGCTTTCCGGTACCGCCAAAGCTGTAATTCCCGGATTCTACGGAAGTAAGCCTGACGGCAAGATTAAGACATTTTCACGGGGAGGGTCTGATATTACAGGCTCTATCGTAGCAAAAGCCGTACATGCAGATATCTATGAAAACTGGACAGATGTATCTGGTTTTCTGATTGCAGATCCGAGAGTGGTGAAGAATCCAAAATCTATTGATGTGATTACATATCGGGAGTTGCGGGAGCTTTCTTATATGGGAGCAACTGTTCTTCATGAAGATGCAATCTTCCCTGTAAGAAAGGAAGGCATCCCCATCAACATCCGCAATACGAATGCACCGGAGCATAAGGGTACCTTAATCGTAGAGGGAACCTGCAGAAAGCCCCGTTTTGTAATTACGGGTATTGCCGGGAAGAAGGATTTCGCATCGATTACCGTAGAAAAAGATATGATGAATTCAGAAGTGGGATTCTGTCGGAAAGTGCTTCAGGTATTTGAAGATAATCAGATTTCCATTGAACATATGCCCTCCGGCATTGATACGATGACAATCTTCGTCCATCAGGATGAATTTGAAGAAAAAGAGCAGAAAGTACTGGCGGGCATCCACCGAGCGGTAAATCCGGATTTTCTGGAATTAGAATCGGATCTTGCGCTGATAGCCGTTGTGGGGCGCGGTATGCGGGCTACCAGAGGTACTTCAGGACGCATTTTTTCTGCACTTGCTCATAGCAATGTAAATGTCAAGATGATTGATCAGGGTTCCAGCGAGCTGAACATTATTATCGGTGTAAGGAACCATGACTTCAATGCTGCTATCACAGCTATTTATGATATTTTTGTCACAACGCAGATTTAATCTATCATTATGAATCGGATGGGAGGTTCATAAGAAGATGAAAAACATATTGTTTTTTCTAAAACCTAAGGCGGAGCTTGCATACATATATGATTACCACACGGTCAGGCAGGCTTTGGAAATTATGGAATACCATAAGTATTCTTCGGTTCCGATTTTGAGTAAAGATGGAAAATATGTCGGCTCCATCACAGAGGGGGATCTTCTGTGGGGACTGAAAAAACTGAAGACGATTGATGTCAAGAAAACAGAATCCATCAGTGTCATGAAAATTGAAAGACGCCTGGATTACCAGTGTGTCAGCGCTGAATCGAACATGGAGGATTTGATTGACCGCGCTATGGAACAGAATTTTGTTCCGGTTATTGACGATCAGAAGAATTTTATTGGTATTATTACACGTAAAGATATTATAGGATATTGTTACAATCAGATAAAAAAGCAGGAGGAACACCATGATTGATTTTCATACACATATGTTCCCGGAAAAGATAGCGGCGAAAACGCTTGCTTTTCTGGCAGAAAGATGTCAGACGGAACCGGCTACTAATGGGATGGCCGATGGTCTTCTTGCTTCTACGGAAGAGGCAGGCCTGGATTGTTCGGTGGTGCTGCCGGTGGTGACAAAGCCTTCTCAGTTTGATTCAATCAATCGCTTTGCCTCCCGATTTCAGGAAGGAAAGCTTCTGTCATTCGGCGGAATCCATCCTGATAGTGAAGATTACAAAGGACAGTTAAAGATACTGAAGGAATTTGGCTTTAAAGGGATTAAGTTACATCCGGATTATCAGGGAGTCTATATTGATGATATCCGTTATAAAAGGATTCTTTCTTATGCGACAGAGCTGGGACTGATTATCAGCGTCCATGCCGGATATGACCCCGGATACCCGGAGTGCACGCACTGTACTCCAAAGCGGGTTTATGAGATGTTCCGTGAAGTACAGCCGGAGAAGCTGGTCCTTGCGCACATGGGAGGGTTCCTTCGCTGGGATGAGGTAGAAACGTACCTGACAGGACTTCCCGTATGGTTTGATACGGCGGTTGTTTTTGGAAAAATCTCAGACGAGCAATTTATACGGATTGCCAGAAAGCATGGAACAGACAGAATTTTGTTTGCAACAGATTCCCCATGGGCGGGGCAGAAAGAATTTGTAGAACATTTAAAGGGACTTCCACTTACGGAAGGCGAGAAACAGGCAATTTTTCATGGTAATGCAGAAAAACTGCTGGGAATGAAAATTGGTGAAAAAGGAGTAATATAGATATGGGAGAAGTATTGATACCTGAAGGCTACCGGTCGCCGCTCACGATCCGCGAAACAGAGGTGGCAATTAAAGAAGTAAAAGATCATTTTGAAAGAGCTCTTGCGAAATCACTACATTTGACCCGCGTATCTGCCCCTCTGTTTGTGAAACCTCAGACAGGGTTGAATGATAATCTAAATGGAGTGGAGAGACCGGTTTCATTCGGGATAAAAGAGCAGAATGACGATATGGCAGAAATAGTACATTCTCTGGCAAAATGGAAAAGATATGCATTAAAACGGTATGCTTTTCATTCAGGCGAGGGATTATATACAGACATGAGTGCTATCCGTCGGGACGAAGATACAGACAATATTCATTCCATATATGTAGATCAGTGGGACTGGGAGAAGGTAATCTCCAGAGAAGAAAGAAACACAGAGACACTGCAGTATACCGTCAGAAAGGTGTATGCCGCTCTGAAAGATACGGAAGACTTTATGTCCCGCCGTTACAATTACATAGAACCTCTGCTTCCGGAGGAAATTACATTCATTACTTCCCAGGAGTTGGAAGATATGTATCCGGGTATGGATGCCAAAGAGAGGGAATATCAGATTGTAAGAAATAAAGGAGCTGTGTTTATTTCACAGATTGGCAAGATATTAGCTTCCGGGGAAAAACACGACGGGCGTGCCCCGGATTATGATGACTGGGAGTTAAACGGAGATATTGTTGTATATTATCCTGTGCTTGATATTGCGTTGGAACTTTCTTCTATGGGAATCCGTGTAGACGAGGAATCCCTGAAGCGTCAGCTTGCTTTGGCAGGATGTGAAGAAAGGGCAGAATTGGAATTTCAGAAAGCGTTGCTTGCCGGAGAACTTCCCTGTACCATCGGCGGTGGAATCGGACAGTCCAGAATTTGTATGTATTATTTGAGAAAAGCCCATATCGGCGAAGTACAGTCCTCCATATGGCCGGAAGATACTATTCAAAAGACAGAAGAAAAAGGGGTTCATTTGTTGTAATTCTCTTGATTTTTTATGATAAATCTATTGATTTTATAAAATATTTATGTTATTATACTACAGTATGCCGCACAATGAGGTTCCTAAAATCCATCTGTTTGATGGATACCATAATTGGCGAGTAATGATAATAGGAGGTGCCATATGTACGCGATTATAGCAACAGGTGGTAAACAGTACAAAGTAGCCGAAGGCGATATCATTAGAGTAGAGAAGCTTGGTGTAGAAGCCGGAGAGACTTATACATTTGACCAGGTGCTTGCAGTAAGCGACAACGAGTTAAAGGTTGGAAATCCTACCGTAGCGGGAGCAACCGTTGAGGCTTCTGTTGTAGAGAACGGAAAAGCCAGAAAAGTTATCGTTTACAAGTATAAGAGAAAGACTGGATACCATAAGAAAAATGGACACAGACAGCAGTACACAGCAGTTAAGATTGAAAAAATCAATGCTTAGTATTGAGGATGTCCAGAGATGATTCAGGTAACGGTTTATCGTAATAGTAAGCAAAAGTGTGAAGGCTTCGTTGCCAGAGGGCATGCCGGTTACAGCGAGGAAGGTCAGGATATTGTGTGTGCCGCAGCATCTGTATTGATTATGAATACAGTGAATGCTGTTGAGAAGTATACCGATGACCGTTTTTCAGTTGTGTCGGATGATGAAGAGGGTCTGATTGATTTCAAATTGAAGGACAGACCATCTGCCGAAGCCGCATTGTTGTTGGATGCCATGATTCTTGGTCTTCGAGATATGGCAGATGACGAAAACTATGCAAAATATATTCAGTTAACATTTGAGGAGGTGTAACGACCATGATGAAATTAAACCTTCAATTTTTCGCTCATAAAAAGGGAGTTGGTTCTACAAAGAACGGACGTGACTCTGAATCTAAGAGATTAGGAGCTAAGAGAGCAGACGGACAGTTTGTAAAAGCCGGTAATATCCTTTACAGACAGCGTGGAACAAAGATTCACCCAGGGCTTAATGTAGGCCGCGGTGGTGACGATACATTGTTCGCTTTGGTTGATGGTGTTGTTAGATTTGAAAGAAAAGGAAGAGATAAGAAACAGGTTTCTATCTATCCGGTAGCTTAGTTAGATGAGACGAAAAGGGCTGTTGAAAGACTTGGGGATTGATAAGTTTACAACAGCCCTTTTATTATATCACCCTTGGGTACGAGAAAGAGAGGAGTTTATATATGTTTGCAGACAGAGCAAAGATATTTATACGTTCAGGTAAAGGCGGCGACGGCCATGTCAGTTTCCGCAGAGAATTATATGTTCCCAATGGCGGGCCGGACGGTGGTGACGGAGGTCGTGGCGGCGACGTTATTTTTGAGGTAGACGAGGGATTGAACACTCTTCAGGATTACCGTCATAGAAGGAAATATGCGGCAAAAGACGGAGAGCCGGGCGGTAAGAGACGGTGCCATGGATCTGACGCTGATGATATTATATTGAGGGTTCCGGAAGGAACCGTAATCAAAGAAGCTGAATCTGGAAAAGTCATTGCTGACATGTCCGGGAATAACCGCAGACAGATCATTCTAAAAGGTGGAAAAGGAGGTCTTGGAAACCAGCATTTTGCTACAGCGACCATGCAGGTTCCTAAATATGCACAGCCTGGACAGCCTGCACAGGAGCTATGGGTCAATCTGGAGCTTAAAGTTATTGCTGATGTAGGATTAATCGGATTTCCGAATGTAGGAAAGTCTACTCTTTTATCACGTGTGACGAACGCCCGGCCTAAGATTGCGAACTATCATTTTACTACTCTGGATCCCAATCTGGGTGTTGTCGACCTGGAAGGAAGCAAAGGATTTGTGATGGCGGACATTCCGGGATTGATTGAGGGGGCATCAGAAGGAATCGGTCTTGGACATGAGTTCCTGCGTCACATTGAACGGACAAAGCTTATGATACATGTAGTGGATGCGGCAGGGACAGAGGGACGTGACCCCGTTGAGGATATTTATAAAATTAACGCAGAACTTGAAAAATATAATCCTGAAATAGCAAAACGACCGCAAGTAATTGCAGCGAACAAGATGGATGCCGTCTATCAGGATAACGACCCTATAGAAAGGCTGCGCAAAGAATTTGAACCAAAAGGGATCCAGGTATTCCCTATATCCGGTGTAACGGGAACCGGCATTAAAGAGCTGCTGTATTATGTCGCGGGAGAACTTGAGAAGCTGGATTCAGAACCGATTATATTCGAACAAGAATATTTTCCGGAAGACGAGCTTATTTATGCGGAACTGCCTTATACGGTAGAAAAAGAAGAGGATATTTATGTAGTAGAAGGGCCTAAGATTGAAAAAATGCTTGGATATACAAATCTGGATTCCGAAAAGGGCTTTGCATTTTTTCAGAAGTTTCTCAAAGATACCGGAATTCTGGACGAGCTTGAGGAGGCCGGGATTGAGGAAGGTGATACCGTTCGCATGTATGGTCTTCAATTTGATTACTATAAATAAATAAGATATGGGAGTTAATAAAGATGACGACAAAACAAAGAGCATATTTAAAAAGTCTGGCCATGACAATGGATCCGATTTTTCAAATCGGTAAAAACAGCATGACTCCAGAGCTTACAAAAGCGGTGGAAGAAGCGTTGAACGCAAGAGAATTGATTAAAGTCAGTGTACTGCAGAACTGTGCGGACGATCCGAAGGAACTGGCACAGATTCTGGCAGAGCGTACCCATTCTTTGGTCGTTCAGGTGATTGGAAAAAAAATTGTCCTTTATAAAGAAGGTAAACCAGACAAAAAGAAGATACAGTTACCATAATTTTATTATGTAAATATAATGAGGTATATCAATGAAAATAGGAATTATGGGAGGGACATTTGATCCGATTCACAATGGACATTTAATGCTTGGAGAATATGCCTACCGTCAATGCAAATTAGATGAGATATGGTTTATGCCAAACGGCAATCCGCCCCATAAAAAAAACAGCAGCATTGAATCTGATGCAAAAACACGTGCGGAGATGGTGGGATTAGCCATTGCAGATACAGAATATTTTAAATTAAATCTGCACGAGGTAAATCAGGAAAAAATATCCTGTTCTTATCAGACGCTTGAATATCTGCAGGCAAACTATCCACAGGACGAATTTTATTTTATCATTGGCGCTGACTCTTTATTTACAATAGAAAGCTGGGTGCATCCGGAACGTATTTTTCCAACATGTACAATTCTGGCTGCCTACAGAGACGATATAGATACCCGCGAAAAAATGAACAGCAAGATGCAGGAACTTTGTGAGAAATATAACGCTAAGATCAGGCTTTTGGATACTCCGCTGCTCCATGTATCCTCGCATGAATTGAGAGAAGTTCTAAAAGAGGGCGGTTCCGTTTCGGAATATCTTCCAGAGATAGTGGAGAATTATATTCAGAGACATGAATTATATAAGGCTATATGAGGAGAAGGATGAGAGATGAACGAACAGATAAAAAGAATGCAGCAGAAGCTTAAGAAACATTTGGACGAGGATCGTTATGAGCATACATTGGGAGTCATGTACACGGCAGGAGCGCTTGCAATGCGCTATCAGGAAAACATAAGAAGTGCATTGATTGCAGGACTTTTGCATGACTGTGCAAAATGTATTCCTACGAATAAGAAATTTAAAATGTGCAGCAAATATCATCTGGAGGTTTCTGAAACCGAACGCTCAAATCCCAGCCTTCTTCATGCCAAGCTTGGAGCTTATCTTGCAGAAAAGAAATATCACGTTAGGGATGAAGCCATCCTCAGCGCAATAACTTTTCATACGACCGGGAAACCTGCTATGTCTCTCTTAGAGAAAATCGTGTATGTTGCCGATTATATAGAGCCGGGGAGAAGAGAACTTCCTAACATGGCCGAAATAAGAAGGCTGGCTTTTGAAAATATTGATGAATGTATCTATCAGATTTTACAGGATTCCCTCAATTATCTGAATACGAGGAATATAACAGTAGATCCTATGACAGAAAAAACTTATCTGTATTATAAAGCATATCTGAAAAAGGAGGAGGTATAGCGTATATGGAGCATGGAAAAGAAATGGCACGCATTGCATATGATGCCCTGGAAGAAAAAAAAGGTGAAAATACAAAAATCATTAATATATCTGCCATATCAGTAATTGCTGATTATTTTATCATTACAACCGGAGGAAGCAACAGCCAGATGAACGCATTGGTTGATAATGTAAATGAAAAAATGCATAAAGCCGGTTATCCGCTTAAACAAAGAGAAGGGTACGGGCAGGGAAGCTGGGTGCTTCTGGACTTTGGCGATGTGATCGTACATGTGTTTGACAAAGAAAACCGCTCATTTTATAATCTGGAGCATGTGTGGAGTGATGGGGAAGAAATTCCGAGGAGCGAATTGTAAAAATAACCGGGAAGCGCACGAAAGGCGCTCCCGGTCATTTTATTTAAAAAAACGTATGACACCGATTACTTTTCCGAGAATCATAACATCTCTCACCATAATAGGTTCCATCTCGTCGTTCTCAGGCTGCAGCCGGATAATTCCTTCTTCTTTATAAAAAGTCTTGACGGTAGCGCTATCCTCAATTAACGCTACAACCATTTCGCCATTACTGGCAGTATGCTTTTCTTCAACAAGAATCATATCGCCGTCCAGAATACCTGCATTAATCATACTTTCACCCTTCACCGTCAAAAGGAAAGTAGTATTATTGGGGAGAAGCTCTACCGGAATCGGAAAGTAATTTTCAATATTTTCCTGTGCAAGCAGCGGTTCTCCTGCAGCAACGCGGCCAATAAGCGGAACATTCGTAAGTTCACGTCTTGTAAGGTTGAAGGTATCATCCAGAATCTCAATTGCCCTTGGCTTTGTAGGATCCCGTCTTATGTATCCATTTTTTTCCAGTGTCTCCAGATGTGAATGGACAGAAGAAGTGGATTTCAAATTAACGGCCTCACATATGTCTCGTACGGCCGGCGGGAAGCCCCGCTCCAATATCTGCGCTTTAATGTATTCTAGAATTTCCTTTTGTTTTGGAGTAATCTTTCCGTATCCCATAGGCTTTAAAATCCCCTTTCGATAATATATATGTTACATGAGCTTTTCTTAATTCTATCATATGAATTCAAAAAAAGCAAACAAATGTTGCGAAAATATGTTCGAAATTTTTAGCGTTTTCTGTTGACAAACATTTGTTCTTGCTATATAATCAAAATCACCAGGAACGGACGTTCGAAATCGAGAAAAGAATTCATATCCATATTAAATCTAATAAGGGGGAAGCAGCTATGCAGACAAAAGTTAAGAGAAGAAAAGCAAAGGAATTATTTATCAGACGTTGTTTTATTGTTACAGTATCCATGATATGCATCCTGGTTTCTATTTTGGCATGTAAGGGATTTGTAAAGGCTCGCGGAAAGGAGAAAGACACACACTCTGCTTACAATACGTATTACACAAGCGTGGAACTTAAATCCGGAGATACACTTTGGAGTATTGCTGAAGAATATATGCCGGAAGATTATTCTTCCATTCAAGAATATATAGATACATTGAAAGACATTAATGGATTAAAGAGTGATGATATATACGCGGAAAGATACCTTACTGTAGCTTATCAAGATACGGATTATTAAGGATTAGAAGAATATATCTATATGTAAAATACCGATTTTTCCAAAAGATATAGACATAGATAGGACAATGTGATAAAATGAAACACATGGAGGTTTTTATTTATGGCTAATTCAAAAAATCGAACTTATCATGAACAGACAGTGATTGACTATACCTTGCGTCTTCGGGATATTCTCAAAACACTTCCGCCTTTTGCCGGAGATTTTTTCCGGGCAATTGAACCAACATCATCCATACGTACCAGAATGAACTATGCTTATGATATTCGGGTATTTTTCCGTTTTTTGATGGAGAATAATCCGCTGTATACCGATTATACAACAGAACAATTTACTCTCCGGGATTTGGAAAACCTAACCCCTGTAGATATTGAAGAATATATGGAATATCTCAAGGTTTATAAGCGTGATGATGATGAACTTATGACGAATGGTGAAAAAGGGCTTGCGCGTAAATTATCAGCTCTGAGAAGCTTTTTCGGTTATTATTACAAACATCAGGCTATTTCCAATAATCCGATGCTTCTTGTAGACATGCCTAAAATCCATGAGAAAGCAATTATACGACTGGAAACGGATGAAGTTGCAATGCTTTTAGATTATGTTGATTCTTGTGGCGATCAGCTTACCGGTCAAGCGAAGCTTTATTATGAAAAAACGAAAAATCGTGATATGGCTATTTTGACCTTACTTCTCGGAACCGGTATCCGTGTATCAGAATGTGTAGGATTGGATATAAATGATGTGGATTTTAAGAATAATGGCATTAAAGTAACCAGAAAAGGCGGCAATGAGATGGTTGTTTATTTTGGCGATGAAGTGGAACAGGCGTTACAGAATTATATGGAAAAGGACAGAAAGGCCATCACTCCTCTCCCGGGACATGAAAACGCTCTGTTTTTATCCACGCAGCGTCGTCGAATGGGTGTACAGGCTGTTGAAAATATGGTAAAGAAATATGCCCGCCAGGTGACGCCCAATAAGAAAATTACGCCCCATAAACTTCGCAGTACCTATGGTACTTCTTTATATAAAGAAACCGGAGATATTTATCTTGTTGCCGATGTCCTTGGGCATAAGGATGTGAATACTACAAAAAAACATTATGCTGCAATCGATGAAAACAGACGCCGTCAGGCTGCATCTGCCGTGAAGCTGCGTGAACCATAATGAACCATAATAAAGTAAGAAAAGGAAAAAGCTATGAAATTACAACAATTATTAAGCTATACAAGAAAAGCTGTTGACGAGTATTCTATGATACAGGAAGGCGACCATATCGCTGTAGGAATTTCAGGTGGAAAGGATAGTCTGACGCTGCTCTATGCTCTGCATGGTCTGAAACGGTTTTACCCACAGAAGTTTGAATTAAGTGCCGTCACCGTGGATTTAGGCTACGAAGACTGTGATTTTTCTCCGGTAAAAAGTCTGTGCAGGGAGCTTGATGTCCCATATCATATTGTAAAAACAGATATTTCCCGTATTTTATTTGAGGAACGAAAAGAAAGTAATCCCTGCTCACTTTGTGCAAAGATGCGGAAAGGGGCTTTAAACCAGGCAGTTAAAGAGATGGGATGTAATAAGGTTGCTTATGCCCATCACAAGGATGATATTGTAGAAACTATGCTTCTCTCTCTTATATTTGAGGGACGTTTCTATTCTTTTTCTCCCAAAACATATCTGGATCGCATGGAGCTTACAGTGATTCGACCGATTATGTTCGTGGACGAAGCCGATGTTATAGGTTTTAAGAACAAATATAATCTTCCGGTTGTAAAAAGCCGATGTCCTGTTGATGGTTACACGAAGCGGCAATATGCAAAAGAACTGGTGAAACAGTTGAATACAGAACATCCCGGTGTAAAGCAAAGGATGTTTACGGCGATTCTTAATGGAAATATCAGCGGCTGGCCGGAGCGGATTTTGCATGTAAGATAATAAAGAAAAAAGGAAATATCTTACCAGCCTTTGTTACTGATGAACTGGCAGAGATATTTCCTTCCTACTCTTTTCTTTTCAGATTACATTATAATTTTTTATTATTATTGTTTTCTTTTATTTCTACCAGCCGTTTGATTGCTTCTGCAGTTCCGTCAATTCCGAGAAGGGAACTGTTGAGACTGACGTCATAGCTGACAGCGTCTCCCCAGCGCTTATTCGTATAGTAATTATAATAGCTGGAACGCTTTTTATCTGTCTTGTTAATCATATCTTTTGCTTTTGCATCTGTCAGATCATAGATACGTGCAATTCTGCGGATACGTGCATTTAAATCAGCATGAATGAACACGCTGAGTACATTATCATATTCTTCCAACGCATAGTCAGCACATCGGCCAACCAGAATGCATGGACCCTCATCTGCAATTTTTTTAATTGCATCAAATTGGGCAAGAAATACTTTATGATTAATCGGCATATCCGTATAGCTTCCGGAAGAATAACCCAAAGAATACGTGTCCATAACCAAGGAATATAAAAAACTATTGGTAGGTTTTTCATCATGTGTTTCGAATAATTCCTGGCAGATACCACTTTCTTTTGCGGCGCGATCTAACATTTCTTTATCGTATAATTTAATACCTAAATCTTTTGCGACTTTATATCCGATTTCACGCCCTGCACTTCCGAATTGTCTTCCTATTGTAATAACTGTATTCGTTTTTTCCATAAAAATTCACGCTCCTTTTCTCCGCAGTTATTTAGCCTTGTATCTATTATATAGCAATTTGAAGAAAAAGTATATAATTTTTTTAAAAAAATTAGCTATAATTTAGTTAATATGACTAATAATTCTTTGAAATACGTAGGAAGCGGAGCGTTTACTTCCAAGTACTCTCCTGTCGACGGGTGGATAATTCCAAGTGTTTTTGCATGAAGAGTCTGCCCCTGCAGGTGCTTGAACGGGCATTTGGCAGGACCATATACCTGGTCACCCAGCAATGGATGACCGATGCTCGCCATATGGACGCGAATTTGATGAGTGCGTCCGGTCTCAAGCTCACATTGAATATAGGTATAATCCCCAAACCGCTCGAGAACTTTATAATGGGTAATTGCTTCACGGCTATGCTTTGCATGGGTACTCATTTTTTTCCGGTCTGTAGGATGGCGGCCGATAGGTGCGTTTATTGTCCCTTGGTTTTCTTTTATGTTACCGTGTACCAGAGCTACATATACGCGTTTAATAGAATGCTCTTTTAATTGACGGGCAATGCATTTATGAGCAGTATCGTTTTTACACACAACCAAAGAACCGGTAGTATCCATATCAATCCGATGTACGATGCCGGGACGCATAACCCCATTGATTCCGGAAAGCTCTTTTCCGCAATGATACATCAGCGCATTTACAAGCGTTCCGGAATAGTGGCCGGGAGCCGGGTGTACTACCATCTGTTTAGGTTTATTTACAATGATGATATCTGAATCCTCATACAGAATGTCCAACGGAAGCTCTTCAGCGGCGATTTCAGGCTCTTTAAGCTCCGGTATGGTAACTTTTATCACATCATCAAAACAAAGCCTGTAATTTGCTTTTACAGGCTTTTCATTAACATAGATTTGGGAATCTTTGATTAGCTTTTGGATGTAAGAGCGAGACATATCCGGCATTTCTCCGGCAAGATAACGATCCAGCCGCTCTCCGCTTTCAAATTCAATAGTGAAGTATTTTATCAAGGTCTTCCTCCTTATAGAAAAAAAGAATGAAAAAAATAAGCAGAACCACGCTGACTGTTACAAAAATATCTGCTACATTGAAAACAGGGAAATCAATCAATTTAAAATAGAAGAAATCAATTACATATCCCAGTCTCATCCGGTCAATACTATTGCCGATTGCCCCGACTGCTATCATAACAGCACATATTCTGAGAGGTAAAAAATGTTTGTTCATCGGAATCCGCAAATAAAGTACAATAATAAATATAAGAATGACAACCGCACTTGCCAAAAAGAAGATTTGCTGATTCTGGAAAAGCCCGAATGCAGCTCCCTTGTTCTCCAGATAATACAGTTCAAAAACTCCCGGGAATAACACAAGTGGCGCCTTCCCTTTTAAGTAAGTGACAGCCAGATATTTTGTCCATTGATCCAGCATTACACATGCGGATATCAGAAAAATAGCTGCAAAATAATGGAATAGCCGTTTCGTTTTTTTTGGTTTCATAGGTATTCAAGTATCCTCTCCTGCAGTAAATACTACAATATATTTTTACACATACTTATTAACGGTGATATAGAAACGTCCTTTCTTTGTCTCTGATAATACACCGTTATAGGAAATTTTTCCCATACCACGTACAGAGATCACGTCTCTTTCTTTCAGATGGTACCCATTGGATGTAATCAGCCTGCCATTAACAAATACTTTGCCATCTGTGATAAATCCGGTTAATTTGCTGCGGGATAATGGAAATGCCACGGAAAGGACTGTGTCCAGTCTGACAGATGCAACTGTACCCTTGATTTCTTGAAAAGCAGGTGTATAGGAAAAATCTGACGGAGGAATCTCGGCGGCCGTTACAGATGTATGCCGTATTCTGGTCAGATTGTCTATTATAAAGCGGGATATAGAATCACACACAAAAAGGATACATTCCTTTTCGCCGATTAGTAAATCACCAATTTTGCATCGCTCTATCCCTAAATTCAAAACAGCTCCCAGATAATCTCTGTGAGTAAGCTGTTCTGCAAATTTTGGTGCAGATGGAACGATCTTCAGCACAGAAACAGGATAACTATACTCATAATAAAGAGCATCAGGTAGAAAGGCAACCATCTGACGCTCGGAAGCTTCATAACCACCATATGTTTCATAATTCGCAGAAAACATATTCTTGGGTGTAGAATGCAGTATATTTAATTCATTAAGATTCAGAAAATCCGAGAAAGTAACGATATCCCTTTTGTAAGCTGTCTCGGATAAGTCTATCAGATGCTTCTGAAGCATCAATTCTTCCTTATTCATATTTCAAATTGTCCTAAAACCTCGTTTTCATAGAGGATGCATCAAAAGAAGTATTCAACAAATCCTGCAAATCACCGGAAATATCAACATTCGTCGGCGTTACAAGGAATATGTAATTGGAAACTTTCTGAAGATTTCCATTAATCGCAAAAGCTGCTCCTGAAGTAAAGTCTATAATTCTCTGCGCAATCTCTAAATCCAGCCCCTCGAGGTTCAGAATAACCGTTCTTCCACTGAGCAGTGTCTCCGTAATCTCTCTTGCATCTTCTACGGAAGATGGCTTGATTACACAAACTTCCATGCTCACACCTGTACTTCTTCTTGCAGGCTGACGCATAGGAGTAACCTTATTGCTTACTGTGTGAGAAGCTTTAGACTGCCTGGATGAATAATCATCATAACCTTCGTCGGCATCGTCATAATCATCATAAGTGTCTTTTGATTTAAAACGGTTCAAAATCCCCTTTTTCGCTGGTTTCTCTTCGTATTCATCATCATATTCATCATCGAAGAAATCATCATTTTCATCGTAATCGTCATCATCACTCAATTTCATAATATCAAGAAACTTATCTAATACTCCCATTTTTTTAACTCTCCTATCTTACTCTTTCGTCAATCATTCGTGAGCATAATTTCTTGCACCGAAAAGACCGGTTCCGATACGAACCATTGTTGCTCCTTCTTCAATTGCAACTTCATAATCATTGGTCATCCCCATTGAAAGCATACTCATATTAACATTATTAACTTTTTTCGAGTCAATGTCAACAGATAATTTACGTAAACGGCTAAAATATGGCCTGTTTTCTTCCGGATTTTCGACAAAAGGAGCAATTGTCATCAATCCACAGACCTGAATATGTGAAAACTCTGATATTTCTTCAATAAAAGGAAGTACTTCTTCCGGACTCAAGCCGAATTTGCTCTCCTCACCTGCAACATTGACTTCAACCAGTATCTTTACTGTTAAATTATGCTTTGCGGCTTCCTTTTCAATTGTCTCAGCAAGTCTTACAGAATCAACGGAATGAATATAATCTACTTTATCAATAATATATTTTACTTTATTGCGTTGTAGATGTCCGATCATATGCCAGGAAATATCCCGGGGAAGAGCATCATATTTCTCGGTAATCTCCTGCACTTTATTTTCGCCGAATATTCTTGTGCCGAAGTCATAGGCTTCTTTAAGCATATCGACAGGTTTTGTTTTACTAACCGCAATTAATGTGATATCCTCTCTTCTGCGTCCGGAACGATCGCAGGCAGCTTGTATTTTCTTTTCCACTTCTTCAAAATTATCCTTTAACATGGTATCCCTCCTGTTTTTAAAATACAATATCATTTTCGTGAACAATATTGCCGTCTAACGCAATGTGGTCATAATTGGATAATCCATAGTCACTTCCTTCTTCAACAATATAATATTCATCACTTTCACACAGGATATTTACCTGACAGAATACGGCATAACCTTTATTTACATTATAAACTCCGGGAAGGCGCTCCCTTTCTTTTAATGTATAGGTTTCCGATGAGTCCGGTTTTACCAATATGGTTTCTCTGTCAAAATCAGATGGATTCAGATAAATCATCCCGGTATCCTGGTCACGATAGTATACCGTAACCGCTTCAAACCGTGTTGTATCCGACTCTTCCTGAATTAATACCCCGGTTGATTTGCTGTTCCCGCCCTGTGTCAGATAATCTTCAGGTACTATATAGAAATCTTTTTGGATTACAGAAGATGTGGGGATTTTAAGCCCGGATTCATCTTCAAGAATTAATTCTATATCCAGGAAACGCTCGCCAGCATATCGAACCATAGAATGGTCAAATGTAAGGAATGCTAAATGCGTTCCATCGATATCCTTAATAGAAAGCCCTGCCCATGTTGTCTGTCCATCATAAGCAAATCGTACTTTTACACTGGTACTTTCTTTCAGCTCTTCATTCATTTCATCATCAAGCTCAATTACAATCGTCCAATCTTCACTGGTAACAAGTTTATACACAGGATTGCCGGAATCTATCTGTGTGTTATTGTACATCTCTATTTTTTCATAATCCGTCCTGGAAAGATCTTCCTTCGTCACGGTCTCAGCAGTAAGAGATTCGTAGCCATCTACAGAATATAGAATAATTCCGTCTTCTTCTGCCGGATAGACATTTAATCCGGTTTGCCCGCTCTGAATCATACTGTTCAGTTGTGCCTGCCTTCCTTGTGCGGAATTGGCAGTAATGATATTATTTACAGAATCCTTCAGAGTGTAAACATCTTCATATTTTAGATCGCTAAAACTTTCGATAAAATTCTGTGCTTTAGTTTCGATAGAATTTTTCTCTTCAGACGTCAATTCTGTTTCTATAGAATTTCCGTTCTCATCAACAGAAGTTTCCGTAGATGAAAAATCAATTTTTTCATCGGAAAGACTATAGACATTCGTTTTTTTACCAACTTTACTGCCTTCTGTGACAAAAAAATTCACATAGCCGCTTCCCTGGGCCGAAACAACCTCTTCTTCACGGATAATGATGCCTGTGTAAGAAGTATCTTTAAGAATAGATCCTTCCCGGACTTCGTACACAGATATATGTTTTGCAGTCACATAGGTCAACACAGTAATAACCAGATAAATAAAAATAACACCAAAAATTATAACGCCGATATTGATATTCCATTTTTTTCGGTAAACCTGTATATTCGTCAGTTTATTATCAGACAAAACATCTGCCTCCTATATTATAGTTGATTTAATGCGGCTCCATCTAAATAGTGAAACCTTTTTCCCTGAAAGCTTTCCCGTTTTTTCATTTCGGTTCTCACTTCATCTGTTAATTTCCACCAACTGGTCCCCCAATTGCAAAATACGGAATCTTCTTTCGGAATCCGACTAAATATGCGCTCTACAACGATTTCCGGATTCAGATATTCCAAAAAAGTGATCAGCCTATCGATGTATTCTTCTTTTTCACACAGAGTTATTGTACCATTTTCATAAGCTTCACACAATATAGTGTTTTTGGCAATGTAAAGAGAATGTATTTTTACCATATCTATCTTCATGGCAGATAAGATTTTTGCCGTCTCAACTGCATCTCTTATGGTATCATTCGGAAGGTTCAGGATTACATGTGTGCAAATATCAAAACCATATACTTTAATCTGATTGACTGCATCCAGAAATTCCGCCAGACCGTGTCCACGGTTAATCTGATCCAGAGTATGGTAATTCGCCGTCTGGAGTCCAAGTTCGATACAAATATCCAAATGATAATCATCCGACACTTTCTTCAATACATCCAAATATTCTTTACGGATACAATCTGGTCTGGTAGAAATTGCGATTCCTACAATATCTGAAATCACAGCAGCTTCCACTATATAAGAAGAAAAAAATTCAATCGGCAGAAAAGTGTTCGTATAATTTTGAAAATATGCAATGAATTTGTGGGCATGGTACTTCTCTTCTATTTTCTGACGGACAGACAACAGTTGTTCCTGAACGGAAATGCCAGAATCTGCAGCTTCAAATCCGGTACCGGATTCGGCGCAGAATGTACATCCACCCTTACCGGAAATCCTGTTCGGACATGTAACCGGCAGATTAATCGGAAGTTTATAAACTTTTTCGCCATATTTTCCTTTTAAATATTCAGAATATGTATAATATAATTTTTTGCATTCCATAGAAATACTTTCCTTTTTTAGGTATAACTTTTCCTTTTTTGTCAATCATATATTCATAGATAAAAAGGAGGAACAATCATGAAATGGTTTGACAACACATCATTAACAATCGTTATTATCGGAGCTGTTAACTGGCTCCTTATTGGAATCTTCCGTTTTGATCTGGTTGCATTCTTGTTTGGGAACCTGACATGGCTGTCACGAATCATTTATACTATCGTTGGTCTGTGCGGGCTGTATCTTATCAGCCTTTACGGAAGAATTGGCAGTGCATCAGATGTATAAAACGGAAAGAGAGGTATCTAAACAGATGCCCCTCTTTTTATTTTGTATTTGGTATCTGATTGATTAAAGCAGTCATATCTTCATACAATTGCGTTTTAGTCTCGGCACCCATGACAATAGAAATATAGGAAGATCCGGCATCATCCTTATCAAGAAGAATCAGGCAGTTCCCTGCTTCTCCTGTATATCCCGTTTTCCCGCCGATTATGGCAGCGCCTTCTGGAAGTGATGCCAATCCCCGGGCGTAATAGCTGGTAGGTTCCCAGGTAATCTGCCTTACGCTTCCGTCTGCCCCTGTAATGTCTGCCGTATACTGGTCGGCACCAATAATCGTCATAAATTCCTGATTTTTAATGCACTCATTAAAAATCAAATACATATCATAAGCCGTAGTATAATGGTCATCATCATGAAGCCCGTTTGGCGATGTAAAATGTGTATTTGTTGCCATTAATTCTGCCGCCTGCTGATTCATAAGTTCGGAAAATTCTTCCGTACTACCGCTGATATACTCTGCAATTGCCACTGCATTATCGTTGCCGGAGTATAAGAGTAATCCATAGAGAAGAGCCTCCATGGTAAGCTGATCCCCCTCCTGCAGCCCACAGACCTGATCTTCGATACCGAAGCTGGATGCGGCAGCGGTACTGCTGACGGTTACAATATCCTCCAGGTTAGAATTCTTAAGTGCAACCAATGCTGTAAGTATTTTCGTTGTACTTGCCGGATAAATGCGGTCATGGATGTGATAAGCATATGCAACCTCCCCGCTGTCAACATTAAAAAGTCCTGCAGCGTGCAGAGAAGAATTGCCGGTGAAGCCTGCAATTTCAACATCCTCACTAGCCACACAGAGATGTTCCGCAAACAGGCTGCTCTGATATAAATTCTTATTGTAATTTTCTATTTCATACGTTGTTGCTGCATTTCCCCGGCTGCATCCTGTTATGGCAACAATACTTACACAGATGCAGCAAAGAAATATTTTGATTCTATCTATACATTTCACGCCAGTCTAAATCTCCTCTGTCTATTGCTAAAACAAGTAATTCAGCGGTGGCAAGATTCGTCGCCATCGGGATATTATGCATATCGCACAGACGAATTACATCATTTACATCCGGTTCATGAGGTTTTACTGTCGACGGATCACGCAAAAAAATCAAAGCGTCAATATCGTTGTGTCCAATCTGTGCCCCCAATTGCTGCATACCGCCCAGATGCCCGGCGAGGAACTTATGGATAGAGAGATTCGTTACCTCTTCAATCAGACGTCCGGTAGTTCCGGTCGCGTATAGTTCATGCTTGCTGAGAATGCCGCGGTATGCGATGCAGAAATTTTGCATCAATGTTTTTTTTGCGTCATGCGCAATTAAACCTATATTCATTCTTTTCACTCCTATTGATATTTTTTCGGTTGTAAACCTACATTCAGTACAAGCCCAATACCAATGTATAAACTAATCAGAGATGTGAGTCCATAACTCACAAAGGGTAATGGGATTCCTGTTGTAGGGAAAAGCTGCGTTGCTACGGCAATATTGATAAATGTTTGTATTCCGATAAGTGATCCTACGCCGCAGCATATGATTCTGCCTCCCATAGTCTGCGATCGGATGCCTATCAAAATACACTGAATCACTATTAATAATAACAGAGCAATGACAATACAGCAACCCACAAATCCCAATTCTTCCCCGACAATAGCAAAAATAAAATCTGTCTGGGGCTCCAGAATAAAATTCCCGTTTTTAACAGAAGTGGTCGTATTGTTGTTTAGCCCCTTTCCGGTTAATTGTCCGGAACCGATTGCCATAACAGAGTTATTTTGCTGATAAGCATCATCACTGGCGTATTTCTCCGGCTCAAGCCATGCCAGAATACGTTTTTGCTGATAATCATCCAAAAGTTTTTGATCCGGCTGAACAACAATGCTAAGAGCGACAATTGCCAGTGGAATTACAATTAACAGGACGGTTCCTATGAATTTATAACTCAGCCCTCCCGCATACATCAGTACGCAGAATAAGGCAGTTGTCGCAATGGTTGTAGACAGATTAGGTTCTTTATAAATCAACGCAAGAGGAATGGCGATCAATACAACCGCCTTCAGGATTGTCTTTTTGTCGCTTAAATCTTCTTCATGCTGCATAATAAACTTAGCGAAGAAAATAATCAAGAGTATTTTTGCCATCTCTGAAGGCTGAAAATTCGTAAATCCAAGATTGATCCATCTTCTTGCTCCATTCACTACCTCTCCGATTCCGGGAACAAGGACAATTGCAAGCATGAAAACAGAAAGGAAGTAAAGAATCCAATAAAAATTCATGATCCATATATAATCAATCAGTGAAACAACTACCATAACGATGATTCCCAGGACTAACCCCAGAATCTGCCTGCTTTGATAAGGTCTATTCGCACTTCCGATTACTAGTACCCCAAGGCAGGATAAAGCCAGCACAAGAATAACCAGGCTGAATTTGTAATCTTTTAAATGATAGGGCTTTTTAATAAAAGGTAATTTCAATTTTTTTCTCCTGTTATTTTAATATGTATATGTGTTCGAGTAATGGAAACATCAAAGTCTTCCGGTGTAATTTCAATATATTTTGAAAGTGTCTGCTGCAGCTCGGAACAGATACGTCCGTAAGCATCGGGTGTACACTGCACTCTGTCTGATATAACAAGAACCTTCAATCTATCTTTTGCAATTGCTACAGAAGATTTTCCTGCCATCCCGCTCCCTCCTAATTTCTCTTTAAAATGCGGGAGAGTCTGGAGAAAAATCCCTGTCCTGCATTCAAATCAAGGAAGGGAACTTCGATTCCCAAAATCCGCTTACAGATATTGATATAGGCATTCCCGGCTAAACTTTCCGTTCCTATTACCGGTTCTCCCTGATTGGTGCCGATAACAACCTGTTCATCGTCCGGTATGGCTCCGATTAGCGGAACAGAAAGTATTTCTGTCACATCATCCACCGACATCATATCTCCACGCTTTACCATATCGGTCCGGATACGGTTAATAATTAAATCTGTTTTCCTGATTCCGTTTGTCTCAAGAAGACCTATAATACGGTCAGCATCGCGGATCGCAGAAACTTCCGGAGTCGTTACCACAAGTGCCCGGTCTGCTCCTGCAATTGCATTCTGAAATCCTTGTTCAATACCTGCCGGGCAATCCAAAAGGATATAATCATATTCTTCTCTCAGCTCTGCAGTAAGCTTTCTCATCTGTTCCGGCGATATTGCGGTTTTATCCTTTGTCTGTGCCGAAGGAAGAAGATAAAGATTTTCATATCGTTTATCTCTAATCAGCGCCTGCTTCAACCGGCAGGTTCCTTCAATCACATCTACTAGATTATATACGATTAAATTTTCTAGTCCCAGAACGACATCAAGATTCCGGAGTCCAAGATCTGTATCTATGATTACAGTTTTTTTATCCAGCCTTGAAAGTCCTGCGCCTAAATTTGCGGTAGTTGTTGTCTTGCCAACACCGCCTTTTCCTGATGTAACTACGATAACTTCGCCCATGAATAATCTCCTCCTATCACTGGTCTTACTTCCAGGTCGCCAATTTTCAGATGTGCCGGCTCCATATCAAGAGCGGCGATAAAGGCGTCCACCTTTCCGGATGCGCCGGCCTGTGCAGAACCATAAATAGCCCCGATTACGATAATATTTCCTTTGGAGACAACAGTTGCTCCCTCTTCAATATCACCGATAATGATAATGCTTCTTTCGGTTTCCAGTAATTGCCGCCGCTTTAACGTCCCCCTATAGAAAGTCCCGTCTGCCTCAGGTACCATGGCAAGGGTCTCATCTACTATACTTTTGTACATCTGATTTGTTTTCGCGTCGTGATCAATGATGCAGAGAATTCGGATATCTGCCGCTGTGGATATGATTCCTACAATCTCTTTTTCTTCAGCTTTTGTAAGAATACGGTTTTCAAAGCTTAATGCTACTTCATTTCCCCTGAAAAAGCGAGAGGACGCTCTGAATTTATTTTCTATTTCTACTAACAGTTCCTTATATTCAATTTCTGAATCAAGATAGACTGTTAAACCGTATTTGTTGCTTTTAATGATTACATGATCCTTCAAAAAGTTCATCTCCCTGCGTCGGCAATTAATCACTGTGAGAGCCTGCGCTTACCGCAGAAGCGCTGCCGTTAATAAGCTCTGACGAATCGGTTATATTGTAATAGTATTCTATAACACCCTTACCGACTTCTGCCGCGAAAGTAGAGCTGTAACCATTTGCAATCCGGATTGCAAATGCGATCTCCGGATCGCCTCCATTGGATGCAAATCCAACAAACAGGCCATGATCAGCGTGGGTCTTACTCTGCTGTGCCGTACCGGTCTTTCCATATAACGAAACACTGCTTTCGTTTATTTTAGAAAACAGGCTGCTGTTATTCAGAATAACTCCTCTCATTCCGGAATGCACGGCATCCCATGTATCCTGTGAAACTTCTTCTATTGTATTTGTCTGTTCGGACTGAAACTCTTCTACCACCGTCCCGTCTATTTTCTCTACCCTGTCCAGCAGAGACAGTTTATATACCGCCCCTTCATTTGCGACAGTGCTGATATACCGCGCAAGCTGACTGGTTGTATAATTGTTAGTTCCCTGTCCCATCGCCGATGGTACAGAGGAATCGTCGGATATCTGAGGTTCCGATTCCGGAATTTCAAGGCCGGAGGTTTCATTCAGCCCGAACATGGTGGCATATTTCCTTAACTTACTAAGCCCCAGTTCACTGGAATAAATATTTTTCGTCTCGGAGCCGTCTTCATTTTCCATCTGAGCAGCGTCCGCCTCTTCCAGCCCCAGCCGATATCCTACTTCATTAAAGAATACGTTGCAGGAATTGGTAATAGCGCTGACTACATCCTGTGTCCCATGATTGCTGGGATATACCCAACAATTAATATTGGGGACGACCTTCTTGAATGTACCATCACAATAAGTGGTCGTATTCAGATCAATCACACCCTCTGTAAGACCTGCAATCGCTGACAAAGGTTTATAGGTAGAACCCGGAGCCGTTTTTTCCTGGGTTGCATTATTATAAAACGGACGGGCCGTATTCGTAAGTAGTTTGTTATAATAAGCGCTATCCATAGAATTGGCAAGCCTGTTATTGTCATATCCCGGATAAGATACACAAGCCAGTACATTACCGGAATCAGGATCCGTAATCACCACAGACCCGGTACAAGGCTCAAGCCCTAATTGTCCGGGGGTTAGTTCCAGCGACTGAATTTTACTGCGGAGAAAATCATAAGCGCTTGTTGCTCCGCTTGCCAGACTGTTGTACTGTTCTTCGTCAAAAGCAAGAACACCTTGTTCATATAACATCATGCACATCTGCGTTCCCGTAATGCTTCCGGCTTTAATCATATACTGATAAACCAGTTTATCAAAAGAAGAACTGTTAAGCAAAGCATCTTGTACATAAGAAACAAGACCGCTGTATAATTCGCCGGCGCTGGAATATTTCCCGTCTGTGGATACATAGTCCTGCAACTTAGAAGAATCTATCCAATTCTGTGATATTGCATAATTCAAATAAGTATTAATATTAATTGTTTCTTCATTCCGCCACTGGAGATATACAGCATCTTCCGTATTAATAGACTCTTGTACAAGAACGCCTCTGCTTTCCGTCAGAAGATCTGTCACGATAAAAGACAGGTACGCCTGTGTCTCACGGGACATATCTTTATATGCAGGTGCACTTTCATTTTCCATAATGGAAATCAGGTCGTTCACTAATTGTTCTTTATATGCAGAGAAAGAAGCATATACTGTTTTTTCCGTATTGCCTGCATTTTCATCGGAAAAATGCTGCATATCCAGTATATCATTTCCAATAAATGCATAATAAGCATCGCCGCTTGCAACAATGACATTGCCTGCATCCGTAGACGTAGAGCGGTCATAATCCAGTACATCAGCCATCTTCGCCAGAAGGATTCCCGCAAGCTCCTGTTCCAGGATATCGTATGCGGCTTTCTGGAGATTGGCATCAATTGTAAGATAAAGATTATTACCGGCAGTAGGTTCTTTATTCTCTACCGTTTCAATAACCTTACCTACACTGTTGACATACAGTTTCACTTCCCCTTTCTCGCCCTGAAGATACTCGTCCATTACCTGTTCAAGCCCTGATTTTCCTACTGTATCAGTTAAAGAATATTTCTCCTGCTCTTCTTTATCAAGTGCGTCATATTCATCCTGAGAAATCTGACCGGTATATCCGATGATATTGGCAAAATATTTACTGTCTGTATAACGGCGCAGGGATTTTTCGGCCACATCTACTCCCGGCAGTTCATCCATATGCTCCATAATATCTGCGACTGTTTCGTTGCTTACATCTTCTGCAACAGTTGCCGGAATATATTTCTGAAAACGATTCAGGCTGATAGCATAGCGGATATTTACATATTTTAACACCTCGGAACGCTCCATCTCATCTTGATTAATTCCATAACCATTGGTTTCATCCTCGCAGAGATAATCAATCAAATCCTTCGCGCTCATATTACACTGTTCGTCCGTAAGCTTATCAATTGTTGACTCCCCAAATACATCCGCAATGAAACGGAGCCGCAGGGTTTCGTTATCCATTGCATACTGATATTCATTGTTGCTATCCAGAACGACATTGAAATTACTAATTACAGAGTCGCCATTCGATTCAACGATTTCGATAATCTGACCGATTTCTTTATTCAATTCTCTGTTTTTTTCAGAGCCGGTATATTCACTGTTGTCCTCAATCGTAATAGAATACGCCAGTTCATTATAGGCAAGCAGAACACCGTTGCGGTCGTAAATATTTCCGCGGTTTGCCTGGATTGTCCGGGTTTTTTGAATCTGAAGCTTATAATTATTCAGATATTCTTCACCATGGATAATTTGCAGGCTAAATAAACGCCCAGTTAAAATTGAAAATAATACACAAAAAACAATAATAACAATAAACAACCTTGTTCGGGCGATTTCTGCTGCTCCGTTTTTTATTTTTTCCCATAAACTATACAAATCTGCTGGCACTCCTTTGTTCTTCTGCTTCTAATTTACGGTTAATCTGAAGAATAATCTGGTATAAAACAATCGTAGCCAAAATAGTATATACTAATTCAGGCAGAATAATATGGAAAAGGTAATAGAAGAAATGGAATTCTCCCTGCAGCATAAAAAGGCAGAAATATACTACCAGTCCATAAACCAATTCACTGGCGGCTATCATTCCCAGTGGGAGCTTAATATCCTCATCATAAAACATGCGCTTAAAAAAGCCGTTCACGTAACCGGCTGTTGTATAAATTAAAGCATAAAACCCTAACAGCCCGCCCCAGAATACATCCATCAGAATACCGCAGATAAATCCAACCTGCATTCCTTCTTTCTTTCCACGCATAAATCCAAAAGATGCTGTGACAATAATCAGAAGATTCGGTTTTACAGTAAAGAATGTTATCCGGGGAAATACCGCGCTCTGCAGCAAAAAGCAGGCCAGAATGATAAGGAAAGAAATCACTTTTCTTTTCATGTATTACTCCTCCTCTGATGCAGAATCCGCCGTATTATCCGCTGTATCACTGTCTTTTGCATCTATCATATCTTGTTTCGTAGATGTGATGATAAGGACTTCATGCAGCTTTGTAAAGTCAACCGCCGGAGTGATATAGCCGGAACGGGTAAGATTATTGGAATCAACAGAAATCTCGCTGACATACCCAATAAGCAATCCCTGTAAAAATCTTGAACTGATGTGGGATGTAACTACCTGTTCGCCGACTTCTATTTCGGTATCGTTATTTGGAAGCTTCTCCAGACGAATTCTTCCATCCTCCATCAGTTTTAAATCTCCGCGAACCATGCAAAGATCGGAGGTAGAAAGAATCATGCCGCTGATATTGCTTTCATCATCAATGATAGAACGAACCTGTGAATAATTCGGTGCAACCTCTGTGACAATTCCAACAAGTCCGCTTCCTGCAAGAACATTCATATCCTCTTTAATTCCATCATTACTGCCCTTATCTATGGTAAAAGAACTAAACCAGTTCGTACCATTATTAGCAATAACATGTGCTGCTACCTTTTCATAATCCGCATAGTTCTGGTCCAGTTTGTAGAGCTCTTTCAGACGTTCAAGTTCATACTGTTCCTGACGAAGTCTTGTATTGTCGATAGTCAGTTCGTCTACACGTGTCTGGAGTTCTTCATTTTCTTTCTTCACCTCGTCCAGTGTTTGAAAATTGTCTGAAAGATCACTCATCCAGGTTCCTACATAACTGATTCCTTTTTGCATGGGTACAATCGTATAATTGCCAATCCAGCGAAGCGGTCCGCCACTGTCAGTAAAAAGCTCTGCTCCCATCAGGACGCCGCATATGACAACAAAAATCAGAAATATATATTTACTTGGAATACTGTTTTGCTGTTTAATTTTCATCTTATCTCATCCACCTATAACTTTCATTCAACATGGAATATGCCAGTTTCTTCAGTTCTTTTGACATTATAATTTGTTTCAGCCCGGTTACCGCACAGATATCCGGTTCAATAGCCGTATGCACGGTAATTCCAAGAGCATTTTCCATATGCTCATCAAGTCCGGGAAGACAGGCACCCCCGCCAGTCAGGAAAATACCATTCTTATAAATTGCCTTCCGTATTTCCGGTGGTATCCTGTCCAAAAGCGATTGGATTGCCCGGAGGCAATCCTTCAAAGGTTCTTGTATTGCCACGCGAACAAGAGTGCTTGAAATCTCTCGCCGCTGGGGCAGCCCCGTAATCAGATCCCGCCCTGCAACTGTGAGGAATGAGGAATCGTCAATGACCACGCCAAATTTTTTCCGCAACGTCTCCGATGTCAGCCTTCCGATTAAAAAGTCATGGTTATAATGCACAAGGGTTGCTATCGCCTGATCAAAAGTAATCCCTCCTACCTTTACAAGCCGGTTAAAAACAATGCCGCCGCCGGAAATAACGGACAATTCAGTAGTCTCACCACCAAAATTAGCAATCAGGATTCCTTTTGTATTTTCAATATCCAGATTGAGTCCAATAGCATCAGCAATCCCTCGTTCTACAATATTAACTTCTTTCGCCCTCGCCGTCGAATGTATTACCAAATCAAAAAAAGCTTTTTTTTCCACTTCGGTCACATCAGTTGGAACAGCAATTACATACTCTGCCCCTCTTGCAAACCGGCGTTCTTTTTTCAACAGGTTCTGCAGAAGATATTGCATATCATTAAATCTGGAAATAACGCCTTCCTTCATAGGAAATGCAACCTGAATACCAGTGGGAGACTTCTCATACATACGGTAGGCATCATCACCGACGGCAAAGATTTCTTTGTCATTTTTAACTGCAATTGCATTCTTTTCTTTCCAAATAGTATCTTGCTTTTTGTCATATACTTTAATTTCGTATGAACCAAGATCCAGTCCATATATATGTTTTGCCATTTTCTATTATCCTTTCGTACCTAGCAGCTCCGCTTCGGAAAAACTCATATAACAATTGTCCCCAATAATGATGTGGTCCAGTAAGTCAATTCCGATTAATAATCCCGCCTGATAAATTCTTTCTGTTATCAGGATATCAGACCTGCTGGGCGTCGGATCACCACTGGGGTGATTGTGCAGCAGGATAATGGACACTGCATTTTTCTGTAACGCTTCTATAAACAATTCTCTCGGTGTAATCAGCGATGAATTAACCGTTCCCTTGGAAATATCTGATTCACCAAGAAGATGTGATTTCGAATTCAGCATTAGTAATTTCATGTGTTCTTGTTTTTCGTGCCGCATCTCTTCCATGTAATACTTTGCAATCGACGCAGGACATGTAAAACTAAGTGTTTCAGAAGCTGTTGCCTTAGCAAGACGCTTTGCCAATTCAGAGATACAGGCAATCTGTATTGCCTTGACTCTCCCAATTCCTTTCATCTGTCTAAGCTGCGCCATATCAAGCTGATGGATTCCCAGAATTCCCTGTCCCTTTTCATATAAAAGACGCCGGGAAAGCTCCAGTACATTCTCCCCTTTTGTGCCTGTCCGAAGTAGGACGGCCAATAGCTCTGCATCTGTAAGGCTTCCCGCCCCGCTGTGCTCACATTTCTCGTAGGGACGCTCTGCCGTTAATAAATCTTTCATGGTATTGGTCTGATTCATTTTTCCAATTCGTACGATGCCCACAATGCATTTTCTCTTCTGAAAACTCAGTATATTTTACCATATTTCAAAAAGTGTGTATAGACTTATCCCATTAAAAATTTCTTAATCATTCGCGTGCCTTGTCGAATGGAAGGTATTTTTTGGCGATTGCTTCTGCAGTTTTTATCCCATCCATTGCAGCTGATGTAATTCCTCCCGCATACCCGGCACCTTCTCCGCAAGGGTAGATTCCCTTTACCGGGCTTTCCATCTGTGCATCTCTGTTTATACGTAAGGGAGATGACGTCCTGCTCTCCACACCGGAAAGAATCGTATCCTCTCCGGCATATCCCGGAATTTTTCTGTCAAAGGCAAGAATTCCCTGTTCAATGGAATCGCCGATTTCCCCGGGGAAAATATTTCTGACATTGGAAAGACGGTATTTGCCTTTTATCTGCGGGATCACTGTTCCCAGTTTTTCGGATGGCATGTTCCGTCTATAATCGCCAAAAGTCTGCACAGGTACACTGCCCTTTCCTTCACGGTATGCCGCTTCTTCTAATTTTCGCTGGAACGCCACACCGGCAAGCGGATGGCTGCCGCCATAATCCTCCGGAGTCACCGTTACAATAACAGCACTGTTGGCGTTACGTCCATCCCTTGCATGGTAACTCATCCCATTGACTGCCAATCTCTCCTGCTCGGAAGAAGCATTAACTACATAACCTCCCGGACACATACAGAAGGTATAGACACCTCTTCCATTTTCCAGTTTCGTCGTTAATTTATAAGAAGCTGCCGATAGAATATCCGGATGTTCCCTGCCATATTGCGACAGGTTAATCATGGCTTGTGGGTGTTCGACTCTTACACCAACCGCAAAAGATTTTGCCTGTACATCTATCCCACGCTCATAAAGCATCTGGAAAGTATCTCTTGCGCTGTGCCCCAGTGCAAGAACTGTAATATCAGTGGGGAGTATCCGTTCTTCTCCTGTCAGTGTATCCGTAAGAAGTAAGGATTCCAGTTGCTTGCTTCCGTCTGTATTGCGAGTGTGGATATCAGTCATTTTGGTATGGAAAAGCACTTCCCCGCCATTTTCCAAAATAGCATTCCTCATATTTCTGACTACATTTATCAGGACATCTGTCCCAATATGAGGTTTGTTTACGTATAGAATCTCTTTCGGCGCCCCATATTCTGCAAAAATCTCCATCACTTTCCGGCCGCGCCCATCGCTGTCTTTTACCAGTGTGTTTAATTTTCCATCGGAAAATGTACCGGCTCCGCCTTCGCCAAATTGTACGTTAGATTCGGTATTTAGTTTTCCTGTTTTCCAGAAAGCTTCCACATCCTTTAACCGTTCTTCTACCGGCATTCCCCGTTCAATAAGGATGGGACGGTAACCATTTTGTGCAAGGAAATATGTGCAGAACAGTCCTGCCGGACCGCTTCCGATTACAACAGGACGGTGTTGCAGAAATTTTCCATTCTTACATAACGGGAAATGCCAGGAGGTTCTTTGAACGGCAGACAGATTTTTATCATTGCATCTGCGTAGAATCTGTTTCTCTAAAGCTGCATTTATCTGCACGTCTACTGTATATACAAAAAATAAATCCGGTTTCTTTCTTGCGTCTATAGATTGTTTCTTAATTTGATAAGAAAGAAGCGTATCTTCTTTCAAATGGAGAATTTTTCTAATCTTTCTCTCCAGATCCGCTTCTGTGTGATGGATATTTAATTTCAACTGATTAATCTGAATCATAGGTCCTCCTGTCTGTACGATGAACACGCTCCGCAGCGGCATCTCTGCCTGCCAGGTATCCGGTGGCCCACGCCCATTGCAGGTTATATCCGCCGCAGATTCCGTCGATATCTAGTAATTCTCCCGTCAGATAAAAACCCGGCGTATATATGGATTCCAAAGTATCTGCCTTTACTTGTGCCGTCCGCACACCGCCGGCACAAACCTGCGCCTGTTCAAAGGAATTGGCGGCAATAATATGCACCGGAAATCCCTTACACGTCTTAACAAGTCTCTGAAAATCTGCTTCTGAAACCACTTCTGCTTTCATATGACATCCGATCCCGGCATACTCTAAGAATACCGGAATTAGTTTTTTATGAAAAACTCCGATAAGAAATTCCTCCATCACAGTATCCGTTTCCTTTCTTTTCCTTTCGGACAGATACAGAAGGAATTCCTTCTCACACATTGCAGGCAGGAAATCTATCCTGGCAGTGACCTCTTTTTTCTGATAGAGTCCCTTAGAAGCATATCTGCTAACCTGAAATACGGGAATCCCGGAAATCCCATAATTTGTCAGCTGCAATTCCCCGGTATCAGCTGCGGTTTCTCTGCCATCAAGATAAAGGGTTACCGTTGCTTCGGTGCGGATCCCTGCCAGCCTGGAAAAAATTTTCTCCGAGGCTCTGAGAGCGGTCAATGCAGGAACCACCGGCGAAAGCGAATGTCCCATAGCTTTTGCCAGTCCATAGCCGCTTCCGTCAGATCCCTGGGCAGACGCAGCTTTCCCTCCGGAAGCAAGAATCACCTTATCTGCATGATACACTTTTTCTCCTTTTTCTTTCTGTGAAGCCCGAATACGAAATTCCTTTTTTGTCTTTTCTACAGAGGTTACATGGGTATCTGTCTCCAGATGGACGTGGAGCCTTCTAAGTTCCATAAGCAGGATTTCCAGTACAGTGGAGGCCTGGTCAGTGCGCGGATACACATAATTCCCCCGTGTCTTTGTCAGAAGTCCCAGATCCCGAAAAAATTTCAGGGTATCTTCTGCATCAAAACGACGCAGCACTTTATCTACAATAGCAGTATCATCTCCCCGGAAACAGGACGCTTCCATATGGAGATTTGTCAAATTGCAGCGTCCGTTTCCGGTGGCCAGAATTTTTTTCCCAATCCGGTCTTTATGTTCGAGAATTGTTACAGCGGCACCTTTTCTTGCGGCGGCTATGGCAGCGGCTATGCCGGAAGCCCCTCCGCCGATAATATAGATTCTCATAAAGTTACAATCCCTTCTCTTACCAGATATTCCAGAGACATTAAAATTCCAAGCTTTGCATGCTGCCAGGTAAGTCCGCCCTGAAAATAGACTGCATAAGGAGGTTTTATCGGTCCGTCAGCGCTCAGTTCAATGGATGACCCTTGTACAAAGGCTCCGGCTGCCATGATTACATCGCTGTCATACCCCGGCATTGCCCATGGTTCCGGCGTAACATAAGAATCTACCGGAGCGGCAGCCTGGATGCCTTTACAAAAAGCAATTACACCTTCAGGTACGCCAAATTCTACCGCCTGAATGATGTCGTGACGGCTTTCTGATCCATTGGGGATTACACCAAAGCCCAGCCGTTCATAAATATTCGCAGCAAAAATGGCTCCCTTTAGTGCGCCTGCAGTAACTGTAGGCGCAAGAAAAAGCCCCTGGAAGAAAGTCTGCATAACTCCGAGAGAAGCGCCAACTTCCTTTCCAAGCCCTGGTGAGGTCAAACGGTATCCGCAGGCATCAATCAAATCCTCTCTTCCTGCAATATAACCGCCAATAGGCGCAAGACCGCCTCCCGGATTTTTGATCAGTGATCCAACTACCATGTCTGCTCCCACATCACTTGGTTCTATGGTCTCTACAAATTCACCATAACAATTATCCACCATACAAATTACATCCGGCTTAATCCCTTTTACAAAGGAAATCAGCTCTCCAATCTGTTTTACAGAAAAGCTCGGACGCGTCTGATAACCTTTTGACCGTTGAATGGTAACAATTTTGGTCCGATCATTGATCGCTTTTCTTATATTTTCATAATCAAAGCTCCCATCCGGAAACAATTCCACCTGAGAATATGTGATTCCATATTCAGCAAGGGAACCGCAGGACGGACGGATACCAATCACTTCCTCCAGCGTGTCATAAGGCTTGCCCACCGGTGAAAGAAGTTCATCTCCGGGACGTAGGTTGGCGCTTAAGGCAAGAGACAATGCATGCGTTCCACATGTAATCTGCGGTCTTACGAGGGCACTTTCGGTATGGAACACGTCGGCATATACTTTCTCAAGCGTATCCCTGCCGTAATCGCTGTATCCATATCCGCTGGCAAATTTAAAACAAGATTCATTCACTCTGTTTTTCTGCATGGCATGGATTACCTTCAATTGATTGTATTCTGCAATCTCGTCTATTTTTTCAAAGCGTTCTTTCAGACCGGATAATGCGTCCTGCCCAAAATCAAGCACACTTTTCCGGATTCCCATTTCCTGATACATTTCTTTTATTTCGTCTAACATTTATATGATTCCCTCCATATGCGAAAGCATTGCTTTCAGTATTTTCTCTTCATCATAAGCATAAGATGGCTTGTCAATCCAAAGAACCTGACGTTCCCGTTTAAACCAGGTAAGCTGCCGTTTAGCAAAATGCCTGGTGTCTCTTTTAATAGTATAGACAGCCTCCGTAAGCGTACATTCCCCGTCAAGATAGGAAAGAAGTTCTTTATAACCCAGCCCTTGCATGGACACCATATCTCGTGTATATCCCATAGCTTTCAAGCGTTTTACTTCATCTAAAAGTCCGGCATCCATCATCTGGTCTACACGTTGGTTAATGCGGGTATATAGATGCTGCCTTTCATCATTCAGCACAAAATAGCGAAATTCATAGGGAGATTCCTTTTGCCTTTCCCTTGCATTATGTTCTGATATTTTTTGGCCTGTCTGGTGATAAAATTCCAGCGCGCGGATGACACGCTTTACATTATTTGCATGAATTTCTTCGGCAGCCTGAGGGTCTTTTACAGCGAGCATTTGATGCAGCGCTTCAGCCCCGTGCTCGCGGCAATATCGTTCCAGTTCCTGCCGGTATCCGCTGTCTTCTTTATTTTCTGTAAAATCAATATCGTAAAGAAGTGCCTGAATGTAAAAGCCGGTTCCGCCTACTACAATGGGGATGTGTCCTTTCTTGTAAATCTGCTCCATCGCTTTTTTTGCCATCTGTTGAAATTTTACAACATGGAATTCTTCTTCCGGTAAAAGCTCATCCACCAGATAGTGAGGCACGCCCTCCATTTCTGCCGGGCAAATTTTAGCAGAACCAATATCCATGTATTTATAAATCTGCATAGAATCTGCAGAAATAATCTCACCGTTAATCGCCTGCGCAAGTCCGATAGATGCTTTGGTTTTCCCGACAGCAGTCGGCCCCGTCAAAATAATCAATGGCTGCTTCATAATATTTCCTTTCTATACAATCCTTTTGAATTTCTTCTCCAGTTCCCGTTTGGACATGGCAATGATTGTCGGTCTGCCATGAGGACAATGGTAAGGATTTTCCAGTTCCAGCAATTCTCCGATCAAAGTCTCAACCTCTGCGGCTGACAATTTCATATTCCCTTTTACAGCAGCTTTACAGGACATAGATGCTATCTTTTCGTCGATTAAATCCGGTGTGTTTTCCGTGGACAGCTCATCTGAGAGCGAATCCAGCATTTCCATAAGGAGATCCTTTTTGGCAATGCTAAACAGATTGTCGGGAACAGCACGGACGGCATAAGAATCCTGTCCGAATTCTTCGATTTCAAAACCAATCCTGGTAAACCGCTCCATATATTTATTCAGAAGTTCAGCTTCTTTCATAGAAAGCTCCAGAATAATCGGCGGGCTGATGAGTTGAGAAGTAAATTCTCTTTTCTTCATCCCGGCAAGTGTCTTCTCATACAGCACGCGTTCATGTGCAGCATGCTGATCAATGATATAAAGATTATCGTGAAATTCTACAATCCAATAAGTTTCAAATACCTGTCCGATAAGTTTGTATTCTGTGGCTGCCTTTTTCGTCAGAAGTTTCTCATCAAAGAAATTCAGCTGTTCACCTGACGGCACAGATGGAGTATTTTCCTCCAAATTAGCTTTTCGGTAATTTACTGCTTCTCTGATACGGTTTGTCTGCCGCTCCGGCTTGAAAATATCGTTCTTATTCTTTACTTCCGCGGCAGAGTTCTGTTCATGATAGGACAGAACCCGTTCACGCATCTTTTCCATAAAGTAGTCCAGATTTTTCTGCGCTGCAGGCTCCTTCTTTTTTACAGTTGTCCCAAAAGTAACCGTATCCTGTGGATTCCTTTCTGTCGGCGGTTTGGGCGGTTCGGGGATTTCTACATGCGGAATCAATTCTTCCTGATGCAAAGCTTTTCCAACTGCTTCACATACGCAATTATAAATCTGCTGTTGATTACTAAAACGAAGTTCCATCTTGGTCGGATGGACATTCACATCCACCGTTTCACCGTCGATCGACAAGTGGAGAACCGTAAACGGATATTTGTGCTGCATCGTAAAATCTTTATATGCGTCTTCAATTGCTTTTGATATGATATTGCTTTTCACATATCGCCCATTAATAAAATAATTTTCAAAATTACGGTTTCCACGGGAAATAATCGGTTCTCCGGCAAATCCGGTAATCCGTATTCCTCCGCTTTCATAGTCTACAGCAAGCAAATGCGACGCTATTTCACGGCCATATATATGATAAATCACATCTTTTAAATTTCCATTTCCTGAAGTATGTAATTTGGACTGTCCATTATTTATAAACTGAAAAGAAATTTCAGGGTGGGATAAGGCAAGACGTGTAATCAGGTCGCCCACATGGCTTGCTTCTGTCATTGCAGTTTTCAGGAATTTCCGGCGGGCAGGCGTATTGTAAAACAGCTGCCTTATCAAAAAGGTGGTACCATCAGGCGCTCCTGTTTCATCAATAGAAATTTCCTTTCCGCCCTCAATCCGGTAGGTTGTCCCAAACAATGAATCCGCCGGTTTGGTAATCAATTCCACCTGAGAAACCGCCGCAATACTGGATAACGCTTCTCCACGAAACCCAAGGGAAGAAATATGCGACAGGTCATCTACGGAGCGTATTTTACTGGTGGAATGACGTAAAAATGCATAAGGAACGTCTTCTTTATCCATCCCGCATCCATTATCGGTAATCCGGATAAAAGAGATCCCTCCTTCTTTAATCTCTGCGACCACTGCAGTTGCCTGGGCATCGATAGAATTTTCTACCAGTTCTTTTACAATCGATGCAGGCCTTTCAATCACTTCTCCTGCTGCAATCTTGTCAATTGTTACCTGGTCTAATACTTGTATTTTCATTGTTACCACCTGTTTTTCAATTTATTCTGAAGCTGATAAAGGGTGTTCAGTGCATCAATGGGAGTTAAATGGCTGATATCTAAATTTTTTAATTCTTCCAGTACATCGTCATCTTTCACCGTATCAAACAATGACATTTGTGCAAGATCCACATCATCATATTTTTTTGTTTTAACTGCTGCTTCATGTCCTCCTGCTGCAATATCCTTTATCCGCCCGGTGATATCAGCATTCAAAAGTTCTTCCGCAATCTCTTTCGCACGACTAATGACAGATTCGGGCACGCCTGCCAGCTTTGCTACCTGGATTCCATAGCTTTTATCCGCGCCTCCCTTTACAATTTTACGAAGGAATACGATATCATCTCCCTTTTCCTTTACCGCGATACAATAATTATTTACATTATCAATCTTACCTTCTAACTCTGTAAGTTCATGGTAGTGGGTGGCAAACAGTGTTTTAGCTCCCAGAAGCTTCGTATTACTGATGTGTTCAACAACCGCCCACGCAATGCTGAGACCATCAAAAGTACTGGTTCCTCTTCCGATTTCATCCAGAATCAGAAGACTATTTTTCGTAGCATTGCGAAGAATATTTGCGACTTCCGTCATCTCCACCATAAAAGTACTCTGACCGGAGGCAAGGTCATCCGATGCTCCTACACGGGTAAAAATTCGGTCTACAATCCCGATATTTGCTTCTGAAGCCGGTACGAAAGAACCAATTTGCGCCATCAATACGATCAGCGCTGTCTGCCGCATATAGGTGGATTTTCCTGCCATATTAGGGCCGGTAATAATGGCGATTCGTTTCTTTTTGTCATCCAGAAAAGTATCATTGGCAATAAACATATCGTTGGGAATCATTTTTTCCACTACCGGGTGACGGCCATCTTTGATTTCTATCTTCCCATTTTCATTGATTTTCGGCCGTATGTAATTATTTCGCTCTGCCACCAGTGCAAGGGAGGCGAGCACGTCAATATCGGCGATGGCTTTTGCCGTATTTTGTATCCGAACGACTTCACGTCCTACGATATCCCGAACTTCACAATACAGCTCATATTCAAGGGCATATAATTTGTCCTCCGCTCCCAATATAGTATCTTCCAATTCTTTGAGCCGGGGTGTAATATACCGCTCTGCATTAGCAAGTGTCTGTTTGCGGGTATAATAATCCGGAACAAGGTTTTTGTAAGAATTCGTGACTTCCAGATAATATCCAAACACCTTATTATACTTTACGCGAAGATTTTTAATCCCGGTTTTTTCCCGTTCTTCTGCCTCCAGATCCGCCAGCCAGTTTTTGCCTTCTGTTTTAGCGCTTCGCAGACGGTCTACCTCTTCATTATAACCATCGCGGATAATATCGCCTTCTTTCATCGCAAGAGGCGGTTCTTCACAAATTGCTGAAGAAATCAGTGTGCACAGGTCTTCTAATGTGTCCAGGTCTTCCCACAGCTTTTTAAGCAGCGGGCTTTGCATATCTTCCAATATGTATCTAATATGAGGAAGCATTGCAAGAGAGCTCTGAAAAGCAATCATATCTCTTGGATTAGCAGATTTATAAGTGATTTTTGTAACCAGACGTTCCAAATCGTAAACCGGAGACAGGTATTCTCTAATCTCTTCTCTGGAAATAGCGTTACTCTTCAATTCTTCAACTGCATCCAAGCGTCTTTCAATCGATTCTTTATGAATCAGCGGCTGTTCAATATACTTTCGCAAGGTTCGGGCGCCCATGGCCGTCTTTGTCTTATCAAGCACCCACAGAAGAGAGCCTCTTTTATTTTTTTCGCGTAATGTTTCTGTCAGTTCAAGATTCCGACGGGTAGAGCTATCCAGAAGCATGTATTTTCCTGTTGCATAAGGGGTCAGCCTGGTAAGGTGGGAAAGAGAATTCTTCTGTGTTTCTTCCAAATATATAAGGAGAGCGCCGGCACCGATGATTCCGCAGGAATAATCTGCAATGCCCAGACCTTCCATCGAACTGACATGGAAGTGTTCTTTTAACCTGCGGACGCATATAGCATCATCAAAATACCAGGACTCCAAAGAATAGATCGTGATTTTCAGCCGTTCCCGCAGATCATCAATATCCAGTCCGCTTATAAAAAAGGCTTCGTTACAAATAAGTTCCGAAGGCATGAATTTGCAGATTTCATCCAAAAGCTTACCGCTGCTGTCAAGTTCCGTCACAAAATAATCTCCTGTTGTAATATCTGCCACAGAGAGTCCATAGCGGTCGGCAATGTATACAACGCACATAATATAATTATTTTTCGTCTCATCCAGTGTCTGCATACTAAGGTTTGTACCCGGCGTGACAATACGCACCACTTCCCTTTTAACCAGCCCTTTTGCAGTCGCAGGATCTTCCATCTGTTCACAAATAGCTACTTTATATCCTTTTGATACGAGTTTATTTAAGTAAATGTCTACGGCATGATAAGGGACTCCACACATCGGAGCCCTCTCTTCCAAACCACAGTTTTTACCCGTTAAAGTAATTTCCAGCTCTCTGGACGCAGTCAGGGCGTCGTCAAAGAACATTTCATAAAAATCCCCTAATCTATAGAATAAGATGCAGTCGCTGTATTCCTTTTTGGTTTCCATATATTGCTGCATCATTGGTGTTAATTCAGCCACATCTATCTCCTCTTTCGTTTTTTCATTGTGCTCATTATATCATCTTTCTTTTCATAAAGAAAGATGAAAATATTCTGCTTACAGTATATGATAAGATGGTTTTTCTTCTCCAAAAAGCCAATAACTTAAATATCCGCTTATAAAGATTCCTACCAGACACAAGCCGGAAAATATTACGATGAACGGAAAGCAGATTTGTCCAAAAAGCTGTAAAGGAAGCCCACTGTAATCCCACACTTCCAGATGAAGCCATTTATTGACAATAATTCCGGTTATGAATTCCATCGCCGTTACAAAGATAATGCATCGCAGAACCTGCCTCCACAGTGGTTCCTTCCAATGCAACAGGGAACCCTGAATATAAAAAAACAAAAGACAGATCCCTCCCAGGACAAACATGGACCAATGAGAAAAGCCGCGGAAAAGAATCTCAAAAAAATAATAGATACAACCTCCCAATGCCCAGAAGAAAATATATTCACTCAATTTTTTCATAAAAAACGCCCTCGCTATGTGTTATACTACATAGTTTAGGCGTTATAGGCACAAATTATGGGTGGGATTTTAAACCATTGTCCCCAAATAGTAAAATCCTTTGCATTCATCCAGCCTTACATCTGCGAAACTGCCAATCAAACCGGCATCTCCCGGAAAATGTACCAGCAGATTATTACTGAGCCGTCCGGTAAGAAGTGTCTCATCATGATCATTAACAGATTCCACCAGCACGGTCTGCGTAGTTCCCTCATGAACAGCACAGACTTCGGAAGATATCTCCTGCACCCGCTTAAGAAGCCTGTCAAAGCGATCTTTTACAATTTCCTGGGGAACCTGCTCTTCCATAACTGCAGCCGGGGTCCCGGTTCTTTTAGAATAAATAAAAGTAAAGGCGCTGTCGTACCGGACTTTTTCTACAATGTCCATTGTTTCCAGAAAATCTTCCTCCGTTTCTCCCGGAAACCCAACAATAATATCCGTCGTCAAGGAAATATCCGGAACCGCCTCACGAATCTTTCTTACCAATTCCAGATATTGTTCTTTCGTATATCTGCGGTTCATTTTTTCAAGGATGCGGCTGCTTCCTGACTGTACCGGAAGGTGAAGATGCTTACAGATTTTTTTAGAATCTTTCATGACCTCAATCAGTTCATCTGACAGATCCTTCGGATGGGATGTCATGAACCGTATCCGTTCCAGCCCTTCGATTTTTTCCACTTCTTTTAAAAGCTCTGCAAAACTTATGGGTTCTTCTAACGTCTTGCCATAAGAATTGACATTTTGTCCAAGCAGCATGACCTCCACAACACCGTCTGCCACCAGGCGTTTTATCTCTGCTATAATTGCTTCTTTGTCACGGCTTCTCTCCCGTCCTCTCACATAAGGCACAATACAATAGCTGCAGAAATTATTGCATCCAAACATAATGTTGACACCGGATTTAAAGGGAAATTTCCTCTCGCTTGGCAGATTCTCCACTATTTTATCCGTATCTTTCCAAATATCAATTACCATCCGTTCTGATTCAAAACGGGTTGCAATCAATTCAGCAAATTTATAAATGTTATGTGTTCCAAAAATGATATCGACGAACCGATAACTTTTCTTTAATTTTTCTACAACCTCCGGCTCCTGCATCATGCATCCGCACAGGGCAATCATCATGTATGGCTTCCTGCGCTTAATGCGGTTCAACTGTCCCAGACGTCCATAGACGCGCATATTGGCATTTTCCCGGACGGTGCAGGTATTGTAGATTACAAAATCTGCCTTTTCTTCATTTGATTCCTCTGTATATCCGATCTGACGGAGGACACCGGTTAATTTTTCAGAATCTCGCGCATTCATCTGACAGCCAAAAGTGACAACGCAGAAAGTAAGCTGCCGTCCAAGCTTTTCCATTTGTTCTTTTACATATTTCTTCGCTTTTTCTATGTAATAATACTGTCTTTCCGGCTCTTCAAGGGGAGCTTCCTTAGATAAATTGATTTCTGGATTCATCGTATTCATAATCCATTCCTTTCAGTGTATTTATAATCCATTCTTTTTCTGCATCCATGTCTTCACACAGCGCGTCCAGAGAATCATAATAATCTCTGAGTTTTGTGTTAATTACGCTGAGAAGCAGCATGGGATCCTTTGGTAACTCCATATTTTAATTTCCCTTCTTATTTCCATATTTTTCGCCCAAATCTGTAATACTCCCGTCCGCTTCTTTAATAGAAATATTATTAAGCTGCCCCCGGAGATTTCTGCGGACTGCATCAATATACTCCCGGCGCAGCAGCTGCTGTTCTTTTTTCTCTGTATCTGTAAGCCCTTCGGCTTTTGATTTTCGGTATAATTCATTAATTCTTGTGATTTTCTCTTCATTCATTTTTTTTTTGTTCCTTTCTGTTTCAGACACGCTTTTATCTTACACCATCTGCTGATACCCGGCAATAGGCATTAACTGGAATAATTTTCAAGAAATCCATAAAGAGTCTGTATATCTTCCACATATTTTCCTGTTTCTATTTCTGTCTGTACAGAAACAGGAAGTTCATCCACCAATATATCTGTATATTCATAGATTGTTTTTTTATCACTTAAATATACGACAATATATCCGTTTATATCCACAAGATAATAGCCCTCTTCCTTAGAAGCCTCTCCTTCCGCAGCCACAGCCTGTTCTTGCTTAGTTTCTGTTTTCTGTTCCTCCAACGAACGCTCCTTCGCCTTTTCATAGCTGAAACGGTAAGCGCCGGAAATAAGAACCAGTGCCAGAATTGTAACCAGAAAAAAGCCAATACTATATTTTTTATTCATAAGGACAACTCCTTTTTTAGTACAGTATCGGCTTTTCTTTAAAATTTATACAGGCTTTTCAGCGTTTTTTCTATCATAAGCCCTTCTCGTTCAGGGTAATCGTAACGGCTGCTTTCCCGGATACAGCTGCAGACGAAGTTATGCGCTTCTTCTACACTCTGTAAAATGGTTTTTCCGTTGAGCAGTCCGGCTGTCACCATGCCGTCAAATACATCGCCTGTCCCATGGAATTCTCTCAGCATTTCCCGGTTTTCTAATATCGTAAGCTGTTCTTTTTGGAGAACGGCAATCCCTTTGCCGCCCATACCAGCCGGAATGCTGGTAATTATAATATCCTTCGCACCCAATTTCCTGAGGGAACAGCAAATTTCTTCTATGCTTTCTTTTTCATCGGTAAGGACAAATTCTTCTCCCAGAAGCAGATAACATTCTGTTAAATTCGGCAAAATCAAATCCGCATAGGGAAGCAGTGCCCTTACAGCGGTACCATAGGAGCTATCGAAATTACAATAATAGTTTCCGTGATCACCCATGATCGGATCCAGAACAACGGTTGTCCCCGGAAAAGCTTTCAGGAAATACTGCACGGCATCCACCAACTCCGGGCTTCCCAGATATCCTACAAAAATCATATCAAAGGTAACTTTCTGCTCCTGATAATGATCCGCACAACTGCGTATGTAATCTCCTGACACCTTATAAACAGCAGGTTTCCCATATCCGCCGGTATGGGTTGACAAAAGGATGGTAGGTATGGGACATACTTCGATTCCTTGCACTGTAAGCACAGGAAGCATATTCGTCAGCGCTGCTTTCCCCACTCCACACATGTCATGGAGAAGCGCTATTTTTTTTACTGGTTTCATATTATCTTCTTTCACCTCTAAGCAGATGCATTTTCCTGAGAACGTAGATTAAGACATCACCCTTCGGGATACTTCGCAGTTCATCTTCCGTCACTCCTCCCAGCAGAACCAAAATAATTCCATACAGAAGTACGGCAACAAGAATTGCGATAACGGTTGCGATTTTCTCCCCAATAAACAATTCACAAAGCAAATGAACCAAAAGCGCACCAAGCCCCATAATAATGGAAGCTATCGTAGGAATAACAAAAGTACGCCTCCTTTCCTGTATGTATCCGCAAGCTTCCCGAAGATCATGAGCATTCAGGACACAGATTGCCGCGGCAAAAATAATCTTGCTGACTACGATGGAATAAATGCTCCACTTAAATACAATCAGCATAATTAAAAGCGATACAATATGAATAACCAGCGAAATCGCCGCGTTCTTCACCGGCTTTGCCATCTGATCCATTCCCTGAAGTGCGGCATTCGTAACCGTAGACAAGCAGAAAAAGACGACAGAAATACCACCTATTCTAAGCAGCATGGCCGGGATTTCATTGTCCTGTGTATAGAATAAAAGGTCAAGAATCGGCCTTGCCAGGAAAATGAATCCTGCAGCACAGGGGATTGCTATCAGCATATTAAACCGCGACACCATGTCAATCTTATTATGTATCTGTCTGCGTTTCCCCGTCTGAATTGTCGCAACAAGGCTCGGGATAAATGAAGAAGCCAGCGCACTTGCCATACTAAGTGGAATATTTGTCATCGTATCGTACTGACCATTGAACATACCGAGAAGCGCTGTGTACTCTTCTTCCGCATATCCTTGTGCTGCCATAATATTAGAAAAAATAGCCTGGTCAAGAAGGTTACTGATATTATACACAGTCGCACTTAAAATAACCGGAGCGATAGTTAAGAATAATATTTTATAAATATACTTACGGCTTTCCAGTTTCTTCGTCCTATCACGCCGCATCTGCTTTTTCAGCGTTCCTCGGTACACACCAAATACAAATACCAGGAATAAAAGCGCCGTCAACGCCCCCATAACCGTTCCCAGGGTACCGCCTGCAGCGGCAAATGCAGCCTTGTAATTGTCATTTCCGTTGGACTGCGCCACCGTTTTTCCAAGATTCAAAAGCAAATAAGCTCCCGTCACACTGACAATTGCATTTACAATCTGCTCTAAAATTTGTGAAAATGCGGTGGGAATCATCGTCCCATATCCCTGGAAGAAACCTCTGAGCACGCCCAGAATAGCAACGATTAAGATACAGGGAGCAAGTACGCGCAAAGCATATACGCTTAAATCCATCTTCAGGATATTAGTTGAAATAATGCCCGCTCCGAAAAATACGATTGCCGCAACGATACCGCCCGCCAAAACAGCAAATGTCATTGCTCCTTTCAATACCCGGTAAGCATTCTTATACTGCCCCGTCGAAACCCGGGCAGATACCAGCTTAGACACGGCCATCGGAAGGCTGTAAGAAGTAAGCATCAGCGCCAGGCTGTACACCTGGAATACAACTCCGTAGTACCCATTTCCCTTTGCTCCCATAATATTGGTAAGCGGGATGCGGTAGGCAAGACCAATTAGTTTGGTGATAATCGCAGCCACACCAAGAATTGTACCTTGCATAATAAAATTCGTTCCTTTTTTTCTCTCCGACATATAAAATACTCCATCCGTTATCGCATAATCTGTAAATGTTCCAGTATTTCTCTCTGTTTTGCTTCCATAATCTGACGTTCTTCATCTTCCATATGGTCATATCCAATTAAGTGTAACACAGAATGGATAATTAAAAAAGCATATTCTCTTCTGACAGAATGTCCGTAAGCGGCCGCCTGTTCCAATACTTTTTCTTTAGAAATCACAATATCGCCAAGCAGAAGTTCGCCGGACTCCGGATGAAAGCAATCTTGCGTTTCTTCAAGAAATGCAAATTCTCCCGGAACCGGGTACTGAACCATAGGGAAGGAAAGCACATCCGTTGGGCGGTCTATTCCTCTAAATTCCCGGTTCATTTCATGGATTTGTTCATTCGTTGTCAAAAGCAGGCTCACTTCTGCCTCGTATGGGCAGCCGATGTAATTTAATGTATCTTCAATAATCTGCCTGGCAAATGATTCACACTCCAGAGGGAGCCTGCCTTCCCCTTCTTCTTCAAAATAAAGAGTCATCTTATTTTTTCCTCCGGTTCTTTCCTGGTTTTTTTGTCTCATATTCTTCATATGCTTTTACAATCCTCTGTACCAGCGGATGTCTTACAACATCTCTGCTGGTTAGGTTGCAAATGCTGATATCTTCAATATTTCTTACTACCTTAACCGCCACATCCAGACCTGAAATCTGATTGCCCGGAAGGTCTTTTTGCGTGGCATCTCCGGTAATGACAACTTTAGAGCCAAAACCAATTCTTGTTAAAAACATCTTCATCTGCGCCGGAGTCGTATTTTGTGCTTCATCCAGTATAATAAATGCATTATCCAGTGTCCGCCCTCTCATATAAGCAAGAGGCGCCACCTCAATCAGTCCCTTTTCAGAATTCTTAAGAAAGCTTTCTGCCCCCATAATCTGATATAACGCATCGTAGAGAGGACGGAGATAGGGATCAATTTTACTCTGCAGGTCTCCGGGCAGGAATCCCAGCTTCTCTCCGGCTTCTATCGCGGGTCTGGTAAGAATAATCCTTCCCACTTCATTATTTTTAAAAGCTGTGATTGCCATCGCCATTGCCAGATACGTCTTTCCGGTTCCGGCAGGTCCTAAGCCGAATACAATCATTTGTTTCCGGATTGCGTCTACATATTTCTTCTGTCCCAGTGTCTTAGGTTTAATGGGCTTCCCCTGCAGGGTATGACAGATAATGTCCTGGTCTATCTCAAGCACCTTTTCTTCACTGCCTTCCATGGCAAGCGACAAAGTATAATCAACATTCTGCTCCCTGATATCGTTTCCCCGTTTGGCAAGTTCTATCAATTGCTTCAGCACGCTCTCCGCCTTTGCCGTCCTGGAAGATTCACCGAGGATTTTCACCGTATCTCCGCGAGCAATCAAAGTAACGTGAAGTGTTCTTTCTATTTTCTTTGCAAATGCATCAAATTGACCAAATACCACGCTCTGGTACTCGGCCGGGATATCTACCGTTATTTCATTCATTCCCATCGTCTGTATCTGTCCTTTCTGTCCCGTCTTCCCCGGTGGTTTCAGGCAAAGGGATTTCTTCCGTTGGCAATTTACCGCCGATATCTGTAAGAATGGTTAATGTTCCCTTTGCCGATGCAAAATCGCGCTCTGTGTATATTTTAACATTATTCTGCAGAATTTCTACCCCCTTTTTTTTCATATCTGCACAATATCTAGAAAACTTTTCACTAAGTATATCCTGAATTTCTTCTTTTCCATAACTTTTTTCTACAGGTTGATAGGGGATGATGGTACGTGTTCCATAAGAAAACGGAAGCAAAAAGTTTTTTCCTATCTGAAGGGCAGTCTCCTCGGTCCATATTTCGAAGGTTTCATAAGGATTTTTATATGCTCCAAAACCAATGATATAATGGCCGGCTCTTATGAAGTAAAATTCTTTTTTAATATTTTCATACTTTTTTGCTGTATAAGTAAGGTTCTGTCTTTCTTCATAAACTATGGAAGTCTGACCGCGGATATCTGCGTCGGATTTCAAATAATGATATCCCGTAACTTCTCCGCTGTCATTTAAAATTTCTACTCGTCCCGAGACAAGGATATCTCCTTTTTTAACGCTGTCTCCCACATGAACCATCGGGGTTCCGCTCCTTGTAATCATTTCTGTAATGACACAATCCCTGTCTGCTACGATATCTTCCCCCTGTTCCTGTATAGCAGAATCACTTTCTTCATTTTTATAGGAATCCTCGTTTTCCTTAATCTGTACAAACAATCTTGTACCCTTTACGGAAGCCGACGCCCACACAATATCGTTATACTCTTTTCGGAGTGCCTTTACAATACCGGCACAATCAATCTCCGACTTTTTCATTCCATGTGTAATGTCTCGTGATTCCAAAAAGGTAAGAATTGTATCATCACTATATCGAATGTTGCCGCTTATGTCAATATTCCATATAAACAGTGAAAGAAGATAAACGAGGAAAACACATCCTGCCGCACCGGAAAAAAAAAGCTTGCGTTTCCGGTATCTGTGTAAAAAAAAAGGAAGCCCGAACCGTTCTGTTATGATAACCTTCGTCCCGGTCTTCTTTATAATTGGCTTTAATTTATGAAATCCTTTGATAGTTATGTACATATCATAAGCCCCTTGATCGGCTGTAAGATTCCAAATATAAATCCCTCTGTGACTGCAGGCATTTAAAAATCTTTCCGGTGAATATCCTGCCACGCGGATTCTCAGATAGCCTTTCAAATATCGGATGAGTGATGTTAACAATGAAATTCCCCCTATTGATATTCAACTGAATGCAGTCTTCCTGTTACTTTCATTTCATCATTCGTGTAATATTCTACCTTCAGGCAGGTTCCATGCAGTTTAATCTGTCCTGTTTTCGTCTGTATACGAATTAAAGTATCGGTATATTCCTGTATACCACGATAATTTTCAAGGCACAGTTCTGAGTTTCCGGTCACAGTAAGAATCGGCATTCCAAGGGCAACATCTTTCGGTATCCCATAAGCATCTGCCATACGGCTCTGCAGCGAAGTGGCATCTATGTTCGTTCCTTTTCTTTTCATAATAAAAGCCACACATAGTTTTATAACTAATCTATGTGCAGCTTTTGTTTCTTATTACATTATCCTGCTTCAGAAATTAAATAACTTCTTTGATGATAGATTTTGCCTTTACCGGTGTATCAGACCAGGACCAAGCCGCAAGAAGCCTTTCTTCTGCAGCGGACAGCTTTTCTTTAGCATTTGCATGAAGATAAGCCAGCGTATCGCCTTTCTCAATATACTCGCCTTTTTTCCTGCAAAGAACAATTCCGACTGCCGGGTCAATGATGCTTTCTTTCGTTTCGCGTCCTCCGCCCAAAAGCAAACTGATGCGACCGATTTCCTCTGTTTTAATATCGGCCGTAAATCCACTCACCGGAGATTGTACCGGCACAATATATTGTGCAGACGGGAGACGAGAAGGTTCTTTTACCTGTGAGACGTCCCCACCCTGCGCTTTCACAAATTCACAGAATTTCCTCCAGGCATTTCCGTTCTGCAAGGTTTCATTCATCAGTTCCCTGCCTTCTTCAAAAGTCTCTGCTTTTTCTGCAGCAACTGCCATATAAGAGCCAAGCGTAACAGCCAATTCTGTCAAATCCTCCGGGCCGTGCCCTTGCAATGTGTTGATCGCCTCTTTTACTTCCAATGCATTTCCTACCGCATAACCCAGCGGCTGATCCATATCAGAAATAACAGCTTTCATCCGTTTTCCTGCAAGCCGCCCGATTGTTACCATCTCTTTTGCAAGCGCTCTTGCATCTTCCAGACTCTTCATAAATGCCCCGTCACCTGTTTTTACATCAAGTATAATAGCGTCTGCCCCGGCTGCGAGTTTCTTGCTCATAATACTGCTGGCAATCAGGGACATTTGATCCACCGTCCCGGTCACATCCCGGAGAGCGTATAGTTTCTTGTCTGCCGGGGCAAGATTCCTGGTCTGCCCCGCAATTGCAATATGAATATCATTTACATTGCGGATAAAAGTTTCTTCGGAAAGCTCCGTAGAAAATCCACGTATACTTTCCAGCTTATCAATGGTTCCGCCCGTATGCCCCAGACCTCTTCCTGCCATCTTTGCCACCGGAATCCCAACGGAGGCCGCCATTGGTCCAAGCACAAGAGATGTCTTATCTCCTACTCCTCCGGTACTGTGTTTATCCACTTTTATTCCTTCAACATGCGACAAATCCATCATATCTCCGCTGTGAGCCATAGCAAGCGTCAGTTCTTTCGTCTCGTTTTCATTCATTCCCCGGAAGCAGATTGCCATCATCATAGCAGACATCTGATAATCAGGAATTTTTTCTGATACGTACCCCTGAATCATAAAATGAATTTCTTCCTTTGTAAGAGCCATTCCTCTCTTCTTTTTGATAATCAGGTCATACATAGTCATAAAACCGCCTCCATTTTATTACCTGCCGTTTTATTCCTCCAGCATAGATGTACAATTCGGACATCTTGTGGCATCAATTGCAATCTCCGTCTTACAGAAGGGACAGATTTTCGTTGTTGCCGCTTCCACAGCCTCTTCCTTTTTAGAAAATTTAGCCGCTGCTGTATTCATTGCCTTTACAATCAGAAAGACAACAACTGCCATAATCAGGAAATTCACAACTGCTGTAATGAACTTTCCGTAATTCAGTGTTACCTCACCCAGAATATTCACACTCAACGAGTCAAAATTCTTACCACCAAACAAACCGATAATAGGACTTAAAATATCTTCTACAAGTGATGTTACAATCGAAGTGAATGCACCACCGATAATTACGCCGACCGCCATATCCATCACATTGCCGCGATTGATAAATGCTTTAAATTCTTCTATAAATTTCTTCATCTTTCGTTCTCCTTGCTATCTATTTTTCCTTTATCTCGGCATGTAATTCCTGGAGGGATTTCACTTCTCCGCAGCCTTGTTTTTTCATGGATTTAATGCCGCTTACAGTTGCTTTCGCCGCGGCAATTGTTGTCATATACGGAATCTTTTTCTTAATTGCCGCCTTACGAAGATAGCTGTCATCTTCTTTTCGTTCCTGTCCGATTGGTGTATTTACAATCAAATCAATCTTACCATTTGTAATCAGATCCAGCATATTTGGTCTGCCTTCCTGAAGCTTATTTACCATTTCAGCTTCGATTCCGGCTTCGCGGATTAACTCACAAGTATGTCTGGATGCAATAATCGTAAATCCTGTCTCAGCAAATTCTTTTGCCACCTCCACAATTTCCGGTTTGTCTTTATCGTTGACAGAAAGTAAGACGGTTCCTTTAAGCGGCAGCTTCTTCTGAGTTGCCTCCTGCGCTTTGTAAAATGCCTCCCCGTAGAACCTGGAAAGTCCCAGAACTTCTCCTGTAGAGCGCATTTCCGGCCCAAGTACCGGATCTACCTCCTGGAACATATTAAATGGAAAAACAGCTTCCTTCACGCCATAATATGGAATATTCTGTTCTTTAAGCTGCGGAACCGGAGAAGGCTTTCCTGTTAATTCAGATGTGACAATGTCAATCGCCAGCGGCACCATCCGTATATTACATACTTTAGATACCAATGGAACTGTTCTGGAAGCTCTTGGATTCGCTTCCAGAACATACACTTTGCCATTCTCGATGGCATACTGCATATTCATAAGCCCCTGCACATGCATTTCTTCGGCAATCTTTCTAGTATATTCCTTTATCGTCTCCAGGTTCTCTTTTGAAATATATTTGGACGGAATGATACATGCAGAGTCACCGGAATGAACACCGGCAAGCTCAATATGTTCCATAACTGCCGGAACGAATGCATGGGTTCCATCGCTAATAGCGTCAGCTTCACACTCTGTGGCATGTCCAAGGAAACGGTCAATCAGAATCGGTCTGTCCGGTGTCACGCCCACTGCCGCATTCATATATCCAACCATGCTGTCCGCATCATATACAACTTCCATCCCTCTTCCGCCAAGCACGTAAGATGGACGAACCATGACCGGATAACCGATTTCTTCTGCAATCTGCAGTGCTTCTTCCACATTGACAGCCATTCCCGATTCGGGCATAGGGATTTCCAACTTATCCATCATGGCACGGAACTGATCTCTGTCCTCTGCAAGATCAATCACAGAAGGAGAGGTTCCCAGGATTTTCACTCCGTTTTTCTCCAGGTCAGAAGCAAGGTTCAGCGGTGTCTGCCCTCCAAACTGCGCAATTACGCCTACCGGCTTTTCTTTTTTATAAATGCTCAGTACATCTTCCAGCGTCAGCGGTTCAAAATAAAGCTTGTCAGATGTATCATAGTCGGTAGATACGGTCTCTGGATTACAGTTCACGATAATTGTCTCAAATCCCAACTTCTTAAGTGCTAATGATGCATGTACACAGCAATAATCGAACTCAATCCCCTGGCCGATACGGTTCGGGCCGCCGCCAAGGATCATGATCTTCGGCTTGCTCTCCTTTACCGGATTCTGATCCGGTGCATTGTAAGTAGAATAATAATAGGCGCTGTCCTTTGTTCCGCTGACGTGCACACCCTCCCAGGCTTCTTCCATACCCAGTGCAATTCGTCTCTCCCTCACTGCATCTTCCGGTATATCAAGAATCTGACTTAAATATTTATCAGAAAACCCATTCTTCTTTGCTGTAATCAAAGCTTCATCAGACGGAAGGCCGCCCCGGAATGCAGCGAGCGCTTCTTCTTCCTCTACCAATTCCTTCATCTGTTCAATGAAATAATGTTTTACCTTCGTAATTTCATGAATCTCATCTACGGATGCCCCTTTCCTGAGTGCTTCATACATAATAAAATGCCGTTCACTGGAAGGTGTAATCAACAATTTTAACAGTTCTTCCTTTGATTTCTGATCGAAATCCTTAGCGTGTCCCAGTCCATAGCGTCCGGTTTCAAGACTGCGGATTGCCTTCTGAAATGCTTCCTTGTAAGTCTTACCGATACTCATAACCTCTCCGACAGCACGCATCTGGGTTCCCAGCTTGTCTTCCACTCCTTTAAACTTCTCAAATGCCCATCTGGCGAATTTAATTACTACATAATCACCATCCGGAACATATTTGTCAAGCGTACCATATTTTCCACACGGTATCTCATCCAGCGTAAGTCCGGCTGCCAGCATTGCGGATACAAGAGCAATCGGGAATCCGGTTGCCTTAGAAGCCAAAGCAGAAGAACGGGACGTCCTTGGATTGATTTCAATAATAATATCCCTATCCGTCTTCGGGTCATGTGCCCACTGCACATTGGTTCCCCCGATTACCTGGATAGACTCAACAATCTTATATGATTTCTCCTGCAGCCGTTTCTGGACTTCTTCGGAAATCGTGAGCATCGGCGCAGAACAAAAAGAATCGCCTGTGTGGACGCCAAGAGGGTCCATATTCTCAATAAAACATACGGTAATCATATTATTGTTGGCATCACGTACGACTTCCAGTTCCAACTCTTCCCATCCGAGAATAGATTCTTCTACAAGCACCTGTCCCACAAGGCTTGCCTGCAGCCCACGGGCACAGACTGTCTTTAATTCTTCTACATTATAGACCAAGCCGCCGCCGGAACCGCCCATAGTATATGCCGGGCGGAGTACCACCGGATATCCCAGTTTGTCAGCAATCGCCAATGCCTCTTCTACAGAATAAGCAACCTCACTTTTTGCCATCTCAATTCCAAGACTTTCCATCGTATGCTTGAATTCAATTCTGTCTTCTCCACGTTCAATAGCGTCTACCTGCACACCGATAACCTTAACCTGATACTTGTCCAGAATCCCTTTCTGTGAAAGTTCCGAACACAAATTAAGACCGGACTGCCCTCCAAGATTCGGCAATAACGCATCTGGTCTTTCTTTTGCGATAATCTGTTCAATTCTCTCCACATTCAACGGTTCAATATAGGTAACATCTGCAATCTCCGGATCGGTCATAATAGTTGCCGGATTGGAATTAACTAATATAATCTCATACCCTAAATTCCTAAGTGCTTTACATGCCTGTGTTCCGGAATAATCAAATTCACATGCCTGCCCTATAATAATCGGTCCAGAACCAATAATCAGTACTTTATGGATATCTTTTCTCTTAGACATCTCAAATCCTCCTGTTTGTACTTTTTTCAAATCCATTTTAAAATATTATACACGAAAAAAGACAGGCTAGCAATGGTGCAGCCTATCTTTTAAAATTTTTTCTCTACATGCACTTACCGGATACCAGCCGCAGCCTTCGCAGATATCGGCCAGTATTTCCGGTGTTATTTTACTTTGGATTTCTGTTACAATATCCTGGTAAATGTACTCTTGTTCCTTCAAATCAAAGTACGCTACAATCTTGCGATCAAATTTTGTTACTTTATCATCTGTCCGGCACAAGCCTTCTGCCAGCATGTTGGGGCAACAACGGCATAAATCATCGGTGGAAAAAACAAGCCTGATTTTCACCGGCTCGTGGCTTCGTAAGCGTGCGGTAATCTGATTCATATTCTCCACAAATTCTTTACTGTATCCATTTCCCTGATAGCCCTGCGTACAAAGCAGATGATGCGGCCTTAACTTTATGTCCATTGCAGCGCTGCTCCCAGTCTTCTTTGTATCTGTAATCCAAGAACAGAAGCGACTGCAGCCTTAATAATCGCAGTCGGAATGAAAGGAAGAACGCAGGCCGTAATTCCTGTTATAACCGGACTCTGTGTCACAATACAGAACATTGCCACGCCAACCACATAGTTTGACACCGTTCCCAAAATCAGGAAAAGTAAAAACATTCCTTTTTTCTTCTTTAATTCAACGCCTAGACCTATTAAAAATGCCATAATTGGAAAAGAAATCAAAAATCCGCCTGTCGGTCCGATCAGGTTCTGCGCGCCGCCGCTGAAACCGGCAAAAACAGGGACTCCCACCGCTCCCAGCAGGAGATAAACAATTGCGGAAAGCGCCCCGCGTTTTGACCCCAGGACAATTCCCGCCAGAGTTATGGCAAATGTCTGCATTGTCATGGGAACCCCAAGCGGCATCGGAATTGAAATCTGTGCCATTACAGCAATTAGTGCGGTCATAATCGCAATACTGCATATATCCTGAATAGAAATTTTAGATTTTTGCATTGTTTTATTCCTCCTTGATTATTGAATCTTTTCCAAGTATAAATGCAAAAATGCCAATTGTCAACCTTTATCAAGAAAAAGTTTACAATTGGCATTTCATTCTATCAGCGATTATTGCTCATAGTATTGCATGAAACGCATAATAATCGTTGCACATTCTGCACGGTTTGTATGATCCTGCGGCGCGATCAGACCATCTTTTCCGGTAATAATTCCGGTTCCGATACACCATTTAATAGCATCTTTGGCAAAATCATTTACCTTATCACCATCTGCAAAGGAATCCAGCTCACCAACTTCTGATACATCATACCCCTTGTACAGTGCATAACGGTACATCATCGTCGCCATCTGTTCGCGGGTTATATCATCAGCCACGCCAAACAATTTTGTATCATCATATCCTGTTATGATTCCCTCGCTGTTTGCCCAAAGAACCGCCTGCATATACCATGTTCCTGCCTTTACATCCGGAAAAACATCGCTGTAAGTTGTTACCGGCTTCCCTTCAAAGCGGTGGATAATGACAGCAAACTGTGCTCTGGCGAGAATTTGGTCCGGTCCAAAAACAGTCTCTTCAAGGCCTTTCATTAATCCTTTGTTATAAACATAAGAAACCGCATCCGCATACCACGAATCAGCTGTTACATCCTGAAAAGGACCTATGTATCCATGGTCATTCGGATAACCAATCTGCCAGTTCATATCACAAGCGCCGGTAATTCCATCCACTTTACCACTGGAAGTAAACTGCCACATAGTATAGTCTCCTTTATAATTACAGGTCGTATAATACTGTGCAACCCATTTATACCAGTTGTCAAAGCACTCATCTGTCAGATAGTTATTCCACCAGTTCAAATTCGCATAGACGCCCACCGGATAACCCGCATCTTCAATGATGCCGCAGAAAGTCTTTGCAATCTCAGCCAGGTCAGCGCCAAGGGTCGAGTTGTCTTCCATATCATAGAATACGGGATAAGACAGATTATGTCCTTCAATCAGCCTTAATACATGCTCTGCCTCGCTTTTCGCACGCTCCACACTATCTGCATAGGAATAGATATAGACCCCATAAGGAATGCCAAGACGTTCACATTCGCTGACATTTCTTTCCCATGTCAAGTCATCCTGTGAAGTATAATTCATACCCCAGCCACAGCGGATGATTGCGAAATCCACGCCGTCAGCTTTTACTTTTTCCCAGTCAATATCAATGGGAGTCTTGTCCGTCTCGTGATTGTGAATACCGCTATTATGTTCACTCACGTCAATTCCCAGACGTGTTCCCTCAGGATGTGTAGGAGTCTCCGTTGCCTGAATAGAAATCGTATCGTCAGGAAGCGCGTCCTCGGTCTCATCTATTCTCTCACCATCCTGGTATCTCCAATTGTCTTCCGTCATTTCTGCATCAGGACTTTCGGTTTCTTCTTCATCCAGCGGCATCAGATCCAGATTTTCCGCTTCTGTCACATTCTGTCCGGCCGCTGTATTCTCGTCTTCTGCGGCATCTGCACGGACATACAGTACATTAAAAGATAACATGACGCACAGCAAAAAGCATGTTATCCTTTTTGCAGCTTTTGTTAATTTCATTATCTACCTCCTTTATACAACGCAACGCGCAAAAAAGTTATTTGTAACTTAATCTATTATACGCTAAGTATCCGCATATTTCAACTTATAACCTGCTTTACCATATTTTTCTATTGAGCTCCCAGTTTCTGTTTTGCATTTTCCACCCGCTCTTTTGTAGGAGGATTTATCCCTTCCAACGGATACTCCATGCCAAGTTCTTTCCATTTGAAAGTACCAAGCGTATGGTATGGAAGCACTTCTACTTTTTCTACATTAGAAAGTCCGGATATGAAATCGTGCAGCCGTTCCAAATACTCATCCTTGTCGCTTCTCTCCGGCACAAGAACGTGGCGGATCCATACCGGTTTCCCGATATCGGACAAATATTTCGCCATATCCAATATGTTTTGATTGCTATGACCGGTCAGAATCTTATGCTGCTCATCATCAATTTGTTTAATATCCAGAAGTATCAGATCTGTATACTTCATTAATTCTTTGAATTTATCGAAGAAAGGTTCTTCTCTTGTAAATGGATTACCGCTTGTATCTAAGGTGGTATGTATCCCCGCTTCCTTGGCTTTCCGGAATAATTCTATCAGAAAATCAATCTGTAGAAGCGGTTCTCCCCCACTTACTGTAATACCGCCCTTACTTCCCCAGTAAGCGCGGTATTTCATAGCTTTATCCAGCAGTTCATCCGCTGTGTACTGCGTGCCGGACTGCATCTTCCAGGTGTCTGGATTATGACAGAACTGGCAGCGCATGGCACAGCCGGAAGTGAAGATTACAAAACGGACACCCGGTCCATCTACAGAGCCAAAACTTTCTAAAGAATGAATATATCCTTTTGTCATCGTTTAAGCTCCTTTTATCTACTTAATAATCAATTACATCGTACCATGGCAGGTTCTTGAAATAACATCCATCTGCTGTTCGCGTGTCAGGTCGATAAATTTAACAGCATATCCGGAAACACGAATCGTAAAGTTAGCATATTCCGGCTTCTCTGGATGTTCCATAGCATCAATCAGCTTTTCTGTACCAAATACATTTACATTCAAATGATGTGCGCCCTTCTTGAAATAGCCGTCCATAACTGTAACAAGATTGTTGGTACGTTCTTCATCATTATGTCCCAGTGCATCCGGGCTGATTGTCTGTGTATTAGAAATACCATCCAGTGCCAGTTCATATGGCAGTTTTGCCACAGAATTCAGGGACGCAAGCAGACCGTTCTTCTCTGCTCCATAAGATGGGTTTGCACCCGGTGACAATGGTTCTCCGGCTTTTCTTCCATCCGGAAGCGTTCCTGTTGCCTTACCATATACTACGTTAGAAGTAATAGTAAGAATAGAGGTTGTAGGTTCAGAATCCCTGTATGTATGGCATTTGCTCAGTTTGTGCATAAATGTCTTAAGAATCCAGATTGCAATATCATCTGCACGGTCATCATCATTACCATATCTTGGGAAGTCTCCTTCCGGCTCAAACCCTACAGCAAGGCCATCTTCGTCACGGATTACTTTAACCTTTGTATACTTAATTGCGCTCAGAGAATCTACTACATGTGAAAAGCCTGCAATACCTGTTGCGAAGGTACGTCTTACATTGGTATCAATAAGAGCCATTTCTGCTGCTTCATAATAGTATTTATCATGCATATAATGAATCATGTTCAGGGTATCTACATAGAGCTTAGATAACCATTCCATCATATCATCGTATTTCTCCATTACTTCATCATAATCAAGATATTCCGATGTAATCGGCTTGTAAGCCGGACCTACCTGCTGCTTGGTTTTTTCATCAACACCGCCATTAATTGCGTACAACAGGCATTTTGCAAGGTTCGCACGTGCTCCGAAGAACTGGATCTCCTTACCGGTCTGCGTAGCAGATACACAGCAGCAGATACTATAGTCATCTCCCCATACCGGGCGCATTACGTCATCATTCTCATACTGGATGGAACTTGTTGTCACAGAAATATGCGCTGCATATTTTCTGAAGTTCTCAGGCAATCTTTCTGAATAAAGAACCGTCAGGTTCGGCTCCGGTGACGGACCCATGTTCTCCAGTGTATGAAGGAAACGGAAATCGTTCTTTGTTACCATAGAACGTCCATCCTGCCCAAGTCCTGCGACCTCCAGAGTTGCCCAAACCGGGTCACCTGAGAATAATTCATTGTAGGATGGGATTCTTGCGAATTTAACCATACGGAACTTCATAACCATGTGGTCAATCAACTCCTGAGCCTCTGCCTCTGTAATGGTTCCATTCTTTAAGTCTCTTTCAATATAAATATCAAGGAATGTGGAGACACGGCCAACACTCATTGCAGCGCCATTCTGGGTCTTAATCGCAGCAAGATATCCGAAATACAGCCACTGAGCTGCTTCTCTCGCATCCTTTGCAGGCTGTGAAATATCAAACCCATATACAGAAGCCATTACCTTCATATCCTGCAGTGCACGAATCTGATCTGCTACTTCTTCACGAAGGCGGAAATCGGTTCCTTTCATACCGTGTCTTGCATAACGCTCAAAGTCATAATGCTTCTTCTCAATCAGGAAATCAATACCATAAAGAGCAACACGGCGGTAATCGCCAACGATACGTCCGCGGCCATATGTATCCGGAAGTCCTGTGATAATCTTATTGTGACGTGCTTTCTTCATCTCCGGTGTATAGATATCAAACACACCCTGATTATGTGTTTTGTGATATTTTGTAAAAATCTCATGCAGTTTTTCACTTGGCTGATACCCATAAGTTGTACAAGCCTGTTCTGCCATCTTAATACCACCATAAGGCATGAAAGCTCTCTTAAGCGGTTTATCAGTCTGAAGGCCGACAATTTTTTCAAGATCCTTCAACTCTTCACTGATATATCCCGGGCCATAAGCAGTAAGACCGGAAACAATCTCTGTCTCCATATCAAGTACGCCGCCTTTTGCACGTTCTTCCTTCTGAAGCTCCTGCAGCTTGCCCCATAATTTTTCTGTTCCCTCTGTCGGTCCTTCCAGGAAAGATTCATCACCATCATACGGCGTGTAGTTATTCTGAATAAAATCACGAACATCTACGGAACTTTTCCAGTTTCTTCCGGTAAATCCTGCCCACTGTTCAAACTGTGCCATCTTTCATTCTCCTTTGTTCTTATAATTTCTTTGACTCGCACAGTATAACACTTCGTTATAAAAATAGCAAGGGTTTAAATGAAAACCGTTCTCATTTAAGCCCTTGTACTTAATTTTATGCAATCCGCCTCACTTCGTTTTCTTTCCATTTACCGATAAGCCTTTTTCCGACGCCGTATCTGCGCTTTTTTTCTTCTCCGCCTCTCCAGCATTCTGAATGGTGCAAGTATCGTAAAGCAGCAGATTCTGACTGCAATAATTCCGGCAAACACACCAACACTGTCTATTATAACATCTTTTACGGAAGGACCTCTTCCATCCACAAAAGACTGATGGTATTCATCTCCGCATGCAAAACCCACGCATATGAATCCTGCCACAACCATAAGCGCAATGCCTCTTACTCCGTAAACATAAAAAGGAAAAGATACTGCAATTGCCAGAAGGAAATACTCTGTCATATGGGCTAATTTCCTTACAGGATATTCAATTCGATATGCTGCCTCATCAATTTCCCATTCCTCCAGATTCTTATTCAAGACTTTATTTCCGATTTCTACCGTCTTATGGCTTACCGCGTAACTCAAATTTCCTGAATCAACTCCTGTCTGTGCCGAAAAATTAAAAATCACACACATCATAAGAATTGCCGGGAGAAACGACAGCGGTTTCAGTATCATAAGAATAAGCTGCTTTATAATCTGCATATTTTAAACTCCTTCCAATGTAAACGGCGGAATAAAACTTTCTTTCGCCGTCTCTCCTTCTTGTATAAATGCCTGTTCCACTCCAAGATCAATGGTATAATCCACCAGCCGCTCATAATTTTTATGTCTCACCTTAACGGCAAGTTCCGGAAAAGCCTTTTTATCCAGCGAATCCAGAGGGGTGTATTGGCTCAGTAAGCTCATATAAATCCGGTTTCCGTAGGCATGATGCAGGTAAGATACGATTTTCTTTGCATCATGCAGACAGCCCGGCAAGAGAAGGTGACGTACAATCACCCCACGCATCATCATCCCCCGTCTGTCAAATTCCGGATTTCCTGTCTGCCGTACCATTTCAGCCAGCGCCTTCTTCGCCACTTCCGGATAATCCTCCGCCATAGAGTAACGTCCGGCATGGACAGGGTCTAAATATTTGAAGTCCGGAAGGTAGATGTCCACGTAACCTTCCAAAGCCCGAAGCGTCTCCACGTTCTCATAGCCACCAGTATTGTAAACTACCGGGAGCATAAGTCCTTTTTCTTTCGCAAGATCCAATGCTTTTATAATCTGCGGGACAAAATGTGTAGGTGTCACAAGGTTAATATTATTCGCTTTTGCATCCTGTAATTCCAGAAAGATCTCAGCCAGCCGCTCTATACTGATTAGTTTTCCCACTTTGCCGGTGGCTATTACATGATTCTGACAGTATACACACCGCAATGTACAGCCGGTAAAAAAGACGGTTCCAGATCCTTCCTTTCCGGATATACAAGGTTCCTCCCACATGTGGAGCGCCGCCCGCGATACCCGGAGGGCGGCTGTCTCACCGCAGAACCCCAATTTTCCTTGTTCTCTGTCTGCCCCGCACTCTCTGGGACAAAGCACGCATTCCATCTTCATCACGCCTCTTAAGTATCTTATCATTCTGTATAGGAAAACACACTGCAAGATGTTTTACAGTGTGTTTTTCGTTTACTCATTTCCGACAGAAATAAACCGCTGGATAATCGCCGCACATTCCGCGCGTGCCGCATTTCCAAGTGGATCAATAATGGTTCCATTATTCTTTCCGGTAATGATTCCATTACCTACTGCCCATTGCATTGCATCTTCTGCATAACGACTCACCATTGCCGCATCTTCAAAGCGACTGAAATCTTCTTTTTTGCCGACATCATATTTCAGATATTTTGCATAACGGTACATCATTACTGCCATCTGTTCACGGGTAATCTTATCAGCAGGGCCAAACATTCCCGTGTTGGTGTAACCGGTAACAACTCCTGTACTTTCTGCCCATAAAATCGCATCTGTATACCAGATTCCATCCTGCACATCCGGAAATAATGCCTTATACTCTACCTCCGGTGAGCCATTCATTCTCCAAAGTATAACTGCAAACTGCGCTCTTGCCAGCGAATCAGCCGGGCCAAAATGTATCGGGTCAAGACCTGTCATCAACCCTTCAAAATAATTATAGTATACTGTATCGTAGAACCAGTCGCCCTCATTTACATCTACAAATGGCAACGAACGATTATAAGAAATTTCCACTTCCACCGACATATTTTCTGCACTATTTGTTTCATACTCATATTGAATGTGATCCGGCTGTCCTTCAGGAAGAACTAAAATTCCGGTTTCCGCATCATAATCGCCGTGGTTAGGCGTCAATCTTGTCAATTTATCTTTTTCAATTGCCTGAGACATATCCAGAATCCATTCTCCGTTTACCCAATTAGCTTCCATAGAAATCGTCTGGTTGCTTAAAAGCAGAAGGCTCAGATTCTGATTATTTCCCAATTCTAATGTTTTCATATGATTTTCGTAGCATGACAATCTAGTCAGCTTCGTATTCTGACTCAAATCCAAAGAAGTCAATTTATTCCATCCACAGTACAATTCTTCCAATACTTTATTTCGACTCAGATCCAAACTAGCCAGATTATTATCTTCGCATGTAATATGTACTAAGTTCACATTTTGACTCAAATCCAGAGAATCCAATTCATTCCATCCACAAGCTAATGTCTGCAATGCTGTACATCCGCTTATATTTAGGCTGGTCATACCGTTTTCACTACAATAAAGCATTTCCAACGCCGTGTTCGCACTCAAATCGAGAGTTGTTATCGAATTAGTTGAACAGCTCAATCCGACAAGCAAAGGAAAATATTCTATTCCGCTCAAATCCGTTATTCCCAAATCCGTAACCGAAATATACTTTACTGAACTTCTTTCATTCTGCGATAATACCCCGTCATGATTCCAGTCAATATAGGTATCAATATAACTTCTAAATTTTTCATCCGGAAAATGTTCCCGATCTATTGTAACATTTTCCTCTGTATTCACTGCAATCTCGTCCTCAGACCCAGCCCGGACGGTAAGGCCTGGCAAAACCATTGCTCCAGCTAAAAACAATGCTGTTATTTTTTTTAATATTTTTTTGTACATCTCTTTTTTTCCTTTATAGAACATATTTAATCTTTTTGTTCAGCTTTCTCAGCTCACTTATCAGGGCGTCAGGGTCATCGACGGACACAAAGACCGTAGTCTTCCTCCTAGATTCAATCCCAATACGGTTAAAGTCCGCCGCAAAAGAAGCAGAATAATCCTTCATCTGCCTCACTACGAGGATTTCCTGAATCGGAAGAACTTTTTTCAGTAATCCAAACTGTACAATCAGCTCTTTCTTTGTGACAATCACCTCGTTTTTAAAAAGAACCGGAATGAAATACAAATCCAATACTACTAAAAACAGAGCTGGAGCAATCAGCGCTTCTGAAATACCGCTGATTATAACAGTAGCAATTGCTATCCCGTTAAGAATTGCTATAGCCAATTTCCAGAATATTGACACTTTCCCTTTAAACGTCATAATGAACTCCTCCCAAATCAACAATTATTTCCTGTTTTATACACATAGTACTATTATATGACAGATTGCCCAAAATAGCAATTGTCTCTTAGTGACCGGAGGGTTTGCGCATCAATAAATCATGTTCTTCGTAAAGGTCAGCATGTACCAGTCTGCATAACAAAAGGAGCTCAGGAACCAGCGCCAGCCAAATAGATTTCTCCTGAAGAATGTCGGCAAAAAAGGTCAGAATGATTGCCCCCAGTGTAAACGAAGCAAGCATACCGGCATGAATCAGGCCGCGGCTTACAGCAGAACGGTCTTTTTTCCGTATTATTTTTGCACATGCGACGCCAACCTGCCTCAAATGATTCGTACAGAAGGTAGTAGCCATCGGAACTCCCTCTGCCTGTCTGAATGTATTATATTGCATGGAAGCAATAAAATTAATTGCCACCTGCACAATTTGATCCGGGATACTCAGCGGAATAAACCCTATCGCGAAAAGAACCGCTGCCTCAATCGCTATAAGGCAGGTATCCCAGCGGAGAAAACCAATTTTCTTTATAGGTGTTGGAATTACTTCTGATATAAAAGTACCCAAAAAGTAAGCCGAAATCGGGATCAGATAATAAAGCCCTTTTGCAATTTCCCCTTTTCCGAGTGTGACAGCCATAATAACAAAATTTGCTGTCTGCGCATTACAGAAAACTTCTCCACGCAGATTAAATGTATACGCTCCCATCATTCCTGCACTGAACATAAGCAAAATATAAGTAGTTTTCGATTCACAAACGAGATACTTAGAATCTTTTTTTGATGTTTTCATTTTTTTCTCCTTGAATTCTATATTGCCAAATTATAGTATAATAGATAGAGACAAAAAGTCTAACTGTAATTATTAGTATAAATCACAGTAAAAATCTGTAATGTATCATATAAAGGAGTAAAATATGAACCTGCAAAGTATGGATTATATTATAACAACAGCAAACGAAAAAAGCATCACCAAAGCTGCCGAGCGCCTGAACATAACACAGCAGACGCTCAGTGCGCACATTGCATCCTTAGAAGCAGAATTGGGATGCCAATTATTTGTACGGCATGTCCCTCTGGAAATAACATATGCCGGAAAAGAATTTATAAAACATGCGCAGATTATCCAAAATCAGGTTCGGGAATTAAAACATACACTGAACAAATTTTCTGATGAAGAAATGGGAGTCCTGAAACTTGGTATTACGCACACACGAGGCAATATCATCCTTCCGCCTATTATCATGGATTTTCATCAAAAACATCCCGGAATTGACTTAAATATAGTAGACGGAACAAATGATATCTTAACTCAAAAACTAAAAACCGGAGAAATCGACATTTGCATATCAGATTTTGCCGACTATCACTCTAAGCTGAATCAATTGGAACTTTACCAAGAGAATGTCGTATTCGTAATAGAACGAGAACTTTTTTCCGCTTTATTTAAAAATGATACAGAAAAAGCGGTTCAGAGGATTCAGACTGATAACGATTACAGATTACTGGAAGCCTGTCCATTGCTTATCAGCCATGAACAGAATATTTCCGGCAGATATGCCCGGAAAATTACAGACGCTTTTGAATATCAGCCACCTATTAAAGCGGAAGCTGCAAATATTGAACTGCTTTTAAAGCTATGCGTTAATGGTCTTGGCGGATGTTTCTGTCCTGAAATCATTGTAAGAAACACACTGTCACAAGAAGAATTACAGAAAGTCCGGATCATCACACTTGGCAAGGAAGCACAATACAGTATCCGCATCGGATGGAAAGATGACTGGGATATCATAACAGATTTTATTGAATCGGCTAAAAACAGTATAATAAAGCCGCTGCAGCTCCATTAAACAGGGAGACTGCAGCGGCTTTAAGTTGTAAATCATTAAAAGCTTATCGCAAAATTCTTATTTTAAAACATTGGCCGCTGCTTCTTCCGGCGTTATCTGCTGGATTGGATATTCTTCTGGATCTGATAACTGCCATTGATACCAGCCACCATCATAAAGAGTAACATTATCCATTCCTTCCTGATAGCAGATGAAGAATGGGATTGTGGCTCTCCATCCGGTTCCACAGTAGAAAGAAAGCTCATTATCTAACGAAGAATTCGCTTCGGCAAGAATGCTTTCCACGACATCAATACCTACAACCGTTCCATCCTCTTCAATATAGGCGTCTGAATTGCGTCCCCATATAGCACCTTTCGGTTCTCCGGTCTTCGGTATGTATTTATAACCGGAAATCTCACCAGTAAATTCTTCACGCCTTCGAATGCTGACAAGACGAAAATCCGGATTATTCTCCAAATTCTCCTGCACATCTTCAATTGACATGATGTATTCCGGATGAGCCGGTATTTCTGCACCAAAATCATAAGAGTCGTCTCCTGCTACGGGCAGGGTTTCTTCCGTTGTGAGAGGAAGCTCCTTTTCTTTCCATAACTCAAGACCTCCATCCATAATTTTTACATTCTCCACACCAGCATATAAACATCCCATAGCAACACGGGATACACTGGAATCAATAGATGTATTACTGCTGTAGAGAATCAATGTTGTATCAGACTCAATTCCAAATTTTTTCAAAAATGCAGCCAGTTCTTCCGGAGTTCTCAAATTATACAGATTATATACATCGTAAGGTTTTCCTGTCAGATCGTCTAAACCATCACCAATATCTCCTTCTTCCGGCCATGGCTCCCAATCAGTATACTCCACCTCATTGGATGTCATATACACAGCGCCCGGAAGATGTCCCTCATCGTAGGTTGTTCTGCCATACCAGTCTACATTAGCAACCAAATAATTTTCAGATGCAGGTAATTCTCCATCGATGACACTCTTCACCCATTCAGGAGATACAAATACTTCCCGCGTCATCTTTTTTACAAAACGGTCAATAATCGTAGCGCCTACCGCACGGTTAGCAGAACCCTGTGGATTAAGTTTCCCATTATCACCACTGATAATACCAACTTTCACCGTCCAGCTAATAGCCTTCTTTGCAAATTCCTGTACATCTCCGGCATCTGGAAAACGATGAATATCTGTCTGATCCGCAATATCATATCCCTTATAAGCAGCATACCGATACATCAGCGCAGCCATCTGCTCACGGGTAACTGCATCATTGGGTCCAAACATTCCAGAATCCGAATAACCTGTGATGATTCCTTCTTTATTAGCCCAAATCACAGCATTCTTGTACCAATCTTCCGTATTATCCGGGAATGGATTTTCAGAAGAATCTACTTCCGGCGAGCCTTCCATGCGATAAATAATCACTGCAAACTGCGCCCTTACAAGTTCTGAAGCTGGTCCGAAAGTCGTATCATCCAAACCGGTCATCAATCCCTGTTCGCGGACACTTTTTACGTAATCGTAATACCAGCTTCCCTCCGGAACATCTGTGAATGGCAAAGAATCGTTTTCTTGTCCATCATTAATTGCTGCAACCACATTGTCTGCGCTCTTTTCGGCAAATATGGCACTTGCGCTGCCAAATATCATTGCCCCCACAAGGAAAAGAGCTAAAATTTGTTTCTTCATAAAGCCGTCCTCCTAAAATATATTCTGACTTTATTATACTCACATCTTCTTGAAATTTACCAATCAATAATTTAAATATCTATATTAAATATAGAAAAAACAAATAAAGTAGCACAATAATGGGCATATTGCTCAAACGCTCAAATTGTTTTTTTTCATCCGTTTCTTGAAATCCTGCTTTACTCAGTTCCAGGAACCGGAAGTCATCACATTACATAGGTGTTCCTACCTCAATCAAGTTACCGTCTAAATCATAAAAACGGCTCACCTTTTGTCCCCAGCTATGCGTCATAAGGCGATTGACATATTGGACTGAGGGATATAAATTTTCCAATTTTTCAATAAATGCTTCTATATCTGATTCTTCGAAATACAATTCACAAGAATTGCTTTTCGGGATAATTTCCTTTTCCAAAAACTTTCCCCACACTTTTTTATCCTGGAGCACAAGACCTTCCGTTAAAATCATGTTTCCATCATTATCAAGTACAACATCAAGCCCAAACAAGTCATGATAAAATTGTTTCGATTTTTCAATATCTTCAACAACAATCAAAATGTTTTTTAATTTCATCGGCGGTATCCCTCCAAACTCCCAATTTATTGTTCCTTTATTTTTTGATAACCTGAAATTAATTAATGAAATTCCACCTCTAAGACTTCTACTTGAAAAAGCAAATAATTTTCAGCTTCTGCCGATGAAAAATGCTTTGCCAGAACAGGACATTCATCTAACATTTTTTGTTTCATTTGGATGTCATTGCACTCCGCCACTTTACCTGTTATTCTTATCCACTCTCTTGTCCCTTCTTTTTTCGATACTATCTGAATATTTCCGTTTTCTCTTAATTGTTTATGCGCTTGATTTCCATTATTCGTAGAAATATACAACTTATTATTATATTCCATTACGGCTCCAAATGGTCTGCCAGCTGGGAAATCGTTATTTATCGTCAAAACAAAAAAACTGCCGCATTCTTTTAAAAATTCATATGCTTTACTCATAATTACCTCCATTAAAAATCCTGATTTGCTCAAGTTAAAAAATTGTCTGTAAAAATTCTTCGACCGCATTATTAAATGTAGCATGTTGCTTATTTGCAATAAAGTGATTGCCTTTTATAATTGATAATTTTGCATTAGGTATATTTTCTGCAATCTCTTTTGTATGGGATTCCTTAATCATATCCTTGCTTCCACAAATCACGAGCGTGGGAACTATTATGCTTGCTAACTCGTTTGGTTCAATATCCGGCTCATTAACCATTAACCCAAGCATTTCTGCATTCTTCCTTGCATCAGGGGATTTTGAAGAGAACCATCTTGCTATTCTGTATCCTATTTCTATCGGAATTTGTGTCGTCCTTTTTACTCCTTTCGGATTCAGATTTCCGCCATTTAATATCAATGCCCTTACTTTATCCGGATATCTCATTGCAAATTTCATTGCTATATTCGCTCCATCTGAAAATCCCAAAATAACAGCGTTGGAAATATCAAGCCTTACCATAAAATCATATAAATCGCAGGAAAACTGCTCAATAGTAAATGGTTCGGTACCCCTTGGTGATTTGCCATGACCACGTGTATCCAAAGCAATCACTCTGTATTTGTCACTAAAATAATCTATCTGATTCTTAAAATATGAGCCGTCCTCTCCGTTCCCATGCAAAAGAATAAGAGGAGTTTTATCTTTATTTCCTTTTTCCTGATAATATAAATCTATATCCATTTAAATCTCCAAAAAATCGAATACATGCCCTTCCGGTGTGTTCAGGAAATGCATTAACATATACGCACACATAATTGCCACATTCTCTTCTTCTAAAATTCTTCTTACTTCCGTTCTATCTGCAAGAATAATCTCAATCTCTTCGTTTTCTTCCTGCCCTGCTTTGGATGGTGTCCCTTTGGCATATCCGTACACAGTCCCACAGGATTCATCGGTCATCCCAATAGTCGTAAAATAAGGCTTTGTATACATATCTTTCGCATTGATTGGCTCAAAATCAAGCCCAGTTTCCTCTTTCAACTCCCGCCTGCCTGCAGTTTTAAAATCTTCTCCATCATCTACAAGCCCTGCCGGGAATTCATAGATATATGTATCAATGGGGCAGCGATACTGGCGGATCAACACAAGTTTTTCCTGATTATCATCCTCATCTTTATAGACGCTGTAAATGATTACGCCGTCTGCTGTGTTTTTTCTGGTACTTATTTTCAAATCCTCAATTTTTTCTGCCCTTGAAGCCACAAAATAAGTACTCCTTTTTCCTGTATCGCTTTTCATTTCAAGCTCATACATGTTAAGGAATCTGTTCTTTGTGGTCTGTCTGATGTTTTCAATTCTTCGCATAATCTCTCTTCTTTCTTTATTACAGTTTGAAAAAATCCTCATTTACTTGTGATATGGTTCCCCATTTATTATCCGATAACTTCGATAAATCTGCTCCAGCAATATCACCCGCATCAATTGGTGCGGAAACGTCATTTTCGAGAAACTCAATGCATAATCGGACTTTTCCAGTATACTCTTGCCAAGTCCGATGGAACCGCCGATAATAAAAATCATATGGCCTATTCCGGAAACTCCCAGCTTTTCAATCTTATCTGCAAATTCTTCTGAAGTAAGCTGCCTTCCTTGTATCTCCAGAGTCACAAGATAGGCGTCCTCTTTGATATATTTCCCGATTCTTTCGGCTTCTTTTTCACGGATAGCGTCTTCCATGTTTTCACTTGCATGGTCAGGCGTCTTTTCATCTGCAACTTCTATAATCTCAAGTCTGCAATACCTGCCAAGTCTTTTGCTGTATTCGGTGATTGCATCCTTCAGATATTTTTCTTTTATTTTTCCTACCGCAATGATTGTAATCTTCATTTGAGATGCTCCCTCTCTATCCCGGCAGTCTTTGTGAACATTTTTCTCACATTCAGATAATCCCCTGTAAATACCATCCCGGACATTCCTGTTTCTTTTGCCCCGTCTACATTCTCCTGCCTGTCATCAAGGAAGAAACATTCCGCCGGTATTAACCGGTATTTTCCCAGAAGATACTCGTAAATCCTTCTGTCCGGTTTTATTTTGTGAATGTCGCAAGACACAACAATACCGTCAAAATAAGACAGCGGTGCGAATTCCCTTGGAAAATATTCGTAAAACGACTTACTTGCATTGGACAACACATACAGGCGGTATCCTTCTGCCTTTGCATAATCGCAGAAGGATTTTGCTCCCTCTATTGGTTTCATACACATCGTCCATTGGATTGCACAGTTTTTTAGAGCGCCATGCAGCCGTTCGGGAATCCGCTTTTTCACCTGATCATACCGTTCTTCATCTGTCAGATAACCCAAATCGCCTTCTATCCACTCCGGTCCTCGGAATAGTTCTTCCATAATGAGCGCCTTATCCTTTTCATTCTCCAAGAAACAATCCAGGCAAATCTGTGGATTATAATCAAGAAGCACATTTCCCATATCAAATATTATATTTTTAATCATAAGCGAATTCACCTGTTTTTCTCTTTTTTCATACGGCGCAGCGCAGCAAGACGTTCTTTCTCTTCTTTTGTGACACGATATGATTCCCGGATTTTCTGGATGGATTTCTGATGTGTAAAGTCATCCAGCCTGTCTCCGGCAAGCAACTCCCATGTAAGTTCCGGAAATTTCACATAACACACGGATACTGCCCATGCTACTGCCATCTTTACATAATATCCGTCATGTTTTATATTGCCCAAAATAGTAAGAATCTTCTCAATATATTCTTCTGTTATGAAATGATCCAGAAATGCAACAACTGCGAAACGAATCTCATACTCCCGCTCACTTTCCGTATATTTCAACAAATACCGGAACCAGTAATCCATGTCTTTCTTCATAAACTTATAGGTCATGCAGCTGCTGTCACAGACCGCCCAACTATCAATCACCGGCACAAATTCGTCTAACAGCCCGGTCCGGGTATCGAAGTCACATTTCAGATATCCGATTATCATACCATGAAGCAAAAGCTCCTCATGATACACCGGCGCCTTCTTTTCCATTTCCTCTATAGCCCGTATATATTCTATCCCACTCTCACGTGCAATTCTTTTTGCAATCTCGCGAAGCTGCGGAATGCGTACTCCCAACATTTCCGAAGACTCTCCCGGAACAAGCGATTGATTAAAAGAACGATATTTTTCATCTATAGAATTTATCAGAAAAGATCTGACTTTCTCAATTGTATTTTCCATTGTTTCTCCTGCCTTTTATTTATTAATATGAGCGGTAAGTGTAAGTTCCTTTTAACGCCAGAAACAATTCTGCATTTGTCGCATTCACATACGGTGATACGTAAAAAATTTCAGCCAAACCGCAGGTAACTGCAGAAAGGAGATGCCAGCCTATAAAAGACAAATCTAAAATAAAGGCATCCATTTTCTGTCCCTGCATCATCTCTTTACTAATACGGAACGCATCCTTCCTGCTCATCTGCGGACAATCTGCCAGAAGATACGGAACCATTCTGTATTCATAAGATTTGATAATTCCGGGAATGATGAAGAGCAATGTCCATAAAAAGATATACAGCCCTCTCAAAAATAAGGTAAGTACTACCTTGCCATAATAGCCACTTTTAAAGGCAAAAAGTAATTTTCCCGCATCCGCCGTTCCATATGCATTTTCCAAAAAGAACCTGCATCCGCCAATTTCCAGCGGCTGGAAAACAAAGACATCCAATAATACCATTACTATCACAACTCCGCTGAGTATGATTGCAGCAATGCCTCCCAGAATCCATGAAGCAATCGTTCCTTCATGATCTCCGCTCTGTTCACCTGAAAGAATCCCTTCATAATCTTCATAAATCTCTGTATGGGAAGAATTATATGAGATATCGTTATCTTCTCCAATAGTTGTTCTTACAGAACCAGAGCTTCCGTATGTAAACAACATCAAAACAAAGGAAACCAATACACATCTCCAATAATTCCTCTGAAAAGCAATTTTCCCTCTTTCCTTTAAATCTGCTCTTTTCCACATAAATATTCCCCCTGCATATAAAAATTTATTTTTGTTCATTATACCTCAATTTGTCGCTATTGTATAGAAATAAAAAAACCAGAGACAAAACCAAACGGTTCTATCTCCGGCTTTTTATTCAGAACAAGTTTCCTGCTAAAATTATTTACGGGATAACAGCTCATGAATACCTTTTGCTCCGGCTTTACCTGCTCCCATCGCAAGAATAACGGTTGCAGCTCCTGTTACAGCGTCCCCTCCTGCAAATACACAGGCTTTGGAAGTCTGTCCGTTCTCTTCTTCTGCAACGATACATTTTCTTCTGTTGGTTTCCAGTCCCTTTGTTGTTGATGCGATCAACGGATTTGGAGAAGTACCCAGAGACATGATAACTGTATCCAGCTCAATCTCATACTCAGAACCCGGGATCTCCATCGGACGTCTTCTTCCGGATGCGTCAGGCTCTCCAAGCTCCATCTTAATCACTTTCATACCTTTAACCCATCCATTTTCATCAACAAGAATCTCTTTCGGATTTGTAAGAAGGTCAAAGATAACACCTTCTTCTTTTGCATGATGCACTTCTTCCACTCTGGCAGGAAGTTCTGCTTCACTGCGGCGGTATACAATATGTACTTCCGCGCCAAGACGGAGGGCTGTTCTTGCAGCATCCATAGCCACGTTGCCGCCGCCAACTACGGCAACCTTCTTGCCCGCCGCAATTGGTGTATCGTAAGAACTGTCGAAAGCCTTCATCAGGTTACTTCTGGTCAGATACTCATTTGCAGAGAATACACCGTTCGCTGTCTCACCGGGAATTCCCATAAACATCGGAAGCCCCGCACCAGAACCGATAAACACAGCTTCAAAATCCTCTTCTTCCATTAACTGATCAATTGTGGTAGACTTGCCGATAACAACATTTGTCTCAAATTTAACACCCAGCTCTTTTACCTTTTCAATTTCTTTCTTTACAACCTTCTGTTTTGGCAGACGGAATTCCGGAATTCCATATACGAGTACACCACCAAGTTCATGAAGAGCTTCAAATACGGTTACCTCATATCCGAGTTTTGCCAAATCACCTGCGCAAGTAAGACCAGACGGGCCGGAACCAATTACAGCTACCTTGTGTCCATTTGTCTTTTCCGCTTTTACCGGCTTAATGTCATTCTCAAGGGCATAATCAGCCACGAATCTCTCCAATTTGCCGATGGATACCGGCTCTCCCTTAATTCCACGGATACACTTACATTCACACTGAGACTCCTGCGGACATACACGTCCGCAGATTGCCGGCAGCGCTGAAGATTCACCGATTACTTTGTACGCTTCTTCGATATTGCCTTCTTTTATTTTAGAAATAAATCCCGGAATATTGATTGATACCGGACATCCCTGGATACACTTTGCATTCTTACAATTCAGACAGCGGGAAGCTTCTTCCATTGCTTCTTCCATATTATATCCATAACACACTTCTTCAAAATTTGTTGCTCTTACCTTTGCATCCTGCTCTCTTACAGGAACTCTTTTTAATACATCTGCCATTACTTGTCACCTCCACAGTGGCCACATCCACCATGGTGAGTGTCGCCCTCTTGTAATTTCAGCATTGCACGCCCTTCTTCTGTCTTGTACATCTGCTGTCTCTTCATTGCCTCGTCGAAGTTTACAAGATGTCCGTCAAATTCAGGTCCATCTACACAAGCAAATTTAATCTCATCGCCTATATGCAGACGGCATGCCCCGCACATGCCTGTACCATCTACCATGATCGGGTTCATGCTGACAATAGTAGGAATATTCAGCTTCTTCGTCAGAAGACATACGAATTTCATCATAATCATCGGTCCGATTGCAACACAGACATCATATTTGTTGCCCTCTTCCGCTAATTTTTCAATTTTAGTCGTAACCATTCCTGCATGGCCATATGTACCGTCATCCGTACACGGATAATAATTCCCGGCTACTGCCCGCATCTCAGACTCAAGAATCAACATATCTTTCGTCTTAGAACCTACGATGACATCTACATCAATTCCATGCTCCTTCATCCATTTAACCTGAGGATAGACCGGGGCAGCCCCAACTCCTCCGGCTACAAATAGTATTTTCTTATTCTTCAGGCTTTCAATATCCTCTCCAACAAATTCAGATGGACATCCCAGCGGCCCGGTAAAATCACGGAACGCATCTCCCGCCTTTAATTCCGCCATTTTATGAGTAGAAGCCCCTACCGTCTGGAACACAATCGTAATTGTACCTACTTCTCTATCATAATCACAGATAGTAAGCGGTATTCTCTCACCTTTCTCATCCATCTTCACAATAACGAACTGTCCGGGTTCACAATGTCTCGCTACACGTGGAGCTTCTACATCCATAAGATAAATCATATCAGCCAGTTTTTCGGCCTTTAATATCTTGTACATCTTATTCCCTCCTAAGTTTTAATCCTTCTTTCATCATAATGTATCTGGGCGAAAATATCAAGTGACATATAAATGAAATCACTGGAATTCCTTACTGCCGCACAACAAAAAACGACGGGTGCCATAAGCCATCCGCCGTTTCTATGTAATTTGGTCTAGAAATCAACTTCTGTTCCATAATAGATGCAGGTAAAGAGTTTTTCCATTGTTGCAGGATCAATTGCCCTTGGATTAGAACCTGTACATGCATCACCGACAGCGTTTTCTGAAATTGCCGCAATCTTTTCTTTAAATTCGTCTTCTTTAATTCCAAACTCTTTTAAGGTAGCCGGGATTCCAAGAATTACATTAAATTCATTAATTTTTGCACAAAGACTGTTAATCAGAGCCTTTTCAGAAGCTCCGGCAAGACCTGTTCTTCTTGCAATTTCTGCGTAACGCTTTGCAGCAACAGGGTCTTTTGCATTGTATTTGATTACATATGGCAGATACATTGCATTTGCAAGACCATGGGTAATGTGACCTGTAGAGAACGCTGCCCCTGTCTTATGTGCCATAGAATGTACAATTCCAAGAAGCGCATTGGAAAATGCCATACCAGCCAGACACTGTGCATCATGCATCTGTGCTCTTGCTTCCATATTTCCCTTGTAAGAAGCCGGCAGATAATCGAATACCATCTCAATTGCCTGAATTGCCAAAGGATCTGTATAAACACAATTTAATGTTGATACATAAGCTTCAATTGCATGCGTCAACGCATCCATTCCTGTGTAAGCGACCTGATGAGCCGGGAGCTTTTCTACCAGTTCAGAATCTACAATTGCGACATCCGGTGTTATATTAAAATCTGCCAGAGGATACTTGATCCCTTTTGCATAATCCGTGATAACGGAGAATGCCGTAACTTCTGTCGCCGTACCTGAAGTAGATGGAATCGCAGCAAATTTTGCTTTCTGCCTCAGTTCCGGGAAATTAAATGGCGTAATTAAATCTTCAAATGTTGTTTCCGGATATTCATAGAATGCCCACATTGCTTTTGCAGCATCAATCGGAGATCCGCCGCCCATTGCAACAATCCAGTCAGGCTCAAATGCACGCATCGCTTCAGCGCCTTTCATAACGGTCTCAACAGACGGATCCGGCTCAACGCCTTCAAATAATTCCACTTCCATCCCTGCTTCTTTTAAATAATTTACCGCTTTGTCAAGAAATCCCTGCCGTCTCATAGATCCGCCGCCTACAACAAGAATAGCTTTCTTACCTTTCAGATTCTTCAATTCTTCTAAACAGCCTTTTCCATGATAGACATCTCTTGGTAATGTAAATCTGCCCATTTTTATGCATCTCCTTTATAATTCGTTAAATATTTGACAATAAAATTATAACTCCATCAGAAAATTAACTCAATACATTTTTAACAAATTAATTGTTTTTTATTTTGTACAATTGGGCAAAACTAACAAAAAGAACACATTACATTTGTCTACTATTTCAAATGTAATGTGTTCTTCCTTACTCATAGATTAATTCATAATTTCTGGTTGTAACTGCACTGCTCCTCCCCTTTGCATTTACAAGAATCGCTTTAAAAATGGTGGTTCCCTCCGGCATCTCAATCGGCTCCGTATACATTGTACTGGATGTCGAAGGGTCTTCAACATCTTCAGCCCCCATAGTATAATAAGCCGTATATCCTTCTGGAACATTAATCGTAATTTTCATTGCAGTATCATACTGCCCGGTGGATGGAGACACTGCAGGCGCATCTTCAATCGGGAACTTCACCTCATACGTCCTGGATTCAGCCAGACTTGGAATCCCGGCATCATTGACAGAAATCGCTTTTATTGTAGTTTCTCCCTCTCCAATTTGCAAAGGTTCCGTATATTTTTTACCGGTTTCTACTGTAGGATCCGTTCCATCGTCGGTGTAATAGATTTCTTTTCCTGATGAAGTAAGCGTCAGCTGCTGGACATCATCGTAAGTCTTTGAATCATCTAAGCTGAATTCCGGCACATTAGAAATATACTCTTTTAATTCGCCGCGCACAGAATTTTCCGCATCCTCCAAAAGCTCCGAAACCTTCATTTCTTCACCGATACTGATATAAAACTGAATTGCCGCATCATACAACTCTGTGTTCTGCGGATATTTTTCTACTGCATTCAAAAATAAATCTTCAGCTTTTTGCTCGTCACTTTCAAGAATATAGATTTTCGCCAGTCCCGTATATGCCTCCGGGCGTTCCGGATTCTTTTCTATCGCCCTTTGATAATATGCAATTGCTTCGTCAAAATTCTGCTCAAGTGCTGCTTTGTTTCCCTTCTTTACCTGCCCGGCATAGGAATTCTGATAAAGTACATAGAGCAGAACTCCTGACAAAATCAAAAAAACAAATAGAATCCCCAGTACCATTCTGCGCCGTTTTCTGCGCAGAGCCTTCCTGCGTTCTGCCTGGCGCCGCCTACGCTCCCGTTCCGTCTGATTTGCACCATTTTTCCCCGTACTTGTGCGCCTTCCGGACGTGGTACTTCCCGCATTCCGGCGGCGTCTGTCAGAATGAGAAACCTCTGCTTTGTATTCATAATCGTCCAGCGGTGTTGATGTGCCGTCCATAGAACCCTTGACCTGTGCTTCCAGGACATCATCTAACGGATTATAATCTGGAACAATGCGCACATCCTGTCCACAATTTTCACAGCGCAGCATCCCATCCGGCATTTCATGCCCGCAATACTTACACTTCATCATGCTTGTTTCTACTCCCCTTTAAAACAGGCCTATAATATTTCCCTCGTCTGTCACATCGATGCTATTTGCCGCCGGAACCTTCGGAAGCCCCGGCATGGTCATAATTGCTCCGGTAAGCGCAACTACAAATCCTGCTCCCGCACTTACATACACTTCCCTGATATGAATGTCAAAATCAGTGGGTCTTCCCAGCTTCTTCGCATCGTCTGACAGAGAATACTGATTTTTTGCCATACAAACCGGAAGCTTACCAAAACCCATCCCCTCAATTTTAGCAAGCTGCTTTTCAGCAGCAGGCTCATAAATAACGCCCCGCGCACCGTAAATCTCTCTCGCAATCGTTTCAATCTTAGCTTTTAAGGACATATCATCCTCATACAAAGGATGAAAATGACTTTCTTTTGTTTCCAATGTTTCCAGTACTTTCTCAGCAAGAGCAATTCCGCCTTCTCCACCCTTTTCCCAGACTTCTGAAAGAGCAAACTCACATCCTCTTTCTTCACAGAACTTGCGAATATATTCATTCTCGGCATCTGTGTCCGTCACAAAGGAATTCAATGTAACAATAACCGGAACATCATATTTCTGTATATTCTCAATATGTTTTTCAAGATTAACAATTCCACGTGCAAGAGCCTCCAGATTCTCTTCACCCAGATCGCTCTTTGCAACTCCACCATTATACTTCAAAGCACGGACAGTTGCAACCAAAACTACTGCATCCGGCTTCAATCCCGCCTGACGGCATTTAATATCGAAAAATTTTTCAGCTCCAAGATCTGCTCCAAAGCCCGCCTCTGTAATCGTGATATCAGCCAGCTTGAGCGCCGTTTTGGTAGCACGCACACTATTACATCCATGTGCAATATTGGCAAAAGGTCCACCATGTACAAGCGCCGGCGTATGTTCCAGTGTCTGAATCATGTTCGGCTTAATCGCATCCTTAAGCAGTGCCGCCATGGCGCCCGTAGCATGCAGTTCTTCTGCAGTTACCGGATCCCCTTTGAAATTGTAAGCGACAATGATTCGTCCCAGTCTTTCCTTCAGATCCTTTAAATTATCGGAAAGGCAGAGGATTGCCATAATTTCTGACGCTACCGTAATGACAAAATGATCCTCTCTCACCATGCCGTCCATTTTATTTCCGAGACCAATCACAACATTTCTTAAATTTCTGTCATTCATATCTTCACAGCGTTTCCACACAACCTGACGCGGATCGATTCCAAGCTCATTTCCCTGCTGAATATGATTGTCAAGAAGGGCTGCCAACAGGTTATTTGCAGAAGTGATTGCATGAAAATCCCCTGTAAAATGAAGATTCAAATCTTCCATCGGAATCACCTGGGCATATCCGCCTCCGGCCGCACCTCCCTTGATGCCAAAGCAAGGACCGAGCGAAGGTTCCCTAAGTGCGATAATTGCCTTTTTGTTTAATTTTGCCATTGCCTGTCCAAGTCCCACTGTAGTAGTCGTTTTTCCTTCTCCGGCAGGAGTTGGATTGATAGCCGTAACCAGCACTAACTTTCCGTCAGGTTTATCCTTTACTTTCTCCCAAACATCATCTGACAGCTTAGCCTTATACTTTCCATAAAACTCCAAATCCTCTTCCTCAATCCCTACTGTCTGGGCCACTTCCCGGATATGGATCATTTTCGCTTCCTGAGCAATTTGAATATCAGATTTCATAGTTTTTCACAATCCTTTCTCTTTTATATGTACTCATCAATATATTGTTCAAATTCTTCCATTGACATTAATATCTTTCTTGGCTTCGTTCCTTCTTCTCCGCCTACAACCCCCGCTTCGCATAACTGATCCATAATTCTTGCCGCACGGTTAAAACCGATTTTAAAAACTCTCTGCAGCATCCCTATGGATGCCTTATCCTTCTCAATAATAAATTTTCCTGCCTCTACAAAGTATGCATCTTTTCCGTCAGACGAAGTTCCCGCCAAGCCATCTCTTCCCAAAGCGCTGGAATTCATATGGTTGACGACTTCTTCATTATAGACAGATTCTCCGTTTTTACTCTTAAGGAAATCCACTACACTCTGTACTTCTTTATCCGATACAAACGCGCCCTGCACACGCGCCGGTTTCTGGTAACCTGCCGGATAAAACAGCATGTCGCCTTTTCCAAGAAGTTTTTCTGCTCCATTCATATCAATAATAGTACGGGAGTCCACACCGGAAGAAACAGAAAAAGCAATTCTGGATGGCATATTTGCCTTAATCAAACCAGTGATAACATCTACGGACGGGCGCTGTGTCGCAAGAACAAGATGGATCCCCGCCGCTCTTGCAAGCTGTGCCAGACGGCAGATTGCATCTTCCACTTCTCCATGTGCAACCATCATAAGATCCGCCAACTCGTCCACGATAATCACGATCTGCGGCATCTTCTGCGGCAGTTCCTTTCCTTCTTCAACCGGAAGCTGTGCGATTTTATCATTATAGCCTTTCATGTCCCTGACATTGTACTCGGCAAACAACTGATAACGCTTTGTCATCTCAGATACCGCCCAGTTCAAAGCTCCTGCCGCCTTCTTAGGATCAGTGACCACCGGAATCATCAAATGCGGAATCCCATTATATACACTCAACTCCACCACCTTGGGGTCTATCATAAGAAGTTTTACTTCCTCCGGCGAAGCCTTATACAGAATACTCATAATCAGCGTATTGATACAGACAGATTTTCCGGAACCTGTTGCCCCGGCAACAAGCAGATGCGGCATCTTCGCTATATCTGCAACAACAACCTTCCCTGCAATATCACGGCCGGCAGCAAAAGATATCTTAGATTTACTGTTCTTGAATTCTTCTGTTTCCAGAAGATCTCTCAACATAACTGTTGAATTTTCCTTATTCGGGACCTCGATTCCTACAGCCGCCTTTCCCGGGATTGGAGCTTCAATCCTAATGTCTGCTGCGGCAAGATTCAACTTGATGTCATCCGTCAGCCCGACAATTTTACTAACCTTAACTCCCTGTTCCGGCTGTAATTCGTATCTGGTGACAGACGGTCCGCAGCTTACATTTGTTATCGTAACATTAACGCCAAAATTCTGTAATGTCTGCTGCAGCTTCATCGCAGTCTCCCGAAGATGTGCATCGGAATCTCCACCGCCTTTCTTTCCCCTGGTAAGAAGAGACAAGGGCGGAATCTTATATGCTTTTTTCGGCTTGGAATCCGCTGCGGCAACAGCATTCTCTACATCCGCTACTTCTGCCGCCATAACCTCTGTGCTCAGTTTTCCTTTCCTTCGCGGCCTTTCCTCCGCTTCATTCTCCAACCTCGCAGATTCCGAAACCGCTTCAACTGCTTCCGGTTCCGGGAATTCAGGCTCGTCTGCTCCTGCACGGTTAATTATGAACTGCGGTTCTTTTGGAACATCCTGTGTCATTGCTTCGCCTTCAGGTTTTAATTCCCTCATATCCGGCGATTTCTTAGAAAGTGTTGTATCAAAGGATACCCCTTCTACCCGGTTCTTCCTCCGGCTTGTTCTTCCGGAAACCTTTGCCGATTTCTCCTGTTCCTTCTGTTCCTTTGCATGTTCATGACGCTTTTTCGCGTCTTCTTTTACTTTGGAATAAGCCTTTCTCCCACTATCATCCATAACTTTTAAAAGCGATTTTCCGGTAATTACTACCACACAGATAATCATCAGAATCAAAACAATCACATATGTACCGACAATGCCGACCGCCGGAATCAGCAGGTCTGCAAGAACACATCCCAGCCTGCCGCCCGCCTCATGAATCAATTCAAAAAGAGTACAAATCAGCACGAATAAAATTCCACTGACAAATGTTTTGATATATGCGGTCATATTGCCTTTATTGGAAATAATAAAGGCAACTGCCACAAATAAAAGAAACGGTACGATATAAGCGCCGGCGCCAAAAATATCCATCATAAAATCAGCAATACCGGCTCCCAGGAAGCCGCCAAATCCAAAATTACTGATTAACAGAAATATACTGACCGCAAGCGTTACCCATATAATAATTTCATTCAAAACAAAATTCTGTTCCTGCTTTTTCTTATTTTTCTGTCTGGACCCCTTTTTTCTGCCAGCTTTAGAAGCCATAATACATCCCCCTTGAAGATCTAAACATACTATGTTTAGTATATCATCTTTAAAAAGTGATGTCATTATGAATTTTCATTGTTTTTTCTTTTTTGCATTTCAATCATTTCGTGCAATTTATTCAACGCATCACTCATGCCGCCAACCTCATCAATTAGCCCCTCATCTACGGCTTCCTGCCCCTCAAGAAGGGTTCCCACATCTTTCACAAGCTGGGTCGGATTCAGCATCAACTCCTCGATTCTGTGTTGTTTCATATGTGAATGTTTTGCAAGAAACCTTGTAATTCGATCCTGTGTCTTTTCCATATTTTTAAAGCTCTGCATAACTCCGATAAACATTCCGCTTGAGCGCACCGGATGAATAATCATAGTGCCGGACGGGACAATAAAAGAATAGTCTGCCGACACCGCCAGTGGTCCTCCTATGGAATGGCTTCCTCCCAGAACCAGCGAAACTGTCGGCTTACTCAGAGAGGCTATCATTTCAGCAATAGAAAGTCCTGCTTCCACATCTCCGCCAAGAGTATTCAGAAGGATTAAAAGTCCCTCAATCTCCGTACTGTCTTCAATTTCCGCCAGCATAGGCAGCAGGTGCTCATACTTAGTTGCTTTCGTATTCCCTGACACCGCTTCATGCCCTTCTATTTCTCCTATAATTGTAATCAGTTTTATATGATGTTTTCTCTTTCCATTATCAAGATCCATTGCTCCCATTTCTTTAATCTGTTCATTTTTTTCACCCATAAAAAAACACCTCCATACTTAGTATGGAGATGTTTTCATCATTTTATACCTGTGCAAGTGCCTGATCAACATCTGCAATAATATCATCAGCATTTTCAATTCCTACACTAAATCGAATCAAATCCGGCTGTACGCCCGCTTCCAGAAGCTCCTGGTCATTCATCTGACGGTGTGTATGGCTTGCCGGATGAAGTACGCAACTTCTTGCATCTGCCACGTGCGTCACAATAGCGACCATTTTCAAACTATCCATCATTTTCACGGATGCCTCTCTGCCGCCCTTCAATCCAAATGTGATAACGCCGCAGGTTCCGTTTGGCATATATTTCTGCGCCAGCTCATAATATTTATCGCCCTCCAGGGCAGGGGTATTTACCCAGGCAACTTTCTCATGATTTTTCAGATACTTCGCAACCTTCAGCGCATTTTCACAGTGTCTTGGGACACGAAGATGGAGTGTTTCCAAACCAATATTTAACAAAAATGCATTCTGCGGTGACTGAATGGATCCAAGGTCGCGCATAAGCTGTGCCGTAGCCTTGGTAATATAGGCACCCTTGCCAAATTTCTCCGTATATACAATGCCATGATACGTCTCGTCCGGAGTCGTAAGCCCCGGGAATTTGTCAGCATGGGCAGACCAGTCAAAATTACCACTATCTACAATCGCACCGCCCACTGCCGCTGCATGTCCGTCCATATACTTCGTTGTAGAATGAGTCACAATATCTGCTCCCCACTCAAATGGACGGCAGTTAATCGGCGTAGCAAAAGTATTATCAATAATAAGCGGTACTCCGTGAGCATGCGCTGCATTAGCAAATTTTTCAATGTCCAGAACAACAAGAGCCGGGTTGGCGATTGTCTCACCGAACACTGCCTTCGTGTTATCACGAAACGCCGCATTCAGTTCCTCTTCACTGCAGTCCGGATCTACAAAAGTTGCATCCACGCCCATTTTCTTAATCGTATGGGCATACAGGTTATAGGTTCCCCCATAGACTGCTGAAGCACACACAATATGGTCTCCCGCCTGTGCAATATTCATAATTGCGTAAAAGCTTGCCGCCTGCCCGGATGACGTAAGCATAGCAGCCACGCCTCCCTCCAGATCACAGATTTTTGCAGCCACCGCATCATTGGTTGGATTCTGAAGACGGGTATAAAAATATCCTGCATCCTCTAAATCAAACAGACGCCCCATCTGCTCACTGGTATCATATTTAAAAGTAGTGCTTTGGTAAATAGGCACCACTCGCGGCTCACCCTTCTTGGGCTCATACCCTGACTGTACGCATTTTGTTTCTAAATTATAGCTGCTCATGTTGTTCCTCCTTATCTAAGAATATAGATACTGTCTCTTAAGTCCCTTTACCATCTCGGTATATACCTCCCGGCATTCTTCCTTTTTGCCCTGTTCAAGCAGACGGATACAAGGGCAGATATATCTGTCGTATATCTCATTGTATATTTCACTGGCATTTTCTCTTTTATTGATATGATTTACGATTGTCGGCGCCACGTCATAATATTCTTCAACGACAGCATTTCCCTCTTCACTGCTCATAAGATAAGAATCTCTGTAGCTGCGCAAAAGTTTTAATTCATAGCAGTCATCTGCCTTATTCTGGCTCTCGCATACAGCTGTTGTAATATAGCAAAGACGCCTCCGGAAACCGCCCTGCAGCTTCTCATAGCTTGTCCACTGGATATTTCCTTCAATCGGCGGACGATTCCATTTTTCCAGAATCGCATCCGCAAGTTTAACACAGTACTCATTTTCGTCATATACAATTGCAGGAAACACGAAAGTTATCATATCCAGATTATAATCCAGGATTCTGCTGCTTCTCTTCCTTTTTTTCTGAATCTGATTGATTTGCTCATGTGCATATTCCGGTATTACCGCCGACAGTTCTTCTATAACCTGATCTGCATCTTCCGCATTCTCACACATAGCAATTATTTCCTCAAAAAGAGCTTTGTGTTTTTTATAATATTTAGTAAATGCATCCTCATAAAGTTTTCTCTTGAATTGTGACTGATAATTCGATGCATCCAGAAATAAATCAATTAATTTCTGTTTTACTCGTTCCATTCTATCACCTATTCATTCCAATTGTGGTACACATTCTGAACATCATCGTCATCTTCCAATAAGTCCAATGTCCTTCTGATATTCTGGATATCTTTTTCGTCTGTTAATTCTACCCATGTCTGCGGAATCATTGTTACTTCTGCTTGTGCCATAGCAATTCCCGCCTCTTCCAACGCAAGTCGAACCGCACTAAAATCTTCCGGATCTGTAAGCACTTCATAACTGTCTTCTTCCTCGCTAAAATCTTCTGCCCCCGCGTCAAGCGCCTGCATCATCAGATCATCCGCATCCCCTTCATATTCTTCTTTGTCGATAATGATCTGTCCTTTTTTATCAAACATAAAAGATACGCATCCCGGTGTTCCCACATTTCCGCTTCCTTTAGTAAATGCGCTCTTTACATTAGATGCCGTACGATTCTTATTGTCAGTAAGTGTCTCTACAATGATTGCCGTTCCATTCGGACCATATCCCTCATATGTAATATGCTCATAATTAGCAGAATTGGCATCGCCTGCCGCTTTCTTAATACTTCTGTCAATGGTGTCATTGGGCATATTATTCGCTTTCGCCTTTGCAATCACATCGCGGAGACGGCTGTTATTCGCAGGATCTGCACTTCCGCCTTCCTTTACCGCAACAGCAAGCTCTTTCCCGATCTTCGTAAAAATCTTTCCCTTTGCGGCATCATTTCTCTCTTTCTTATGCTTAATATTGGCAAATTTTGAATGTCCTGACATGTCTTGATCTCTCCTTGTATCTTCCTAATTTTTACTCACACTTTCTATCTTATCACTCCTGTTCGTTTTTTGCAATCCTTTCCATTTTCACAGATTGAATTGTATTATTGTCTACAGATAATATCGTAAAGCGATATCCTTCATATTCTACGGCACATCGCTCATTCTCTCCCGGTATCCGGTCAAGCTCCGCAATCAGGAATCCATTAAGCGTCTCATACTCTTCTTTGTCAAAACTAAGCCCCATCAAGTCTTCCAAATCTTCCAGATCGATAAACCCATTTACAATATAAGAGCCATCCGCCTGACAGACAATCGTTTCTTCCTCTTCATCATACTCGTCCATGATATTTCCGACAATCTCTTCCAGAATATCTTCCATTGCCACAATACCCGAAGTCTGACCATATTCATCCAGTACAACGGCTATGTGGTTTTTCTCTGCCTGCATTTCCTTGAAAAGTCTGTCGATACTCTTCGTTTCCGGAATAAATGCTACCGGACGTATGTACATTTCAAGGTCTTTTACCGGAGTTTCCCGGAGCGTTTTGTCCAGATAAGCTTTCATCGCATCTCTCAAATGAAAGATTCCAATAATTTCATCAATATCTTCCCTGTAAATTGGAAAGCGTGAAAACTTTTCATCTAACATAAACTTTAACGCCTTTTCCAGCGTTTCTTCTCCGTCAATCGCCACAATATCTCTCCGGTGCGTCATGATATCTTTTGCATCTTTATCCATATACCGGAAAATATTTCGAATTAAATCCGCCGCCTCTTTCCCCAGGACTTCCTTCTGCCCATTTTCTCCCTGAAATATTTCCTTCATCCGCAGAAATAAACTGCCTTCTTCCATTTTTCGCCTATGCTCCTTTTCTATGTATGAAGCTCAAAACTAACTTTAATTGCTTCATCTACTTTATTCATTAGTTCTTTATCCAAATGGCAAACCATATCTTTGAGCCTTTGTTTATCAATCGTACGAATCTGCTCCAGCAGAATAACCGAATTCTTGACAATCTGATATTTGCGTGCATCAATTTCCACATGTGTCGGAAGCTTTGCCTTATTCATGCGGGAAGTGATCGCCGCACAGATCACAGTTGGACTGTGCCTGTTCCCAATATCATTCTGAATAATCAGCACCGGCCTGATGCCTCCCTGTTCTGAACCCACTACCGGACTTAAATCTGCATAATAAATATCTCCACGTCTTACCTGCACTCTATTTCACACTCCGATTTTCTAAGATAAAATAAGTATTTCCATCTTTTTCGGATGTATTCTGCAGAGTTTTATTTTTACCTACGTGAAAAAATCAATCTGCTTTACCAATTTACCCTGACGCAGATATTCCCTTGGTATACGTTTACTGAGACAACAGACAAATTCATAATTAAATCTGCCGGAAATATCGCCAAGTGTCTCCACCGGAAGATGTTCTGCCCCATCATATCCTACAAGGACAACTCTATCTCCGAATTTTACATCTTCAATTTCTGTAACATCAACCATAAACTGATCCATGCACACTCTTCCACAGATTGGCGCCTTCCTGCCATGAATCAACACGTAGCCTTTGTTAGACAAGCTTCTGGGATAACCGTCGCCATAGCCTACCGGAATGGTAGCAATCTTCCGCTTCTCTTTTGCCGTATATGTTCCCCCGTAGCTAACGGACGTTCCTGCCTCTATCCATTTTACATAAGTTACATGGCTGATTAATTCCATTGCAGGTTTTAATGGGACATTCTCTTTTCTCACTTCTTCCGACGGATACATTCCGTAAATAGAAATCCCGGCGCGGACAAGATCCATATTGGCTTCTTTTATATCTATAATTCCGGCACTGTTAGAACAATGACAATATGGAAAGCAGATTTTTCTTTCCTCCAGCGCTTTCTTCATCCACAGATATTCCTTTATCTGCTGATCCGTATATCCTTTATCCGTCTCATCTGCTTTCGCAAAATGTGTAAACATCCCCTCCAACACCAGACAAGGCATGGCTGCAATTCCTGCAATCTTATCAACACTTTCCTCACATACAGAAAAGCCAAGTCTTCCCATTCCTGTGTCAATTTTTATGTGAAGATAAGCCTTTTTTCCCATATCAAAAGCAAGACTGGAAACTCCCTCTGCCATTTCTTCCGAATAACAAGTCATGCGCACTTCTTTTTCAATCATCTCCGCCCACTGCTCCGGAAAGACACAACCCAGCACTAAAACAGGTTTTTTCAGCCCCTTTTCTTTCAGCAAAACTGCTTCATCCGCTGTTGCGACAGCATATCCCCATATATATTCGACAGATTCAAACAATCTTGCGATCTGAACTGCTCCATGCCCGTAGGCATCCGTCTTAAGTACGGCAATAATCTTTGTATCTGCCGCTATATTCTTCTTCATCATTTCCATATTATATTCAATCGCGTCCAAATCAATTCTTGCGCATACTCTGCTGTACTTTTTCATGCTCTCTTAATCCTCCTTCCGGCTGAGCACAGCCGCGATTCCATCCGCCAGCTCTCTTGCCAGTACACTATAGCTGCCTTTCTCAACCTTTGCCGCATCTCCCGCCATTCCATGCAGAAGCACTCCTATACATGCGCCTTCAAAGCAATCCTTGCCCTGAGCCAAAAGACCTGTAATGATACCCGCCAGCACATCGCCAGAACCAGCTTTCGCCATAGCTGCATTCCCACTAATATTTACGTAGGTCTGTCTGCCTGCACAGGCCACCACCGTTCTGGCATCTTTCATAACGCAGACAACGGGATATTTTTCTGCAAATGCTCTGGCTGCATCTATTCTGCGGCTCTTCAATGTTTCTACATCTATCCGTGTCAGTCTGGACATTTCTTTCAGATGTGGGGTAAATACAAATTGCCCGGCAGATATTCCTTCCAGATACTGCGGATGTCCTGCTAAAATATTCAGTCCATCCGCATCAACAACGCAAGGTACCTGAACATTCTTTACAACCATCTCCAAAATCTTTTCCGAGCACTCATTGACGCCGATTCCCGAACCAATACACACAACATCTGCCCACGTCAGAAGCCCTCGTACTTCCTCTTCATCATAAGAATCATATGCCGTAATAATTGCTTCTGGCAAAAGCTGCTGCAGAATCATTCTGTTCTCTTCCACCGTATAAATCTGAACCAGCCCGGCACCTGTCCGATAAGCGGACAATGCATTCAAGTACGCAGCTCCGGCCATTCCCTTACTCCCTGCAATAATCAGCACTTTTCCATAAGTTCCTTTATGAGAATCCGGTTTTCGTTCCGGCAAGAGTTCTGAAAACAGTGAAGGCTCATAAGAAAACACAGTCTCTGCATCCTCTTCCATTTTCTCTGTGCAAATTCCAATATCGGCAATAAACACTCTTCCTGCATACTCACATCCGGGATAAAAGATAAGACCAAGTTTCCTTTTCTGGAAAGTAACCGTCAGATCCGCGCGAACAGCCGTTCCCATCACACATCCTGTATCTGCTGATATGCCAGAAGGAATATCTACAGCCACTCTCACAGCTTTAGAGCGGTTCAAAGATTCTATAATCTCGAAATATTTCCCTTCAATCGGTCTGCTGAGGCCTACACCAAATATTGCATCTACTATTACACTATATTCTTTCTCTTCATAAGTGTTGCTTATTCTTCCGCCAACTTTCTGAAATAACTGCATCTGCCTCCTGGTTTCCTCCGTACAGCTAACTTCCTTTCCGATAAAGACAAGCTCCACATCCAACTTCTTCTCCTTCAGCATCCGTGCAATGGCGAATCCGTCTCCGCCGTTATTTCCCGATCCGCATATCACGCATATTTTCGACAAGTCAATGCCTTCCGCCTCCATAATCTGTACACAACTTTCCGCCGCTCTTTCCATAAGTTCCAGCGATGGAATTCCCAACACATCAATGGTGTATCTGTCCGCCGCCTTCATCTGCCCTGCATCTGGAAAATATATCATTCTTCCACCTTCTTCGACTATTTTATGACAATGTCCGTTATACAAAACAACGTGTAAAAAAAGCCCGTTATACAGGCCTTCCATACACGCCGCAATGTCTTTTTACTTACTTTCTTTATGTTCTTCATGATACCGGCTGATATTATAAGACAGCCGCATCAGACTTTCTGATAAATGCACATTTTCAACAATCACATTTTCAGGAAGATTCAAATCAATGTGAGCAAAATTCCAAATTGCCCGAACACCATTATTCACCAGGTTATTCGCCACTTCAACTGCCTTTGTCTTGGGAATCGTCAGCACACCGATCTCTATATCATTCTCTCTGACAAACTGTTCCAATTCATCCATCATCCGAACCGGAACACCGCGGATTGATACATCTGCCAAAGTCGGATTAACATCAAAAATCCCCTTCAGAATGAAGCCTCGTTTCTCAAAATCTGCATAATTCGCTAACGCCTGTCCAAGATTACCTGCCCCGATAATAATAATATTATGATGCTGCTCCAACCCGAGTATCTTACCAATCTCCGTATACAAATATTTCACATTATATCCATATCCCTGCTGGCCAAATCCGCCAAAGTTATTCAGATCCTGTCTGATCTGAGATGCCGTAACTTTCATTCTCTTGCTCAAATCATTGGAGGAAATACGCTCCACTCCATTTTCCAACAGTTCTCCAAGATAACGATAATATCTGGGGAGTCTTCGTATCACTGCCTGAGAGATCTCTCTTTCTTCCACTAGTCTCACCTTCCCGATTACATTCTAGAGATATTATATAGAATTGTTTAATTAATGTCAAACTTTTGATAAAAATCTTTCTACTTTAGTTGTAATTTCTTTTGTTTTTTGTATAATGAAGTGGAAGAATTTACGGAGGTTATACTATGATTTTAGCTTGCCATGACATTAAAAAAGCATTTGGAGAAGAAGTTATTGTCGAACATGGCTCTTTTCATATAGAAGAACACGAAAAAGCCGCCCTGGTAGGATTAAATGGTGCAGGGAAATCCACAATCCTCAAAATGATTGTGGGGGAACTTTCCCTGGACGCCGGGACTGTTACCCTTGCCAAGGGCAAAACTCTGGGATATCTCTCCCAGCATCAGGAAGTCACAAACGGACATACCATATACGAAGAAGTAAAGACTGCAAAAGCAAATATTATTAAAATGGAAAAACAAATCCGAAGCATTGAGTTGGAATTGAAAACTCTGGCCGGTCAGGAACTGGAAAACCGCCTTGCCGCCTACCACCGTCTGACAGACCGCTTTGAACGTGAAAACGGATATGCATACGAAAGTGAGATTACAGGTGTTTTAAAAGGACTTGGCTTTCACGAATCAGAATTTAATAAATCCGTCGATACACTTTCCGGAGGTCAGAAAACACGGGTAGCGCTGGGAAAGCTGCTTCTCACAAAACCCGATGTTCTGCTTCTGGATGAACCCACCAACCACCTGGACTTAAACTCTATTGCATGGCTGGAAAATTATTTGCTTAACTATCCAGGAGCAGTTTTGATTGTATCTCATGACCGTTATTTTCTGAACAGAGTCGTCACAAAAGTTATTGAAATCGAGTCTGGAAGGCTTATGACATTCCTCGGCAACTATACTGCTTACGCCGAAAAAAAAGAACAGATCCGGAATGCAAAATTAAAAGAATATTTAAACCAACAGCAGGAAATCAAACACCAGGAAGCTGTCATCGAAAAATTACGTTCCTTCAACCGGGAAAAATCCATTAAACGAGCAGAAAGCCGGGAAAAAATGCTGAATAAAATAACGCCTGTGGAAAAACCTGCCGAAATTCACAGTGAGATTCATCTGACTTTAGAGCCCTCCTGCACCAGCGGAAACGATGTTCTGACTGTAGAACATTTAAGCAAAGCATTTTCCTCGCAAACCCTGTTTTCCGACATAAACTTTGACATCAAACGCGGCGAACATGTTGCGATTATCGGCGATAACGGAACAGGTAAAACAACGCTTCTTAAGATTTTAAACGAAGTCCTTCCCGCGGATACAGGAACCTTTACGCTGGGAACCAATGTCAAGATAGGATATTACGATCAGGAACATCATGTACTTCACATGGAGAAGACTATTTTTGAAGAAATATCAGATGCCTATCCCACTCTCACCAATACCAGAATCCGCAACATTCTGGCCGCCTTTTTATTCACCGGCGACGATGTATTCAAACAGATCTCTGATTTAAGCGGCGGAGAGCGTGGACGTGTCTCTCTGGCAAAACTAATGCTGTCAGAAGCAAATTTCCTGATTCTGGACGAGCCGACCAACCATCTGGATATTACCTCCAAAGAAATTCTGGAAAAAGCGTTGAACAATTATACCGGAACAGTACTCTTTGTATCCCATGACAGGTATTTTATTAATCAAACAGCTACCAGAATCTTGGAACTTATAAATCATAAGTTTGTAAATTATATCGGAAATTACGATTATTATTTAGAAAAGAAAGAAACCCTGACCGCTGCTTACGCCGGTGTTCCTAATGCAGAGATTTCCATTTCTGCAAAAGAAACGGTATCCGATTCTAAACTCAGCTGGCAGGAGCAGAAAGAAGCGCAGGCTAAAGAACGAAAGCGCTTAAACGATTTGAAAAAAACAGAAAACCATATCAGCGAACTGGAAGAACGGGATGCTGAGATTGACGAGCTTATGACCCGGGAAGAAATTTATACCAATTCTGTAAAATGCCAGGAGCTTTCAAAAGAAAAATCCCAAATTGCTCTGGAACTGGAAACACTCTATGAACGCTGGGAATCTTTGGCTGAATAATTAAGAAGAAACAGGGAGCAAAAACACGTACTTTCGCTCCCTGTTTCCTTTTATTTACTCACCATAACTTAAGAAGAATCTTGTCAAAATAACTGCCGTTTCCGCACGGCTGGTACTTCCTTGCGGGTCAAGCCTCGTACCGCTATCCTTTCCCGTAATGATCCCTCTGGCAACTGCCCATGACATTGCATCCTGTGCAAAAGAACTTACACTTTCTCCATCAACAAAATTACCGAAATCCGATCTTGCACTTACATCCAGCTCTGCTGTAATCGCAAGACGGTACATCATTGTAGCCATCTGTTCCCTGGTAATGTAGTCGCTCGGTCCAAAATATCCGGTATCTGAATAACCTGTAATTATATTAAGTCCATATGCTGCAAGAACAGCCCGGGTATACCATGTCCCATCCGGTACATCCGGAAAAATCTCATCATACGGAATATCCGGTTCGCCGACGGTTCTCCAGATAATCATTGCAAACTGAGCGCGCGCCAGTGGCTCATATGGGGCAAAATGCTCAGTGTCTTTTCCCATCATCAGCCCGGTTTCATACATAACATAGGCTTCCAGCGCAAACCATTCATTTTCATCTACATCGACATACGGAAAATCATAGAGTGATTCTTCCTCACTAAGCTCAATAACTTCTCCGCCTACCGCATTTACTGCTTCTTCCGTCATTTCTGCTGCGGAAACCGGCAGTACCATCATGCTGCATACCAATACAAGAGCCACAGCCCTCACTATTTTCTTTTTCACAATAATCCCCCTTTAAGTATGAAATTATATCATTACAACCTCTCTGCAATTGCTTTGATAAACGCTTCACTGTTAAGCACTGTCGGATTCTCAATCGTTGTAATCAGCGCCAGATCTTTTGTCATTTTACCATCTTCAATTGTTTCAATTGTTGCTTTCTCAAGCTTATCAGCAAATGCCATCAGTTCTTCATTGCCATCCAGCTCTCCACGTTTTCTAAGCGCTCCTGTCCATGCAAAAATGGTTGCCACTGAGTTAGTTGATGTCTCTTCCCCCTTCAGATGCTTGTAATAATGACGCTGTACGGTTCCGTGCGCCGCCTCATACTCATAATATCCGTCCGGCGATACCAGAACAGAGGTCATCATTGCCAGTGAACCGAAAGCAGAGGATACCATATCACTCATCACGTCTCCGTCGTAATTCTTACATGCCCAGATATAACCGCCCTCGGACTTCATAACGCGGGCAACTGCATCATCAATCAAAGTATAAAAATAAGTAATTCCGGCATGCTCAAACTTCTCTTTATATTCTGCATCAAAGATTTCCTGGAAAATATCTTTGAATGTATGGTCATATTTTTTAGAAATTGTATCTTTCGTTGCAAACCAAAGATCCTGTTTGGTATCCAGGGCATAATTAAAGCAGCTTCTTGCAAAGCTTTCAATAGAACGGTTGATATTATGCATTCCCTGCACAATCCCGACTCCATCAAAATTATGTACCAGCTCTCTTGTCTCTGAGCCATCCTCAGCAGTATAAACCAGCTCCACCTTTCCTGCTCCCGGAATTTTCATTTCCGATCCCTTATATACATCACCATAGGCATGTCTTGCAATAGTGATAGGCTTCTTCCAATTTTTTACGCACGGTTCAATTCCCTTTACCACAATCGGGGCGCGGAACACAGTTCCATCAAGAATCGCACGGATCGTGCCATTCGGACTCTTCCACATCTCCTTCAGGTCATATTCTGTCATACGTGCGGCATTTGGTGTGATTGTCGCGCATTTTACCGCCACCTTATACTTTTTCGTTGCATTGGCAGAATCTACCGTCACCTGATCATCCGTTGCATTCCTGTTCTCCAGACCCAAATCATAATACTCTGTATTCAACTCAATAAATGGCTCCAGAAGATTTTCTTTAATCATCTTCCAAAGGATTCTTGTCATCTCGTCTCCATCCATCTCTACGATTGGTGTCGTCATTTTAATTTTTGCCATCGCTTACACTCCTTTTTGTTTTATTTACACTACTCTTCTATATGAAGATTTTCCATAACCCTCATAATATGTTCATTCGCAAGCCGCTCTGCCAGATCTGCATCTTTGCTTTTTATCGCCTCCAAAATGTCTCTGTGTTCTGCTATAGATTTTTCGGCGCGGCTCTCTGCACCAACAGACATGGTTCTTGCCACCTGCACATATTTATGGAAATCGGATAATACATGTTCCAGTATACGGCTATTTGATGCTATATACAAGACTTTATGAAATTTTCCGTCAAGTTCTGATACTTGTTTGGCCTTCCCGCTACTTGCTTTTTTTAAATGAAATTCTGAAAGCAAAATAATTTCTTCCAATTCACTGATTTGATTTTCCGTAATATTCATGGTTGCCCACCGTGCGCAGAGCCCCTCCAGCATAGACCGGATTTTATATATATCGTGCACGTCCTTCGGTGTAATCCCTGTTACATAAGCTCCTTTATTGGGAATGATTGCTACAAGACCTTCCAGCTCCAGCTGCCGCAAAGCTTCTCTTACCGGGGTTCTGCTTACCCCCATCTCCTCGCCAATCGTAATTTCACGGAGTTCATCATGCTCTTTATAGACACCGGATAAAATATCTTCCCTTAACTTACGGAATACTTTTCCTCTGAGCGATTGATCCTGATACTCTTCCATAACTTATTTCTCCCCGGTTAACTCTATTCCAAGCTGACGGCAGGCATCATCAATAACGGCAAGCAGTTCATCATCTGTCAATACAGTAACACGCCCTTCTTCATATTCCTTGTCTACCCATGCCTTTACCATCGTTACCAGCTCTGTGTTTTTATCAACCTGCTTTCCTTCCGGCAACCGGAAATAAGTATTAATCCAATGCGCAATCCCGGCAAGTCCGGATGTATTGGATACTGCCACCAGTGGCGGCCGCTTCAAGAATTTATCCGTATCAAACACATTATATATCTCTTCATTTTTCAAAAGCCCGTCCGCATGGATCCCAGCTCTTGTCACATTAAAATTTCTCCCCACAAAAGGCGTTCTCGACGGAACACGGTAGCCAATTTCTTTCTCATAGTATTCTGCCAGATCTGTAATAACTGTGGTATCCATACCATCCAGCGTCCCTCTGAGCTGTGCATATTCAAACACCATAGCCTCCAGAGGAGTATTCCCCGTCCTCTCGCCAATTCCAAACAGGGAGCAATTTACACCACACGCCCCATAAAGCCACGCTGTCGTAGAATTGCTGACTGCTTTATAGAAATCATTGTGTCCGTGAAATTCAATCAGCTCGCTTGGAACTCCTGCATGGACACGGAGTCCGTAAATAATTCCCGGTATGGAACGCGGAATTACAGCCCCCGGATAATTGACTCCATATCCCATAGTATCGCAGACACGAATCTTAACCGGAATCTTATATTCCTCCATTAATTTCATAAGCTCCAAACAAAACGGAATTACAAAGCCATAAATATCTGATCTCGTAATGTCTTCCAGATGGCATCTCGGGCTGATTCCCTTCTCCAGACATTCTCTTATAACAGACAGATAATGATTCATACATTCCCGTCTTGTCATTTTTAATTTATAAAAAATATGATAATCAGAACAGCTTACCAGAATTCCGGTCTCTTTCATTCCAATATCTTTTACCAGCTCAAAGTCCTTCTTACTCGCACGGATCCAGCTTGTCACTTCCGGAAACTCGTATCCTCTTTCCAGGCATTTATATACAGCATCCCTGTCTTTCTTGCTGTATAAGAAAAATTCACTCTGACGTATCTTACCGTTTGGTCCTCCAAGCTTGTGAAAATAATCATATAGGGTTACAATCTGCTCTGTGCTGTATGGCGCACGGGATTGCTGGCCATCACGGAAAGTCGTATCCGTAATCCATATTTCATCCGGCATACTGTGGGGAACAATACGGTCATTAAATGCAATTTTCGGAATTTCATCATAATGGAACAGATTGCGGAACACATTCGGGGTATCCACATCTACAAGCGGATACATGTGTTCCTCTAACTGTAATAGATTTGTGTGCTTATCGAAATACACTTTTCTGTTTTCCATCTCTATCTCTCCCATCTTTAAATAACAAGGCATTTATTTCCTCTTTTTAACTTGTATAATTGTATACAATTATACACACTCTGTCAAGATAAAATATTAACAATCAAAAAAAGGATTGCCGCTTCATAACTGCAATCCTCCTTTTTCGCATTTGTTCCAAAAAACTTTAGTATAACTTTGCTCCTATTTCTCTTGGACGAAATCCTTCATCTTCCAAAGCCTGCATAATTTCCTGTTTATGCTCTGTTCCAAAAGCCTCCATCGTAATTCTCAGCTCCACTGCCGCATTTCGGTTTGTGCTGACAAACTGGTTATGCTCCAGTTTAATTACATTTCCCTGCGCATTGGCAATTGTCGCAGCAACACGAACCAGCTCACCCGGTTTATCCGGAAGCAGTACAGACACAGAAAAAATACGGTCTCTCTGAATCAATCCATGCTGTACAATGGAAGACATGGTAATGACATCCATATTTCCGCCGCTTAAAATGGCCACCGCCTTCTTTCCTGTCAGCTCTAATTGCTTCAATGCCGCCACCGTAAGAAGACCGGAATTCTCCACAATCATTTTATGATTCTCAACCAAATCAAGAAATGCTCCGATTAGTTCATCATCTTCTACTGTCAGAATCTGATCCACATTCTCCTGAACATAAGGGAATATCTTTTCACCCACTCGCTTGACAGCCGTGCCATCTGCTATGGTATTGGCAGTCGGCAGCGTCACTGGTTCACCCGCCCGCAGTGCGGCAGTCATACTGGCTGCCGGAGATGGTTCAACGCCGATTACCTTAATCTTGGGATTCAGCATTTTCGCAAGAGTAGCCACTCCGGTAATCAGCCCGCCGCCACCGATGGGCGCTAAAATATAATCTACCGTAGGCAATTCCTGAACGATTTCCATGGCAATACTTCCCTGGCCGGCTGCCACATCCAGATCGTCAAAAGGATGCACAAAAGTATAGCCCTTCTCCTCAGCCAGTTTCATAGCATATGCACAGGCATCATCATATACATCTCCATGAAGGATCACTTCCGCTCCATAATTTTTCGTGCGGTTTACTTTAATCAGAGGGGTTACCGTGGGCATCACAATAACTGCCTTGCATCCAAACTTTTGTGCTGCATAAGCAACTCCCTGTGCATGGTTCCCTGCCGATGCCGTAATCAGCCCTTTTTCCCGTTCTTCTTCAGACAAGGTACTGATTTTATAATATGCCCCTCTTACCTTATACGCTCCGGTATACTGCATATTCTCCGGCTTCAGATAAACCTTTCCTCCGGTCTGTTCACTTAAAAACTCACTATATACCAGCTTCGTTGGATTTGTAACTTTCTTTACAAGTTCACTTGCTTCTTCAAACTTCTCTAATGTCAGCATATTCTCTCCTCTTTCTCTTCTATATTTCTTCGTTGTCCGTTTCTGATTCTCTGTCTGTGGATGCGAATAATGCATCCACAAACGTATCCGCATTAAATTTTTGCAGATCGTCGATGGTTTCTCCAACCCCAATGTATTTTACCGGGATGCCAAGTTCTGACTGAATCGCTACAGCAATTCCTCCCTTAGCAGTTCCGTCCATTTTCGTAAGGATAATACCGGAAATATCGGCAACCTCCTTAAATTCTCTCGCCTGCTGAAGTGCATTCTGTCCTGTCGTCGCGTCAAGAACCACCAGAGTCTCGCGGAACGCTTCCGGGTATTCTCTGTCCACAATCCGGTTAATCTTCTTCAGTTCTTCCATTAAATTCTTCTTGTTGTGCAAACGCCCCGCTGTATCACACAGCAGCACATCCGCATGTCTTGCTTTCGCCGCAGCAACTGCGTCATATACCACCGACGCCGGATCGGAACCCTCCTGGCCCCCAATTAGTTCTGCCTGCGCCCGGTTCGCCCACTCTTTCAACTGTTCTCCCGCGGCTGCCCGGAAAGTATCTGCCGCCGCCAGTATGACTTTCTTATTCTGTGCCCGGAGTTTTCCGGCAAGCTTGCCAATAGTAGTAGTCTTGCCGACGCCATTGACACCCACTACCATCACAACAGATGTTTTGTCCTCAAATTCATAGGCTGTCTCTCCCACATCCATCTGTTCTTTAATACTATCAATTAAAATCTGTCTGCAGGCAGCAGGCTCCTTGATATGCTGTGTCTTCACTTTCTCTCTTAAATCATCCAGAATATCGTAGGTTGCCTGTACTCCCAGGTCTCCCATAATCAGAACTTCTTCCAATTCCTCATAAAACTCTTCATCAATCTTGCTAAATCCGTTAAAAATACTATCCATACCAGACACAATATTGTCTCTGGTCTTAGAAAGTCCGGAAAATAACCGTTTAAAAAAACCTTTTTCCTCCGCCATATTTTCCTCCTGTTCCTACTTATCTAATTCATCCTCTAAAAGGCTAACCGAAACAAGGGTAGAGACGCCCTTTTCCTGCATGGTAATTCCATACAGCCGATCCGCAGCCGTCATAGTTCCTCTTCTATGGGTAATCACTATAAATTGTGTATTCGCTGTTAGTTTGTGAAGATATCTGGCAAACCTTGTAACATTTGAATCATCTAACGCCGCCTCAATCTCGTCAAGAAGACAGAAAGGAGAGGGTTTTAAATTCTGTATTGCAAATAAAAGCGAAATAGCTGTCAGAGCCTTCTCTCCGCCTGATAACTGCATCATATTCTGCAGTTTCTTTCCGGGCGGCTGTGCAATAATGCGGATTCCCGCTTCCAGAATATCTTCATCTTCCATAAGTTCAAGTGTTCCCTTACCGCCGCCGAAAAGTTCTTTGAATACCGTATCGAATTCTTTTGCAATTCTGGCAAACTGCTCGGCAAACTGTTTGCGCATTGCTTCATCCAGCTCTTCGATAATCTTTACCAGCGTTGCTTCTGCCTCCACCAGGTCATTATGCTGATTATTCAAAAATGTATACCGTTCAGACAGATTCTTAAAATCCTCAATCGCGTTGACATTAACAGAACCCAACGCCTTAATTTCATTTTTTAAAGTCTGTATTCTTCGTTTCATCACGGAGAGATCTGTCAGATTTTCATTTCTAAGTTCCAGTGCACGGTTGTAGGTAAGCTCATATTCTTCCCACATGTAATTCATCTGCTTCTCTGCCGTCTCTTCGTAACCTTCTTTTCTGCTTTCCAGCCGGAAAACCTCTTTGTCCAGATCTGACATATGTTTTGAAAGCTCTTCTCTCTTCTGAAGAAATGCTTTGTGCTGATGGTTCAGCTTTTCTCTTTTTTCTGCAGCCTCTTCAATCTCTTTTTCAATTTCTTCAAATACTTCTTTTGAATTTTCTATGGTCTGGCGAATCGACTGGATTTGATTTTCTTTCTCCTGAATTTCCCTGGATGCATCATTTTTTCCATCAGCAAGCTCTCGCAGCTCTTCTTCAAATTTGGTAATTTCTTCTTCAATACGGGTTTTATTTTCCAAAAGGAAGTCATTTTTCTGCTCCAGGCTTACACGTTCCAGATGTGCATCTTCGGCATCTTTCTGCCCTTTCGTTTCCAGAAGTTTCTGTTCCTCCAGCAATTCCCGGTTCTTTTCAATCTCTGCCGAAAGTTCTTCTTCCAATTTTTCAGAAGTTTCCAGCTCTACAGTAATGGATTCCTGATTATCACTGATATCCGTAATTTGCTGATCTAATTCGGTTGTCTCCTTCCTTACACTTTCTGATGCTTCTTTGGCAAGTGTGATTTTAGATCTTGCCTGTTCTACATTCATCTTCGCCGTATTCTGACGAACATAGACTTCCTGCAGCTCTTTTTGTATCTCGTCAACTCTTGCATAGTATCCGGTACGCTCTTGGCGCATAGCTTCCAAAGACTGCTCCATAGCTTCCATTTCTGACTTCAGCTGCCGGACCGTCTTTTCAAAATCTTCAATCTCTCTTCTTCTGCTTAGAAGATTGCTGGAATTTTTGAACGCACCGCCGGTCATAGATCCACCCGGATTCAGCAGTTCACCCTCCAGTGTTACCAACCGCAGAGAATGCTTGTACTTTCTGGCAATCGCAATTCCGTTGTCAATGTGGTCTACCACAATCGTTCTTCCCAGCAGGTGAGCGGCAAGCCCTGAAAAGGCATCCTCAACCTTTACCAATGTGCTCGCAACACCAATCACACCTTTTTCTTTCAGAGCTTCCTGTCTCTGGATTCCAGAACTTCCATTTACACTGGTAAGCGGAAGAAAGGTTGCCCGCCCATACTTATTCTTCTTCAGAAAAGCAATCATTTTCTTCGCAGTATTCTCTGTATCTGTCACAATGTTTTGAATACTTCCGCCAAGTGCAGTCTCAATAGCGGCTTCATACTTCTGTTCCACTTTAATAATATCCGCCACAACACCAATAAGTCCTGGTTCCGTCTTTTTGCATTCCATGACTTTCCGGATACTATTGCCATAACCATCATAACGCTCTGTAATATTCTTAAGAGATTCCAGCCGGGACTGCTCACGGTGATAAGCCGTCTGTCCGATTCTCAGAGTTTCAGACTGTTTTGCCATTTCTTTTTGCATAACTGCAATCTTCGCTTCGTATTCCTTGCTCTCCTCCGTAAGTGCAATAATCTCTCCGGAAACTTGTTTTAGAGACTCTTCGTATTCCTTCAGATTTTCTGCCGCTTCACTTGCTTCACTCTCAGACAAAATCATTTTCTGGTACATTTCAGACTTTCGCACCTGAATCTGCTCCAACATGGTATCATAGCGCTGAATCTTTGCTTTGGTTGAAGCACGGTTATTCAACAGTTCAATAATACTGCTTTTATCATTCTCAATCTGGTTTGTCAAAGAAGCAATTCTTGTCTGTATTGCAATCAGAGTCTCCTTCGTCTGTGCTTCAGCCGCCGCCTTCTTAGTAAGCTGCTCACTCACAGTTTCTGTCTCCCCATGCAATTGGGCAAGCTGTTCTTTACGAGTCTGTACTTCCTTTTCTATGGTAAGTACTCTTTGTTCATAATGTTCATCCGAAAGATGTACACTATGAATCTGTTCCTTCAAAAGCTCGATCTGATTTTCAAGCTGCTGTTTTAAAAGATTCGTCTCATTTAATTTGTTTTTATACGACTCAATGGAATCGTCAATCTCCTCTACCTGTCTTTCTATCTGTTCATACTCGGTCTTCGTATTCGCATATGCTTCATTTGTCGAATCCAACTCGTTTTGCGCAATAGAAAGCTTTTCTTCCATTTCCTGAATTTGTTCCTTCAGTCGGGCAGATTCCAGTAAAAACATATTGATGTCATATGTTTTTAATTCTTCCTTCTTCTTCAGATACTCTTTTGCAACTTCTGACTGCTTTTCCAACGGTCCGATCTGTTTTTCTAATTCTGCAAGAATGTCATTCACACGCAGAAGATTCTGCCGTTCATCTTCTAATTTTTTTACAGACATCTTCTTTCGGCGCTTAAACTTCACAATTCCTGCCGCCTCGTCAAAGAGCTCCCTGCGCTCTTCCGGCTTCCCACTCAGGATTTTGTCAATCTGTCCCTGACCGATAATCGAATATCCTTCTTTTCCAATACCTGTATCATAAAACAATTCATTGATATCTTTCAATCGGCAAGTACTTCCGTTAATCAAGTATTCACTCTCTCCGGAACGATATAATTTTCTTGTGACAGTTACTTCTTCATATTCAATCTGAAGCTGATGATCGGAATTGTCCAGCGTGATTGCCACCGATGCATAACTCAGAGGCTTTCTGTTCTCGGTTCCCGAAAAAATGACATCCTGCATGCTGCCGCCCCGAAGCTGCTTCACACTCTGCTCTCCCAGAACCCAGCGAACTGCATCTGCCACATTGCTCTTTCCGCTGCCGTTTGGTCCGACAATACCTGTAATTCCATTATGAAATTCAAATACTATCTTGTTCGCAAAAGACTTAAAGCCCTGCACCTCTATGCTTTTTAAATACATACAGCACCTACTTTATATTTTTATTATGCAGCGCAAGAATCGCCTGGTATGCTGCCTTCTGCTCAGCAGCTTTCTTAGTTCTTCCTTTACCGCTTCCATATTCTTCTTCTCCAATTTTTACCACTGCCTGGAAGGATTTATCATGATCCGGTCCTTCCTCTCCAACTAAATGGTAGGAAACCCCTTCTGCAAAATTCGCCTGCACAATTTCCTGCAGGATAGTCTTGCTATCATAAAAGAGCTTCTTATGTTCAAGATCATTTAAAACAAATTGATGAACAAACTCTTTTGCACTAGCAAAACCACCATCAATATACACAGCGCCAATAAGCGCTTCCAACGCATCTGAAGTGATAGAGTCTCTTTTTCTGCCTCCTGTAGCCTCCTCACCCTTGCCAAGCAGAAGATACTCTCCAAGGCCGATTTCCCGCGCGCAAAATGCAAGTGCCGGTTCACAAACCATGCTTGCTCTTGTCTTAGTAAGTTCTCCCTCCGGCATCTTCTTGTGCTCATAAAACAGAAACTCACTGGAAATAATCTCCAGAACTGCATCTCCCAAAAATTCAAGTCTTTCGTTGCACTCATATTTAGGCAGATGTTTTTCATTTGCATAAGAACTGTGAATCATTGCTTTTTTTAAAAGATGACGGTCATTAAATGTATATCCTATTTTTTTCTCCAATAATTTTAAATCCTGATTCATATCCATGCCTCACAAGACGAAAAAGCCCGTTCCTGGGCTTTTTCGTATAATATGCCTAGTTGCTTGTTGCATTCTTAATCTGCTCTACAGCATCGCCGACCGTTCGGATCTGCTCTGCATCATCATTATCAATTTCAATATCAAAAGCTTCCTCAATTCCCATAATAATCTGGAAAATGTCTAAAGAATCCGCTCCCAGGTCATCTACGAATGTCGTATCCTCTGTAATATCATTTGTCTCAACATTAAGTACATCTGCTATGATTTCCTGTAATTTTTCAAATTCCATTTTCTTTCTTCTCCTTTTTTAGTTACATATTCATCTATTCAGCGGACTTTCGGTCCGTTTGAATACACTCTTTGATTTTTTCATTGATTTTCTGCTCTTTAAATGTAATGCATTGAAGAATCGAATTCGACACTTCCTTCGCCGTTGCACTTCCATGGGTCTTCACTACTAAACCGTTAAGTCCCAGAAGCGGCGCTCCGCCATACTCACTGGCGTCAAATTCTTTCAATGTCTTCTTTAGTGCAGGTTTAACTAGCAAAGCGCCTATTTTACTGCGGAAAGAACTCATCATACCGCCTTTAATCTTGCTGATAAGCGTCGAAGCCAATCCTTCCGTCAGTTTTAAGATTACATTTCCCGTAAAGGCTTCGCACACAATCACATCTGCCTGTCCGCGAGGAATCTCTCTCGCCTCAATACTCCCGGTAAAATTAATATCCCGGAGTTCTTTTAACAAGGGGAAGGTTTCCTTTACAAGGGCATTGCCTTTTTCTTCTTCAGCTCCTATATTCACAATTGCCACTTTTGGGTTCTTAACTCCCACCACATGTTCCATATAAATGGATCCCATTCTGGCAAACTGCACCAAATGAGAGGGGCGTGCATCTACGTTGGCTCCGCAGTCGATCAAAAGTGCTACTCCCTTCTCCGTCGGGATCAGCGGCGCAAGCGGCGGACGCTCTACACCCTTGATTCGGCCTACCAATGTCTGACCGCCTACAAGAATTGCTCCTGAACTGCCGGCAGACACAAAAGCATCGGCATCTCCTGCCTTCACCATCTTCATGCCCACTACTATAGAAGAATCCTTCTTTTTTCTGATTGCATTCACGGGCGGCTCTGCTGTCTCAATCACCTCCGTTGCATTCACAATTTCAATTCTTTCTCTGTCATAAGTATATTTATCAAGCTCCGATTTTACAAGCTCTTCTTTTCCCACTAAAAATACTTTGACATTTTTCTCTTTTCCCGTTGCGTCTACCGCGCCTTTCACCATCTCGACAGGAGCATTATCTCCTCCCATAGCGTCCAACACGACTTTTGTAATTTCTGCCATTCTTATTCCTCCCAGCATTACTAGGTTCATTCTACTAAACATCCATATAAAAATCAACTAAAAAGGAATTTTCTGTCATATAAAAAAGTTATAAAAAAGCGAGAGCAACAGCCCTCGCTTTTTTATTCTTAAAATTAATCCTGTGGAATAATTTCTTTTTTGTTGTAGCTGCCACAAGCCTTGCATACTCTGTGAGGCATCATTAATTCGCCGCACTTGCTGCACTTAACCAGGTTTGGAGCGCTCATCTTCCAATTAGCTCTTCTTTTATCTCTTCTTGCCTTAGAAGATTTGTTTTTTGGACAAATTGACATGGGTTACACCTCCTTAAAATTCTTAAAAACATCGCGGATAACTGACATTCTAGGGTCAAGACTTGTATCTTCACAGTCACAAGTTCCCTGATTCAGGTTTTGACCACACACATTGCAAATTCCTTTACAGTCTTCGCTACACAGAATCTTCGTCGGCCACCCTATTAGTATCTCGTTGTAAAGCAACTGCTCTACATCGAGTGCATATCCGTCAATATAATTTGTTTCATCTAATTCTTCTGTCTGCTCCCCATCGGCCACATCCAAATCCACATCTTTCGTGAAATCAAGAAACAGCTCCGTCCTCACCGGTTCCAGACATCTGTCGCACGGAATCTCCAGCACAATTTTTCCTTTTCCGGTAATCAGTAATTCTCTTTCCTTCACATGTTCCACTTTAATAGACAGCGGCTCTTTTTCTATTATTGGGAAGCATCCCAGCTTAGACCCGAATCTCTCCATCTCTATGAGAACATCTTCTTCAATGGTCTTATGTTGTTCAGACAAAACATCTGATAGGTTTAATATCATATTATTACTCCTATTCACACCTAGACTATTATATCACGTAAAACAAATTTGTCAACCATAAATCTTCTATATTAATGCAACTGTTTCACGGGCAATTGCCAGTTCTTCGTTAGTCGGAATTACCATAACGGTTACTTTGGAATCCGGAGTAGAGATTGTAATCTCCTCTCCTCTTGTAGCATTAGCCTTTTCATCCATTTCAACACCCAGATAACCAAGATACTGCATAACCATCTCTCGTACGCCACCATCGTTTTCACCAATACCTGCCGTAAACGCGATTACATCTACGCCATTCATTGCTGCCGCATAACTTCCTATATACTTAGCTACACGGTAAGAGAATACTTCCAGGGCAATTTTAGCCGGTACATTTCCCTCTGCTGCTCCCGCGGACAGATCGCGGAAATCACTGGAAAGATTATTCGAAAGTCCAAACACACCGGATTTCTTATTCAGCATATTCATAAGACCCGCAATATCCAGATTTTCTTTCTTCGCAATGAACTCCAGGATGGCCGGATCAATGTCGCCGGAGCGGGTTCCCATTACCAGACCCTCCAGAGGTGTCAGTCCCATGGATGTATCTACAGATTTACCATTTTCTACCGCACACACACTGGCACCATTGCCAAGATGGCATACGATCGTCTTCACCTGATCATAGGGCTTTCCAACCAGCTCTGCCGCTCTTTTGGAAACAAAGCTGTGGCTTGTCCCATGAAAACCGTAACGTCTTACTTTGTATTTTTCATAATATTCATATGGAAGGCCATACATATATGCCTTTTGCGGCATAGTCTGATGGAAAGCTGTATCAAATACTGCAACCATCGGAGTACCCGGCATTAACTTCTGGCATGCTGCAATACCAATCAGGTTTGCAGGGTTATGAAGCGGCGCAAGGTCGTTGCACTCTTCAATTGCCTGATATACCTCGTCTGTGATTACAACTGAGCTTGCAAATTTCTCACCGCCATGTACGACACGGTGTCCTACTGCCCCAATCTCTTCCAGGCTCTTAACAACACCCGTCTGCGCATCTGTAAGTGCATCAATAACAAATTGAATAGCTTCTGTATGTGTAGGCATCTCTTTATCTGTTTTTACCTTTTCTTCGCCTGCCGGCTGATAAGTAAGACTTCCGTCAATTCCGATTCTTTCGCAAAGTCCTTTCGCCAGTACCTGTTCGGAATCAGAATTAATTAACTGGAATTTCAAAGAAGAACTTCCGCAATTGATTACTAATACATTCATTGGTATTACCTCTCTTTACTTTTTATTAATCAGCAGCCTGGCACTGAACCGCTGTAATCGCTACAACACCCTCAATGTCTTCCGCACTGCATCCACGTGACAAATCATTAACCGGAGCTGCAATTCCCTGGGTAAGTGGTCCATAAGCTTCTGCCTTACCAAGTCTCTGAACCAGCTTATATCCAATGTTACCAGCATCAAGATCCGGAAATACTAATACATTTGCTTTTCCTGCAACCGGGCTGCCGGGAGCTTTAGAAGCGCCGATTTCCGGAACAATCGCAGCATCCAACTGGAATTCACCGTCCAACATCAATCCTTCCGGTGCATTTTCTTTTGCAATCCGTGTTGCTTCCACTACTTTGTCCACATCTGCATGCTTTGCACTTCCCTTGGTAGAGTGGGACAACATAGCAACCACCGGTTCCTTGCCCGTAAGAAGCCTGAAGGATTCTGCTGATGAAAGCGCAATCGCCGCAAGCTTCTCCGGATCAGGGTTCTGCTCCAGACCGGAATCAGCAAAAATGAAAGTTCCGTCTGCACCCATATCGCAATCAGGAACTACCATAACAAAGAATGCAGATACCAGCTTCGTGCCCGGCTTGGTCTTAAGAATCTGCAAACATGGTCTAAGTGTATCTGCGGTAGAATGGCAGGCGCCGGATACCATTCCGTCTGCATCTCCCATCTTTACCATCATTACGCCATAATACAGATAATTCGTAAGAAGCAGCTCTCTTGCCTGCTCTTCCGTCATACCCTTTTTCTGACGAAGTTCTACTAATTTTGCAATATACCCCTCTGTCTTGTCACTTGTTGCCGGATCCACGATTGCTGCACCAGAGATATCAAAAGAACCTTTATTTTTTGCGATTTCTTCTTCGCTTCCCACCAAAATCAGATTGGCAGTCCCTTCTTTTAACACTGCTTCTGCAGCCTCATAAGTTCTTGCATCTTCTGTCTCCGGGAGTACAATTGTTTTCTTGTTCGCTTTTGCTTTTTCCTTAATTTCATCAATAAATCCCATGATTTAAAGACTCCTTTCCATATTTTCTCACATGAATATATTATAATACAAAGAGACCCTGCGAGCAAGGTCTCTTAGGCGAATCTTCTGTCTATTTTTACATACAATTGACCGATTTTCTCATTTTTTAGAGCTGGAATACCGTGCTTACGATTGCAAAATAAACACTGATTGTACTGATATCGACCAATGTCGAAATCAAAGGAGTTGCCATAACCGCCGGATCCAGGCCCACCTTCTTTGCCACAAGCGGCAACGTACAGCCTACCACCTTTGCAATAACAACCGTACACGCCATCGTCAGCCCGATTGTAAGCGCCATCAGCATGTCCCCCTGTCCCATCAGTACAATACGGATTCCATTTACTACAGAAAGAACCAGACTAATACAGACTGCAATACGTATTTCTTTCCAGATCACCTTAAAAAGATCATGAAATTCAATCTCTCCCACAGTAAGCCCGCGGATCACCAAGGTGGAACTCTGCGACCCACAGTTACCGCCGGTTCCTGTCAGCATAGGGATAAATCCTGCAAGCTGCGGCATAACCGCCAGTGCTGCTTCATAGCTGTTCATAATCATCTGTGTCACAGTTGCCGAAAGCATCAGGAACAAAAGCCACGGAAGACGGCTTTTTACATGTTCCACTACCGTCGTGCCAAAATAAGATTCCTCACTTGGATTGACACCTGCCATGATGCTGATATCTTCGGTTGCCTCTTCCTGCAAAACCAGCATCGCATCGTCAACCGTTACAATACCTACCATACACATCTCATGATCCACGATCGGAAGTGCAATCAGACCATATTTCCGGATAATCCCGGCTACATCCTCCTGATCATCCGTGGTTCTCCCGTAAAGCATATTGGTATCCATGATTTCTTCGATTTTTTTCGATTCGCTGGTAGTCAGAAGCTCCTTAACATCAACAGATCCGATTAACTTACGCTTTTCCGTCACATAGCAGGTATAAATCGTCTCCCGGTTCAGACCCACCTGACGGATTTTTAAAATCGACTCTGCCACCGTCATCTCTTTGCGCAGTGCAATGTAATCTACGTTCATGACGCTTCCGGCGCTGTCCTCAGGGTACTGTAAAAGTTGGTTAATCTGCTGTCTCGTTTCCTCGTCCGTCGCCATCAAAAGCCTGTCTACCACGTTCGCAGGCATCTCTTCCAACACATCGACCGTATCATCCAGATACATTTCCTCCATGATTTCTTCCAATTCTGAATCGGTAAGTCCGTTAATCAGAAGCTCTCTTAAATCACTGTCCATATAGGAAAATGTCTCTGCAGCCTCTTCTTTCGCCAGAAGACGGAATACCATCACAAGCTGCTTTTGGCTAAACCCTTCCATCAAGTCAGCAAGATCGACCGGATACATATTATTCTCAAGTTCTTCTTTCAGTTCTTTATACCTTCTTGCTTCCAACATATCCAAAATATGTTCTTTCCACTCAACTCCCATTTTGTATCCTCCCTTCTTGCTGTTTATCTGCATGTATCATACATTTATTGCATAGAATCATCCTCATATAGTATAATCAATTTCAGAAAGATATACAAGGAGAGAATTTATGAAAATCACAGGTCTCATTACAGAGTACAATCCTTTCCACAACGGTCATCTTTACCACTTAAAGAAAGCAAAAGAGCTTACCGGTGCCGACGCTGTTATTGTCATTATGAGCGGCAACTATGTGCAGCGCGGCGCGCCTGCTGTCATGCCAAAGCACCTTCGTGCAAAAGCAGCTCTGGAAGCGGGTGTCCCTATTGTAATAGAACTTCCCGTATGTTACTCCACCGGAAGTGCAGAATATTTTGCATCCGGCGCCATCTCAATTCTGGAGAAGCTGGGCTGTATTGATGCAATCTGCTTTGGCAGTGAATGTGGAGATTACAAAATGTTAGAACAGGCTGCCCTAGTTCTTGCCAATGAACCAGAGCCCTTCCGCAGCCATCTGCAAGACCAGCTAAGAGCCGGCATTTCCTTTCCAAAGGCTCGCCAAAACGCGTTAAAAGAATATTTAAAAGATGATTCTGTAAATGCAATTTTGGAACAGCCCAATAATATTCTCGGAATCGAATACATCAAAGCGCTCTATACCAGACACAGTTCCATGAAAGCATACACGATGAAACGAATGATTTCTGACTACCATGACACTGAACTAAAAGACACCTGCAGCTCTGCCTCTGCAATCCGAAGATTGCTCTGGCAGGACGGCAGTACTTTTCTTCCGGAGGGCAAAGGAATATCTGACGAATTCATGCCGTCCAAAGTTCTTACAAAATTGGAAGGACAGATGCCGCCCGCGTGTGTTCGCCTTTTGAAAGAAGCGTACCAAATCCGGTATCCCATCTATAGTAATGATTTTTCTCTTCTATTAAAATATAAGCTTCTTACAGCAACAAGGAAAAGTCTTACGGAATACATGGACGTCACCGACGAATTGGCAAACCGGATTATGAATCATGTCAATGATTTTATTACCTATGAACAATTTTGCACTCTTCTGAAGACCCGGGATATGACCTATACCCGCATCAGCCGGGCGCTGCTGCATATCCTGCTGGATATCCGCAAAGAAGACATGCAGCTTTATAAAGAGGAGGAAGGCTGCCGGTATGCCCGTATTCTGGGCTTCCGAAAAGAAGAAACAGACATACTGAAATACCTGAAAGAGCATTCTTCCATCCCACTTATAACAAAGCTTACTCAGACACAGGAATTAAGCAATTCGGCACGCCAGATGCTGCAAAATGATATCTTTGCCTCCAACCTTTATGAATCTGTTATAACCAATAAATTTCAATCCCGGTTCATCCATGAATACCAGCACTCCCTGGTTATAGTGTGAAGGACTGATAAAAAGAGTTTGTGAAACAAGAAAGGCCGTCAAATGACGGCTTTTCTTTAACTCTCTATTTTTTTACTGCAGGCAATTGCCATAGAACCGGCTCCTATATGGCAGGCAACACTCAAAGACAATTTATCCATGTGTATCTCATAACCGGGAAGCCTTGCCGCAATTTCTTCCTTCCACTCCTGCGCTTTTTCTTCCGAACAGGTATAAGCTGCTTCCAGATGAACCTCTTTTCCTGCAAAACGCTGTTTGATATCCTTCTCCATCGCATCCAGCATCGTCTTCTTCGCTGCCTTCCATCCACGAACCTTTGCAAATGCATCCAGCTTTTCTCCCTGAATCTGCAGTACCGGCTTCAAATTCAAAACCGTACCGATTGCTGCGGCGGCCGGGGTAATACGGCCTCCTTTTTTAAGATATTTCAGCGTATCTACCGTAATATAAATGCTTGCTTCTAATTTTTCCCGCATTAATATATCATAAATCTCACGGGCAGTCTTTCCTTCTTCTGCCAATTGTATTGCATCCAGGACAGACTGTCTCTGTGTAACGGATATTCTCTGATTATTTACAACCAGCACTTTACCGCCAAAATCTTCGGAAAGCATAATTGCTGTTTCGCAAGAGCTGGATAAACCGCTGGACATCGGGATATAAACAATCTCATCATATACCTTAAGTAATTCCTCCCATAAATCGGTTACCTCGCCCGGAGACGGCTGAGACGTAGAAATATCCGCGTCTTCCTCCAGTTTTTTATAAAACTCTTCTTGTGTAAGAGTAATATCTTCATAGTATAGGTCCCCATTGATATAAAACGGCATGGGAAGAACCCGGATTCCAAGTTCCTTCGCTTCCTTCTGTGTAATCCCACTGTTACTGTCTGTCACAATTGCTACTTTTCCCATTTAACCAACCTCTCTTTTTAATTCTTGAAACTATGGATAGGTGCCGGAATCCTTCCTTTTCTATTGATAAACGCACTGCAGTCAAACTCATTGACCGGAATAATAGGAGCGTATCCAAGCAAGCCGCCAAATTCTGCCGTTTCTCTAACATCTTTTCCGATAACAGGAATCAAACGCACAGCCGTTGTTTTCTGATTTACCATGCCGATCGCCATCTCATCCGCAATAATTCCGGAAATTGTAGTGGCGCTTGTTTTTCCCGGAATAGCTATCATATCCAGTCCCACAGAGCAAACACAGGTCATGGCTTCCAGTTTCTCTATTGTCAGGGCGCCCACCTTCACTGCATCAATCATCCCCTGGTCTTCACTGACCGGAATAAAGGCTCCGCTAAGCCCTCCAACATAGGAAGATGCCATAACACCGCCCTTTTTCACTTGATCATTTAACATCGCAAGTGCCGCCGTCGTCCCCGGAGCCCCTACGCGTTCCAATCCTATCTCTTCCAGGATCTCCGCCACACTGTCGCCGATTGCAGGTGTAGGAGCCAGAGAGAGATCCACAATTCCGAAAGGAACTCCCATTCTTTTAGATGCTTCCCCTGCTACAAGCTGTCCCACACGAGTCACTTTAAATGCAGTCTTTTTAATCATCTCACACAATTTTTCAAATCCCTGCCCTCTGACCTTAGCAATGGCATTTTTCACGACTCCCGGTCCGCTTACTCCCACATTGATTACCGCATCCCCTTCAGTAATTCCCAAAAAGGCACCTGCCATAAACGGATTGTCATCCGGGGCATTACAGAAAACAACCAACTTTGCACAACCCAGGGAATCCTGCTCTTTCGTAGCTTCCGCAGTTGCCTTCACAATCTCTCCGCTCAGACGTACCGCATCCATATTAATCCCGGTTCTTGTAGACCCGACATTAATGGAACTGCACACCCGCTCTGTGCAGGCAAGCGCCTCCGGGATGGAACGAATCAAATTCTCATCCCCTGTTGTCATAGCCTTAGACACCAGAGCGGAATAGCCGCCGATAAAATTAACGCCTACTTCCTTAGCTGCTTTATCCAAAGTTCTGGCAACAGACACATAATCTGCCGGAGACTTACAGGCAGAACCGCCTATCAGGGCAATAGGCGTAACGGAAATTCTTTTGTTCACAATCGGGATTCCAAACTCCTTTTCAATAGCCTCCCCGGTAGCCACCAGGTCTTTGGCGATCGTCGTAATCTTCTGATATATATTTTCATTTAACTTGTTAAGATCTGAATCAATGCAATCCATCAGGCTGATTCCCAAGGTTATGGTTCTTACATCAAGATTCTCCTGTTCAATCATCTGGTTTGTTTCGTTTACTTCATATATATTAATCATCTTCTGCGCATGTCCTTTCTCTCAATCTGTCAGAGCCATATTATATTCTATGCATCTTTTCAAAAATCTCTGCTCTCTGACAATGGATTGTTACGCCAATTGCAAGGCCCAGTTTTTCAAGGTCTTCTGCATACTCTGCGAATTCTTTTACTGCCTGCGTCACATCAACAACTGCCATCATATTAAAATAACCGTCTACTATCGTCTGTGAAATATCCAGAATATTAATATTGGCTTCTGCAAGATAGGTACATACTTTCGCAATAATCCCCACCGTGTCTTTCCCTACAACAGTAATAACACATTTTTTCATTGTTCGTTTCCTCCTCATGTCTTTACATTAAACTGTTATAATATCTGATATGCTATCTCTCCTGGCAACCATCAGTGGAATATCCTCTCCTTTGTATGGGTTATTTCCTATGGTTACTTCCAGTTTGACAGTTTCATAAGCAAGCTCAGCATAATTATTCTCCTTACTAAGATGCCCTAAGAGTACGCATTTCAAATTATCATGTAGTATATCACAAAGAAGCCTTCCTGACAATTCATTCGATAAATGTCCTTTCTCTCCCATCACTCTCCGCTTCAGCGGATACGGATAAGGTCCTACCTCCAACATATGAATGTCGTGATTAGCTTCCAAAAGCACAGCATCCAGATTCTTCAAGTGCTCCACCGTATATTCATCATAAATTCCAAGATCTGTTGCCACCGCTACGGATTTTGTCCCGTGTTCAATCCGATAGCCCGACGGTTCTTTGGCATCGTGGGAAATGGCAAAGGGCTGGATTTCCATATCTCCAAGCTGGAATTTATGATCTATATCCACCGGATGTAAAAGACCTTCCGGCATTTTCCCCAATGCTTTGTATTCTTTGATTCCGTCAATCGTCCCTTTTGTGGCATAAATAGGAATCTCATATTTTCGGCTGAACACTCCCAGCCCCTGAATGTGATCCGAATGCTCATGGGTAATCAGGATTCCCGAAAGCTCATCTGCTTTCACTCCCAGCGTATGTAACCCTTCGTCGATTCTCTTCTTACTGATTCCGGTATCCACAAGCAGATGCGTCCTTTCATCTCCCACATAGATACAATTTCCACTGCTTCCACTGGCAATACTGCATAATCTCATATAACTATCTCCTGCTGCTTCCTTTACATCCTATCCATTATACTATCGAGCTGAACGCACGTTTCATCAAAGCTCCTGCTATTATCAATTGCCCGGTCACATCTTTCCAGATATGCATCCCGCGTCATCTGCGAATCAAAAATGGCCGTAATCCTGTCGTCACTATAGCCTCTGGAATTCTTAAGCCTCCTTCTGCGGACATCCCGGTCTGCATAGATAAACCAGACCTCATCACAAATTTCGTCATAATGGTCCTCCAATAAAAGCGCCGCTTCCAGTACAAACATTTTTTCACCAGCCGCACGCTGCGCCTCTATCTCTTGGCAGATAATTTCCTTTACAGCAGGATGAACGATTCCGTTTAACCGTTCCAAAAGCTGCGGACTGACGAAAACTTTCTCTGCCAGTCCTGCCCGGTCAAGCTCTCCTTCTTCATCCAATATCTCTTCTCCAAAGCTTTCAACAATTGCCCGGTAACAGTCCGTATCCTTTTGCTGTAAGGTTTTTGCTACGCGATCCGCCTCACAGACATATACTCCATATTCCCGTCTCAGATATTCCAACACTTCGCTTTTCCCAGAACCTATTCCACCTGTAATTCCTATAACTTTCATCTCTTACCTCGATTATTTTGCTTCATACCAGTTTTCTCCGGTATGCATATCCACTACCAACGGCACTTCCAGAGAAGCCGCCTGTTCCATTTCCTCTTTTAAAATCTGTTTTACTTCCTCTACTTCCGTATGATACGTCTCTACAAGTAATTCATCATGTACCTGCAAAACCAGCCGGGACTTCATGTGGTTTTCTTTCAGCCTGTTATTCACAGCACACATAGCAATCTTCATAATATCGGCCGCAGTTCCCTGAATTGGTGCATTCATTGCAACCCGCTCTCCAAAGGATCGCTGCATAAAATTACTGGATTTAAGCTCCGGCACAGGTCTTCTTCTTCCAAAGAGCGTAACCACATATCCCATTTCCTTCGCATGCTTCACTGTATCATCCAGAAAGCTTTTGATTCCCGGATATGTTTTAAAATACTGCTCAATATACTGTTTTGCCTCTTTAATATCTATACTCAGGTCTTCACTAAGCCCATAGGAACTAATGCCATATACAATTCCAAAATTAACAGCCTTTGCATTCCTGCGCTGTAAGTCTGTCACCTCTTCAAACGGCGTATGAAAGACCTGCGACGCCGTAAGTCTATGGATGTCCTGTGCTTCTTTATATGCCTGAATTAACTGTGCATCCTCAGAACAGTGCGCCAGCACACGAAGCTCAATCTGTGAATAATCTGCATCGACAAACACATATCCTTCTTCCGGCACAAATACTTTGCGAATCAATCTGCCAAGCTCCATACGGATAGGAATATTCTGCAAGTTTGGCTCTGTGCTGCTGATTCTTCCGGTAGCAGTGATTGTCTGATTGAATCTGCCATGGATTCTTCCATCTTCATTAATATAGGCAGCCAGCCCGTCAGCGTACGTGGACTTTAATTTTGTAAGCTGACGATACTCCAGAATTTTTGTAATAATCGGATAGTCCGGTGCCAGTTTTTCCAACACATCGGCTGCGGTAGAATATCCCGTTTTCGTCTTTCTGCCGCCTTTTAACCCCATCTTTTCAAACAAAATCACACCCAGCTGTTTTGGAGAATTGATATTAAACTCTTCACCCGCCGTATCATAAATTTCCTTTTCCAGCTCCACGATTTTTACACCAAGTTGTGCCCCATAAGAACGCAAAGCTTCTGCCTCAACCTTCACGCCATTCTGCTCCATGTCATATAACGTAAAAACCAACGGCATTTCTATCTCTGTAAAAAGCTGCCACATCTGCTCTTCTTTTAATTTGGCTGTGAGTGGTTCTATACTTGCCCATGCAGTATATGCTTCATAACACACCTTCACATAGTCTTCGGCTTTATCCTCCAAAATAAGATCCAGCTGTTCTCTGGCAACATCTTCATAAGTATAATCATTCTTAAGCGGATTCAGCAAATATGCAGCGACCAGCGCATCGAAAGAATGCTCTCTTCCTCCTATTTCCAGATAGCTCATAGCAGCTTTTATATCAAACATGGAAAAAACCTGTACCGACTCCGACACTTCTTTCACACGCTCAACCAGATAATCCATCGTAATGTCGTTCTCTGCATAAATACAAAAGACATTCTCTCTCCCGAAACAAATGCCAATCCCACCAGGGCCTGCCTGTCCCGCAAAAAGGGGCAGGACATTTTTCGTATTCTTAAAAACACATACCCCCACTGCCAAAGCTTTTCCCGCCTTTGCAAATATCCGATCTGCCTCTTTCCGCTCCCTGATTTCTGTAAAGCCATCTTCTACTGCATTGGATGGGGCGGTTACGTCAAATCTATTCAACAAATTCTTAAATTGCAGCCTCTGGAAATATGCATAGGCTTCTTCCGTATAAATATTACCCAGCCTCGCCTCTTCCAGGGAGTATGCAAAATCTGCATCCACATGAATCGTTGCAAGAGTCTTACTCATAACTGCCAAATCCCAATGTTCCTTTAAAGCTTTTGAGGCACGGGGCGGCTTTACTTCCTCCACATGCTCATATGCATTTTCGATGGAATGATATTCTGTTATGATTTTTGTGGCTGTCTTCTCGCCAATGCTGGGGACTCCGGGAATATTATCTGAAGTATCTCCCATTAGTGCTTTCAAATCAATAAACTCTTTCGGCGTCACCTGATACCGTTCTTTCACATCCTTGGCATAATAATCTTCTACTTCCGTCTTTCCCTGCTTTGTCTTAGGAATCCGTATCTTTACATGCTCCGTTGCAAGCTGAAGCAAATCTCTGTCCCCACTGATAACCGATACCTCCATTCCCTCCTGTTCGCAGCGTCTGGAAATGGTTCCCAGCAAGTCATCAGCTTCTAGTCCCGCTTTTTCAATCGTCTTAATTCCCATGGCATGCAGCACTTCTTTTATAATAGGAACCTGTTGACGCAGTTCGTCTGCCATAGGCTTCCGGGTCCCTTTGTATTCCGCATACATATTATGACGGAAAGTAGGGGCATGAACATCAAATGCTACCGTCAGATATTCCGGCTTTTCTTCCTCCAGGATTTTAAACATGATATTCAGGAAACCATAAACCGCATTTGTATGGAGTCCCTCTGCATTTGTCAAATCAGGAAGTCCATAAAATGCCCGGTTCAAAATACTGTGTCCGTCAATCAATACAATTTTTCCAGCCATAAGAATTCTCCAATCTGGTTATTTTTTTAATTTAAAAAACACTGGAATTCCTTCATCTCAGGCAATCCAGTGTTCTTTCTTCAATGCGGATGGTGGGACTTGAACCCACACGAGGTCACCCCCGCAAGATTTTGAGTCTTGTGCGTCTGCCATTCCGCCACATCCGCATATCCCGACCTTTTCAAGCCGAGATTCATTGTATCATAGTATTTTAAAAAAAACAATACTTTTTTGTCTCAATTTGCAATTATTTTGCAATTAATTTTTTTCCAATATCAAAGCAATCAAATGTTGCAAAATAATCAGAAGGCGTTTCCGCACGGCGAATCAGTTGTGTGCTTCCATCTTCTTTCAGCAGCACCTCGGCAGACCGAAGCCGTCCGTTATAATTGTATCCCATAGAGAACCCGTGGGCGCCTGTATCATGAATTACCAGGACATCTCCCATATCAATCTTGGGCAGCATCCTGTCAATTGCAAACTTATCATTATTCTCACACAGAGAACCGGTCACATCATACATATGGCTGCAGGGTTCGTTTTCCTTTCCAAGAACCGTTATGTGATGGTATGCGCCATACATTGCCGGCCGCATCAGATTTGCCGCACAGGCATCTACTCCAATATACTCCTTATGTGTATGCTTTTCATGAATCGCAGTCGTAACCAGACAGCCATATGGCCCCATCATAAAACGGCCAAGTTCTGTATAGATCGCTACATCACCCATTCCCGCCGGAACGAGTACTTCTTCATACACACGCCGCACACCTTCTCCGATTACCTGAATATCATTCGGCTCCTGATCCGGCTTATAGGGAATCCCGATTCCACCAGACAGATTAATGAACTTAATATGTGCACCTGTCTCTTTCTGAAGCTTTACAGCCACTTCAAACAAAACCTTCGCTAACATTGGATAATAATCATTAGTCACGGTATTGCTTGCAAGAAAGGCATGAATTCCGAATTCCTTCGCGCCTTTCGCTTTGAGAATTTTGAAAGCTTCAAAAATTTGCTCTGTAGTCATGCCATACTTGGCATCCCCCGGATTATCCATAATATCATTACTGATTTTAAACAATCCACCCGGATTATAACGGCAGCTTATCGTCTCAGGGATATGTCCGATTGTTTTTTCCAGAAAATCAATATGTGTAATATCATCCAGATTAATAATTGCCCCCAGTTTATCCGCCAATGCGAATTCTTCCGCCGGAGTATCATTCGAAGAGAACATGATGTCGCCCGGCTCGGCACCGATTGCATCAGAAAGCATTAATTCCGTCAGTGAAGAGCAATCGTATCCACAGCCATATTCCCTTAAAATACGAATAAGAAATGGATTGGGCGTCGCCTTTACTGCAAAGTATTCCTTATACCCTTTGTTCCAGGAAAAAGCTTTCTTTAATGCTTCCGCATTCCTTCTGATTCCTTTCTCATCATAAAGATGAAAGGGTGTCGGCCAGGTCTTCGTAATCTCAGCGACCTGCTCTTTTGTTACAAATGGTTCTTTTATCATAGCTATTTGTTCCTCTTTTCTGTAATATCTATTGTGCATTAATCTATAACTGCTATCCGCATCATATTGCTTACGCTTTCTTTTTCTGCTTTAATACTTGGCGAAGGGATTCCTGCCGTAAGAATGACAACATCTCCCGTCTCCACCACCTGCTTCGCAGAGAGAAGGTCAATCGCTCCGCTTAAAATATCCTCTGTTGTATGAAATTCAATTGATTTATATGGTCTCACACCCCAATAAAGCTGCATTCTTCTCAATGTCTCCTCATTCGGAGTTACGCCAATAATCTCTGCCTTAGGCTTAAACTTAGAAACAACCCTTGACGTTGCGCCGGATACAGACGGCGTTACAATACATTTTGCATTCAGGCTCACTGCCGCAGCAACTGAAGCATAACCAATTGCACTGGAAATGCCTTTTTTCTGATGCTCTCTTGATTTTTCTAATATAATCTCATAATCCAAATGCTCTTCTGTATTCTCCACAATATGAACCATCATCTGCAATGCCTCTACCGGATATTTCCCTGATGCAGTCTCTCCTGAAAGCATTACCGCATCCGTTCCATCATAGACAGCATTTGCCACATCCGTAACTTCCGCACGGGTCGGACGCGGATTGCGAATCATAGAATCCAGCATCTGTGTCGCCGTGATAACCGGCTTATAGTAATCATTGCATTTCTGTATCAGCATTTTCTGAAGGTATGGAACCTCTTCCGCCGGAATCTCAACACCCAAGTCGCCGCGTGCAATCATAATTCCATCAGAACAGCGGATAATCTCATCAATATTTCTGATTCCTTCTGCATTCTCAATCTTGGCTATAATGGGAATATAAGGAGCTTTACATGCTTTCAGCCATGCTTTTATCTCCAAAATACACTCTGCGTTACGCACAAAAGACGCTGCAATAAAATCAATTCCCTGCTCTACACCAAATTTAATATCTTCTCTGTCTTTGTCCGTAATCGCGGGAAGGCGCACCGGTACATTCGGCACATTAACACCTTTTCTCTCGCCCAGCTCTCCGCCATTTACAATCGTACATATAATCTCCGTATCCTTTTTATCCTGAACAACAAGCTCAATCAACCCGTCATCAATCAGAATTCTCTTCCCAATCTCAACATCCTCCGCCAGTCCCGGATAAGTAATGGAAACCCCCGTTTCATCCCCTGTTTTTTCCACGGTACTAAGGACGAATCTCTTTCCCGCTTCTAAAGTCACCTTTTTGCCATCTTTCAAAAGTCCTGTCCGAATCTCAGGGCCTTTGGTATCCAGCAGGATTGCAACCGGCTTTCTCTCTTCTTCCCGTACCTTCTTCAGGGTATCCATCCTGGCCTTCTGTTCTTCATGCGTTCCATGCGAGAAATTAAACCTTGCCACATCCATGCCATTCTGAATTAACTTTCTCATCATTTCAGCATCATTGGCCGACGGTCCCATCGTACAGACTATTTTTGTTTTTTTCATTTTTTCTCCATTCCTCTCCTTTTAATTCACATGTGTATGTGTAAACAAATGATCCTGGCAATACTCATAATTGCCATTGCACTTTGAGCAGTATCTGAATTCCAGATTCGGATTATCAAGCTCCGTCCGACCGCAGACGGCACATCTGTGCTTTGCTCCGTTGGCATAAGTATTTACCGGGCGAATCTTCTTTTGAAATTCTCTCTTACGCTTCACCTGCTTCGGTGAATAAGGCTTCATATTCCTGGAACCCAGGAAAAAAATAATAAAGTTCAGAATCGAAACAACCGCGGCAACCGCATTGGCTTTATATATTATGCCAAAAATTCCTCCTCCATAAGAAGGAAAAAACGCGAGAATAACCGTATACAAGAAGTATGCTCCGTCAAGCAGCGCCAGCCATTTCACCTTTACCGGAATAACAAAAAACAGAAGGAATTGCACATTCGGATACAATGCCGCAAACGCAAAAAATAATGACATATTCAAATACCACGTGTCAATCGGCAAAGATATGCCGGTAATTAGATATACGAGAATTGCAGCAAGGACATGGAACAAAATCCCGGCAAAAAAATATACGTTGAACCGAAAAGCTCCCCATGCTCTCTCCAACTGCGTACCGATCATATAATACAGATACAAAGCAAAAATAATGAAAATCACACTCGTTGAGGGCGGCTGAATCATAAAGGTTATAATTCTCCATATCTGTCCATGCAGGATTGCCGACGCGTCCAGGCTTAAGTACTGATAATAAAAGCTCGGATTTATCAATTGAAGTATAAATCCCCCCGCATACATAATAATAATGTAGTACATCAAATTTGGAATCGCATACTTTCCAAATCTGCGTTCCAGTTTACTTAACCAATCCATCTGACTACTCCTTATCTGCCTATAAAATGTATGTAGTAATTTTACCGTCTTGTGGATTGTTTGTCAATTATATCAAAAATTTTAACAGTAATTTTACAGTCTTATAATATTTGTTAATTGTCTTTTGGATTTTTTTGTCGTATAATGTTACAGGTCAAAAACAAAAAACGACATTTAATAAGTAATAACACATATTTTGTTTGATAGGAGTACATATTATGAGTCAAAAAGAATTATATACACTCGGAATTGATATCGGTTCAACAACGGTTAAAATTGCCATTCTGGATGACAATAACGATGTAGCTTTCTCCGATTACGAACGTCATTATGCAAACATTCAGGAAACCTTATCCGACTTGCTCGGCAGGGCCGTTTATAAATTGGGTTCCATTCATGTATCTCCGGTTATAACAGGTTCTGGCGGTCTGACTCTTGCAAAACATCTCGGCGTCCCCTTCGTCCAGGAGGTGGTCGCTGTATCTACTGCCTTGCAGGATTATGCTCCGCATACCGACGTTGCAATTGAACTTGGCGGCGAAGACGCCAAGATTATTTATTTTGAAGGCGGAAATATTGAGCAGCGTATGAATGGCGTCTGTGCCGGAGGTACAGGATCGTTTATTGACCAGATGGCCTCTCTCCTCCAGACAGATGCATCTGGTCTCAATGAATATGCCAAAAACTATAAAGCTTTATATTCTATTGCCGCCCGCTGCGGCGTATTTGCCAAAACAGATATCCAACCTCTAATTAACGACGGAGCATCCAAAGAGGATTTGGCCGCTTCCATTTTCCAGGCTGTTGTCAACCAGACAATCAGCGGTCTTGCATGCGGCAAACCAATCCGCGGACATGTCGCTTTTCTAGGCGGTCCGCTTCATTTTCTTTCTGAACTGAAAGAAGCCTTTGTGCGGACCTTACACTTAGATGCGGAGCACACAATTGCGCCAACACATTCCCATCTTTTTGCTGCAATCGGTTCTGCTCTTAATTCCAAAAAGGATTTGGACATTCCTGTCCGCGAACTGCAGAACCGTCTTTCCGGTAAGATTAAGATGGAATTTGAAGTTGAGCGTATGCAGCCTCTATTTGCAACAGAAAAAGATTACCAGGCATTTACAGAGCGCCATGCCAGACACCAGGTTCCGGTAAAAGATCTGTCATCCTACACAGGTAAGGCCTTTCTCGGAATTGATGCCGGTTCTACCACGACAAAGGCTGCTTTAGTAGGGGAAGACGGAACTCTTTTATATTCCTTTTACCACAATAATGATGGGGATCCTCTCGGTACTGCCATTTCCGCTATTAAAGATATTTACAGCCAACTTCCGGAAGAAGTAGAAATTGTTCACTCTTGCTCCACCGGTTACGGGGAGGCTCTGATGAAGGCCGCGCTGATGTTAGATGAAGGCGAAGTAGAGACCATTGCCCATTACTATGCTGCCTCCTTCTTTGACCCGGAAGTTGACTGCATTCTTGATATCGGCGGCCAGGATATGAAATGCATCAAAATCAAAAACCATACGGTAGACAGCGTACAGCTTAATGAAGCGTGCTCCTCTGGGTGCGGTTCTTTTATTGAAACATTTGCGAAATCTCTGAACTATTCCGTAGAAGATTTTGCACACGAAGCATTATTTGCAAAAAATCCTATTGATCTTGGAACCCGCTGTACTGTATTCATGAATTCCAAAGTAAAGCAGGCACAAAAAGAAGGGGCAGAGGTCGCTGATATTTCTGCCGGTCTTGCTTACTCTGTAATTAAAAACGCCCTTTTCAAAGTAATCAAAGTATCGGATGCATCTGAGCTTGGAAAACATATTGTTGTACAGGGCGGGACCTTCTATAACAATGCAGTGCTGCGAAGTTTTGAAACAATTGCAAATTGTGAAGCAGTCCGTCCTGACATTGCCGGTATCATGGGAGCTTTCGGTGCCGCTCTGATTGCAAGAGAACGCTACGCGGATTGTGAAGGTACTACCATGCTTTCCATTGAAGATATCAATACATTGGAATACCGGACAACAATGACGAAATGTAAAGGCTGTACGAACAATTGCCGTTTGACAATCAACCATTTCAGCGGCGGAAGAAAATTTATCACAGGCAACCGCTGCGAACGTGGTCTGGGGAAAGAAAAAAGCGAAAACAAACTGCCGAACTTATTTACTTATAAAAACCAGAGATATTTTAACTACGAACCGCTGAAAATAGAAGAAGCAAAACGCGGCATAATTGGTATCCCAAGAGTACTGAACATGTATGAGAACTATCCTTTCTGGCATACTTTTTTCACAGAGCTGGGATTCCGTGTAATCCTCTCTCCTGCTTCTACCAGAAAGATTTACGAACTTGGTATTGAATCTATTCCAAGCGAGTCTGAGTGTTACCCGGCAAAGCTGGCTCACGGCCATGTACAATGGCTGATTAATGAAAAAGTGCCTCACATTTTCTATCCTTCCGTCCCTTACGAAAGGAATGAATTTGAAGATGCCAACAATCATTACAATTGCCCGATTGTAACTTCTTATCCGGAAAATATTAAAAATAATATTGATGCCATTGTAAATGGTGAAGTGGATTTTATCCACCCGTTTATTTCATTTAAAAACGAAGAAACCCTTTCGTCACGGCTGATTGAAGAACTGTCCTCTAAGTTCTCCATTCCGCCGGAAGAGATTAAAACTGCTGTCCACGCAGCATGGATGGAATTAAATGCCTGCCGCGAAGACATACGCCGGAAAGGCGAAGAGACAATTGCTTATTTGGACAAAACAGGAAACCGGGGAATCGTGCTTGCCGGCCGTCCTTATCATATTGACCCTGAAGTCAACCACGGACTTCCCGAATTAATTAATTCCTATAATATAGCTGTTCTAACCGAGGACTCTATATCACATTTGAATCCTGTGGAACGTCCTTTAAATGTTATGGACCAGTGGATGTACCATTCCCGGCTGTACGCTGCCGCAAACTACGTAAAGACAAAAGATAATCTGGAATTGATTCAGCTCAATTCATTCGGATGTGGTCTGGATGCTGTGACTACCGACCAGGTAGCCGACATTCTGACGGGTTCCGACAAGATTTATACAACTTTGAAAATTGACGAAGTAAATAATCTTGGTGCGGCAAGAATCCGTGTCCGCTCCCTCCTTGCGGCAATCCGTGTCAGAGAAAAGCGTAATGAGAAGCGAGAAATCCATTCTTCTGCCATCACAAAAGTTCCATTTACAAAGGAAATGCGCAAAGAATATACAATTCTCTGCCCGCAAATGTCTCCGATCCACTTCGAATTATTGGAACCGGCTTTCCGCGCATCCGGATACAAGGTAGAAGTCCTGCCAAATGACAACAAACACGCCGTAGATATGGGACTGAAATATGTAAATAATGATGCCTGCTATCCTTCTCTCATGGTTGTGGGCCAGATTATGGAAGCAATTTTATCCGGCAGATACGATACCGATAAAATTGCCGTCATCATCAGCCAGACCGGTGGCGGGTGCCGCGCATCCAACTACATAGGCTTTATACGCCGTGCACTGAAGAAAGCCGGATATGAACACATCCCTGTTATTTCCATTAACTTAAGCGGATTAGAGGGAAATCCCGGATTTAAAATCACACTTCCTTTGGTACTTCGCGGAGTATACGCCGCTATCTTCGGGGATATTTTCATGAAATGCGTCTATCGCCTGCGTCCTTACGAAGCTATTCCCGGTTCCGTAAACGCCATGCATGAAAAATGGAAGAAAGTCTGCGCTGATTTTGTATCTTCCGGCTATCCATCCAGAAGAAAGTTCAAAAAACTGTGCAAAGACATTATTGAAGACTTCGACAATAACATCGAACTCTTAGATATTAAAAAACCCCGCGTCGGTGTCGTAGGAGAAATTCTCGTGAAATTCCTTCCGGCAGCCAACAACCACCTGGTAGACCTTCTGGAAAGCGAAGGCGCAGAGGCTGTTGTGCCTGACCTTCTGGACTTTCTCCTTTATTGCTTCTACAACCAAAATTTCAAGGTACAGAAGCTTGGCTTTGCCAAGAAAAAAGCAACCCTTGGAAACCTCGGCATTAAAGCGCTGGAATGGTTCCGCGCCCCTGCAACAAAAGCTTTCAAAGAAAGCAAACACTTCGACCCACCGGCGCACATCGAAGACCTGGGAAAAATGGCATCTGAAATCGTATCTCTGGGCAACCAGACCGGAGAAGGCTGGTTCCTGACCGGAGAGATGCTGGAACTCATCCATAACGGCGCTCCGAATATCGTATGTACGCAGCCCTTTGCCTGCCTGCCAAACCACGTAGTAGGAAAAGGAGTCATCAAAGAACTAAGACGGCGTTACCCCGAATCCAACATCGTAGCAATCGACTTCGACCCAGGCGCCAGCGAAGTCAACCAATTAAACCGAATCAAACTCATGCTCTCAACCGCATACAAAAACGTCCACGAATAGCATGAGCAGTGTAAAAAATAAGAAGATACGCCATATGTGCTCGCACATATATGGCGTATCTTCTTATTTTTTATAGAGCGAGGCTCGTGACGTAAGGCTACATAGCAATGGCGAGGTCGCACTGCTCATGCTTCTCAGAGCGAAGCTCGTGACGTAAGGCTGCGTAGCAATGGCGAAGTCGCACTGCTCATATCAACTTATCCATGCGAAAGATTCCCGCCACAGCTGCTTCCATATCCCGCCGTACAGCTATAGCAGACAGCACAAGTCGGAATCTCCCGCTGTGTAAGCGGCTTGTCTGCAATATCTGCAATATTCTTCTCTCTCATCGGTTTAATGCCAAGCACATGATAGTATTCACAGTCATACAGGCTTCCGTCATAATCTACATTAATCTGATCCCGGCACATAACCCCGGGCAGATTATCTTCATTAAAATTCTCACTCTGAAGCTTCAGATAAGACCCTAATTTCCCCTGGCACTTTAGCTCCTGTCCAAATCGGCCAATGGGTACATTCCCTATCGCAATCAAATCTGTAAACTCAATGTCATATTCATTCTTAAGAACCTTACGGTATGTATTCTCCAGCATAATCTCATTCGGAGGCAGATACGGCCCATCTGTATTATATACCAAAGAGAGCTGAAGCTCATCCTTCTTACCATAACCAATAGCATTAAGCTTCTGCAGAATTTCAATCGCCGGATCAAACACACAGGAACCTCTCTGCTTTTCCACCACTTTTTTATTGTAATAGGGCAAAGAGCATACGATCCGTACCTTATTTCTCATATACACATCAATAAAATGCGCATATTTTTCATTCTTTAATATAGTAAGATTCGTCCGCACAATGACTTTGCCAAGTTTTGATGCCTCATCAATAAAATATTCCAGATTCGGATTCATTTCCGGCGAACCACCTGTAATATCCATGACTTCATAACCACCGGTTTTAAATGCCCGGAGACAAAAATCCATCGTTTCTTTCGTCATCATCTCCGTCCGCTCCGGACCACATTCCAAAAAACAATGCGTACAAGACAGATTACAGCGATACCCCACATTAACCTGCATAGTTGTCAACTTTGGCTTAGAATACAATTTATCTATACTCTTTACCTTGTCCATAAATTCCGGTATATCATAACGCTTCATTTCATCGTTCAGGGTTTTTATCGAAATTTTCTGGGTTTTATCATATTGGGTCGGATTCAATTGAAGCGCAATTTCTCCAAATAATCCCCGATGGGTCTCTCCCTCTCCCGTCACCGTAAAATGGTTTTTCATGCGCGAAGTCTTCAAGATAGCCGCAACATTCCTACTAACTCCAAGTGGCTTATTTTTAATAAAACGGCACGTTTCATCAAAATCAAAATACCTTCTATTTTCCTCCATTGTCCCGAGATAGACCGCACTGTGTCCGTAGTCCTCTTCCCGGTCTTCTAACCCTTTTACTTTAAATGCACGAACTGTACAAGAATAAAATTTAATATCTCCTACCAGCCGGACTATCTCAAAATCATGGGGCTGAATAAGTGTTTTCTCAACCATATAGTAGGTAATAAAGCCGCACCGATGCATGAGTCTGCGGAAATCTTCCAGATACATGGCACCTCCCATACATTCTCCACGCATTACCGGATCATTCTTAATTTCATCAGGAAGTCGTCTGTCCGCAAAGACATCGGAGAAACATAATTCTCCGCCTTCCTTCAGGACGCGGTATACTTCTGTAAATATCTGCTCCTTAAAAGGTGACAAATTAATCACACAGTTGGATGTCACTACATCTACAGAATCATCTTCAATACCAAGGCTTTTCAAATCTTCTATATATCCCAGATGGAAACTGGTATTCGGCTGCTTATAGCCAAATATTTCTGCCTGCTCCTGCTGACAGCGGATAGCAACGTCAATCTGTTCTTTTGTCATATCCACGCCATACACGTGTCCCCGCTCTCCGACAAGCTTAGAAAGAATGTACACATCTCTTCCTGTCCCGCAGCCAAGATCCAACGCAGTGCATCCGGAAAGTCCCATGGGAATCGGCGACCCACAGCCATAAAATTGTTTCTTGATTTCATCTTTAATAAGCGGAAGAACATCTTTTACATATCTGGGAGGCGCCGAACTGCAGCAGCAGGCATTTGTCTTCAGGTCATCGCTGCTTTGAAGAGTCACACCATAGTATTCTTTTATCTGTTCATGAATTGCATCTGCCATATTTATCTTCCTTCATCCATCATACCAAAGCACTCATTGAAGAAAAGCTTTACTTTTACGTTATACTTCTCTGCAATCACTTCAAAAGCCTCGTCCACAATGTCAAGCAGAAGATCAGATTCACATACAGCACGGGCATTGATTACAAGCTGTAATTTGGATGTATTTTCCTTAAGTTCCTGATCATGGATAATATCATAATCTACACCAATCAAACTTGCCTTGCCATAATCATTTTCCTTTCCTACTGCAAAAGTCTTAAGATGCGGCACGTTTCTCTTGTTGGCTATTAATCCGTCGCGAATTTCATCAATAACGTCATCTACCAACTGATTACCATCAAATTCGATTCCATCTTTAGAAGTAATAAATACATTCCGATTAAACCAGGACATTTTCTTCTCTGCAGAAATAAATTCCGGGCCGCCATATCCAATATCCGTAATATTAACACGGCTCTCTGCCGTCAGCACGTAATCCGCTAAAGCTTCTAAGCCCGTTTTTTCTTTTGCAGAAATCGGGAATACCGGAATACCCGGGCATGCTTCCTGCAAAAACTTCACATAGCGGGCAACTTCTTCCTCACTCATAAGATCTGTTTTATTGAGGACAATACAGTCTGCTTCTCTCAACTGTGCATCTAATAAAAATTTCAGTTCTTCCGGTAGATTAATATCTGCCTGTTCCGGCATAATCATGCGGAGCCTTTCCGGGTCTGCGATAACGGTAAATGGAGCCAGTGTAAATTCATCTTTATGATTCTTGTCAAGATTACCGTATACATGATCCAGTGCGCCAATCCCACATCCCGGTATATCTGACATAACGATATCCTTCGGTTCTTTATTCAGACGGTTAATCCTTTCAATCAGCGTATCTGGAATATAGCAAATACAATCTCCTCCAATCGGTGTAACTTCTACATTCTGACGGCTGGAATACTCCGCATCTATAATGTAATTTGCACCAAGATCATTTGCAATAATCGCAGCATGCTTACCAATACTATTGATGTACTCTGTCAGCGCCACCATTGTGGTTGTTTTTCCTGCACCCAAAAATCCACTAACTACCATAAATCTTTTCTTGTCCATAGCTACTACCTCCAAAATGTAAATTGTCAATTTTAATCATAATTTGCAAAGCCTATACAATAATAATAACTGATTTATGGCATTTATTCCAATCAATCTCCTCTATCTTCAACGAATATGTATTGATACAATCTATTACTATTTATTTTATAACCCCAATTCCCCAAATGGAAAATTCTTTATCCACATCTTCCATGCAGATAGAAACATCAAGCGTTCCGCTTTCATTTTGAATATATGCAATATCTGCATCCGGTCCTCCCCATGTATATGGACGCTTCCCACTGATAACAGATGTTTGTCCATTTACAGTCACCTTAAGATTCCCGAATGTTTCATCATCCTTGGATTGGAACAAAATGAAAATCCCTTTTCCAGTTGCTTTAAAGGTCATAGGCGTATTAGCGCTTCCCTTTACAAACTTCCATCCATATGGGAAACGGTAATTTGAATCACTGGATGCAAAGGAACCATTTACCACATCTGCAAGCTCCCACGGCGGTGCAAGAGTTGCTGTCGCATATTCCGTTCCATAAACAGATGTAACTGGCATTCTGTAAGATTCATCCCTGTTGACCGTCTTAAGTGCCTGACGATAGTAATATGCAATAGCATCAGAAATCAACTTATTTCCTGCGTCATGGGGATGGAACTCATCTTCAAAATAATCGTCCGTTGTCAAAAGTCCGGATGCAAATGCTTTCGTCAATGCAATATCCATACTTAAGACAGGCACGTCATAATTCTTGCCAATTGCCCCCATCTGTTCCTGCATGGTATTCCCACCTTTGGAACGATTAACTACAATGATAACCGCAGGCTCGCTCTTCCAGGACAGACATTGCCTCACCAGCCCCTCAAAGCTCTTCTTGCACAGTTCACTTGCATTATCATTCACTGAAAATTCAATAAAAACGACGTCCGGATCATCGTTCAATATATCATACTGCGCACGGATCAACCCTACCACTGAGGACGTTCCTGATAATCCTTTATTGATATATTTTACATTATCGCCTGTCCCGAATGTATCTGCAAAATAATCATAAGAGCGCTTTGCATAACAGGTATTGTCCTTTCCGACGCCTTCTGTAATCGAGCCTCCCAGATAAGCAATCTTAACCTCTTCTCCCTTCTGCGCTTTTTCTATTTTACTGCGCAGCCTGTAAGTGTTTCCCATGTTATAAATTGCATTTTGGTAAAATTCCTGCATTTCAGCACTGTCCGTTTCTTTATAATCATCCCACTCATTTTCATCCGGTTCTGTACTTACGTCAAAACTTTTTTTGAAAATAGACCGCACAAAATTGTAAATATGTGGCCGTATAGTCATTCCGCCATGATCTCCGTCAGCAACGGTATGCCATACGTGATCCACTCCATTTTCTGTCAGAATAGTATGATAATTCTGCGGTGCATTTCCTACAACTCCATCATTTACCGCAGCACTCACCATAATAAGACTTGGCTCACCCTTTTCTTTATCGAACAAAAGCTTGTCTTCTTTCAATTGTCCCGGATGGAAATTCGGATCATCCCCCGGGGTAAGTCCCGGAGCCGGGCAGGCAGCGCCTACATACCCAAATAAATCTGATCTTGTAAGTCCGATAAACAGAGATTCGCGTCCTCCCATTGAAAAACCTGTAATGGCCGTATTCTCCCTGCCAGTAGCGACAGCAAAATTTTCTTCTATGTATGGCATAAGATCTGTAGTAAGGTCGTTGATGAAGTTATCATAATTCAATGAATTCTGCAGATCTAACCCACTGCAGTACTGCTGGTCTTTGCTGCAGTAAATATATGGGAATACAACAATCATCTTCTCCGCTTCGCCCTGTGCCGTAAGGTTGCCAATCATCTGTTTAAGACGCAGGGAAGCGTCTCCTGCATCTAAAAGCGCATCTTCTGTCCCCCAGTAACCGTGAAGTACATACAGAACCGGATACTCTTCTTCCTCAGAATATCCTGCCGGAAGCAGCACATTTACATTAGTATTCCGCTGTGCTGTAGTGGAATAATAGGTATATTTTCTAAGATCACCATAATCCACACCAGCTTTCTCATCGGTAATTCCGTTGGGCTCTTTTTCCGTAACCAACTTCCTGACGGCCTGCATATATTCCGTCGAAGTCATTGCCGGGTCAACCGGGTCTGGATCGTCCGGGTCAACCGGATTCGGATCGTCCGGATCAATCGGGTCTGGATCGTCTGGAGCAATCGGGTCCGGATCGTCTGGAGCAGCCGAAACTACATTTTCAATAAATCTCTGGATGATTGCAGCACATTCAGCTCTGGTTGCATTTCCTCGTGGGTCAAGAACTTTTCCTTCGTATTTACCGCTGATAATCTTATTAGCAACTGCCCACTGTATTGCTTCATCTGCAAATTCATCTACCTGGTCTGCATCCGTAAATTTACTGAAATCAGCCTTTGTCTCCGTGTCATACCCAAGATAATCTGCATAACGGTACATCATAACAGCCATCTGTTCGCGATTAATCTGATCAGCCGGTCCGAAATACCCTGTATCCGTGTACCCATTGACAATCTTTTTCTCAGCCGCCCAAATAATAGCATCCGTATACCAGACTTCATCTTCTACATCCGGGAACACTTCTTCAAACGCCATCGCAGGCGACTTTTCCATGCGCCAGACAATAACAGCAAACTGCGCTCTCACCAACAAATCATTGGGACCGAATTGCTTATTATTCAGCCCTGTCATAATTTCATTATTATATACATACTGTACATAATCCTCATACCAATCCCCTGCATTCACGTCCTCAAAGACATCACTTACTTTTCGATCTGCCTGCGCAGCCACGGAATCTGTTCCTACTGACATTGTCAACAGCAAAAGAGCCGCCATACACTTCTTAGCAATTTTCTTTATCCTCATTCTCATTTCTCCTTCCGAATAAAATAGATTATAATAAACTATAGAATATTTTTCTACTCGCTTCAACCTGACAAAAAATAGATTTTTGTGTTTTTTTATGAAAAAACTATATTTTTTGATGTTTTTCATGTAAAATATAATAAATAACTGCCAAAAAAATCGCACTATATCCATATCAGAATGTTATGGATTTAATGCGATAATGTTATTTTACGATATGTTATTTTCATGTTAGAATGGAAATAGTTAAAAAATTAACTAAAATTTTATAAAGAAAGAGGGATGAAGATGCAAGATACTATGTGCCTTGAGAAACAGCCGTTATCTCAGGAGATGCTCGAAAAAATGAACGCATACTGGCGCGCTGCCAATTATTTATCTGCCGGTCAGTTATACCTGTTAGATAATCCAATGCTCCGTGAACCATTAACAATGGATCACATTAAGAAAAAAATTGTAGGTCACTGGGGAACCGTACCTGGACAGAACTTTATTTACGTACATTGCAACCGCGCAATTAAGCGTTATGATCTGGATATGATTTTACTTTCCGGTCCGGGACACGGCGGAAACTTCCTGATTGCCAATACATATCTTGAGGGCAGCTACAGTGAAGTATATCCAAATATCAGCCAGGATGAGGACGGTATGAAGAAAATGTTCAAACAGTTCTCTTTCCCATGTGGCGTTCCAAGCCATTGTGCTCCGGAAACACCTGGTTCTATCAATGAGGGTGGTGAGCTTGGTTATTCTATCGCACATGCATTTGGAGCTGTATTTGATAATCCGGATTTGATTGCAACTGCTATCGTTGGTGACGGAGAAGCTGAAACCGGTCCTCTTGCTACTTCCTGGCAGTCCAATAAATTTTTAAATCCTATTACAGATGGTGCTGTACTTCCAATCCTTCATCTGAATGGATATAAAATCAGCAACCCAACTATTTTCTCTCGTATTCCTCATGATGAAATCGAGAGTTTCTTCAAGGGCTGTGGCTGGAAGCCTTATTTTGTAGAAGGCGACGATCCGATGACGATGCACAAAAAGATGGCAGAGACTATGGATACCGTTATTGAAGAGATTAAGGCTATTCAGAAAAATGCACGTGAAAATAATAATCCGGAGCGTCCGGTATGGCCAATGATTGTTCTGCGCACACCAAAGGGATGGACAGGTCCAAAGGTTGTAGACGGACTGCAGATTGAAGGTTCTTTCCGCGCTCATCAGGTACCTCTTACTATGGAATCTCCTGAGCATCTGGATCTTTTAAAAGAATGGCTTGAAAGCTATCATGCTGAAGAACTTTTTGATGAACACGGCCGTCTGATTCCGGAGCTTGCCGAACTTGCTCCAAAGGGTGATGCGCGCCTTGGTGCAAATCCTCATGCAAACGGCGGTCTCCTTCTGAAAGACCTTCGTCTCCCGGATTTCCGTGAATACGGAATTGATGTAGATCCTGGAAAAACAAAGGCGCAGGATATGATCGAACTCGGAGGATATATCCGCGACATTTTCAAATTAAATAAAGAAAACAAAAACTTCCGTATCTTCGGACCAGATGAAAGTATGTCTAACCGTCTGTATCATGTATTTGAAGAAGAAAACCGTGACTGGAACGCTGAACTTCTGGATACCGACGATTGTCTTGCAAGAAACGGACGTATTATGGATGGTATGCTGAGCGAGCATATGTGCGAAGGCTGGCTGGAAGGTTATCTTCTTACCGGACGTCATGGCTTCTTTGCAAGTTATGAAGCATTTATCCGTATCGTAGACTCCATGGCTGCACAGCACGCAAAATGGCTCAAAGTCTGCAATCAACTTTCCTGGAGACAGCCGATTGCATCACTCAACTTCATTCTGACGTCTAACGTATGGCAGCAGGATCACAACGGATTTACACATCAGGATCCTGGTTTCCTGGATCATATCGCTAATAAGAAAGCAGATGTTGTCCGCATGTATCTTCCACCGGATGCAAACTGCCTGCTTTCCTGCTTTGATCACTGTATCAAGAGCAAGAACTATGTAAATGCTATCGTTGCATCTAAACATCCAAGCTGCCAGTGGCTGTCTATGGAACAGGCAGTAAAACATTGTACGCAGGGTATCGGTATCTGGGAATGGGCAAGTAACGACTATGGCCAGGAGCCAGACATTGTAATGGCTTCCTGCGGTGATACACCGACACTGGAAGTTATGGCGGCTGTTACAATCCTTCGTGATGAGATGCCGGATCTGAAGATTCGTGTTGTCAATGTAGTAGACCTCTTTAAGATGCAGTCTGACCACAAGCATCCGCATGGATTAAGCGACAACGAATACGATGCAATCTTCACAAAGGATAAACCGGTTATTTTCGCATTCCATGGTTATCCGACACTGATCCATGAATTGACATTCGAGCGTAACAACCACAATATGTCTGTCCATGGATACTTGGAGGAAGGTACAATTACTACTCCATTTGATATGCGTGTCCAGAACCAGATCGACCGTTTCAACCTTGTAAAGGATGCAATTATGCATCTTCCACAGCTTGGCAACAAAGGTTCCTTCTTAATTCAGAAGATGAACAACAAGCTTGTTGAGCACAGACAGTACATTGCTGAATATGGACAGGATCTGGAAGAAATCCGCAACTGGGAATGGCATACACCAGAAAAATAAAGCAAGAAGCAAAAAGGAAGCGTCTTATAAACGCTTCCTTTTATATACATTATATATATCTGCTTTCCAGATATTTCTGAAATGCCTTAGCAGCTATACTCCTTGGATATTCCGAATCATATACCAGAGTGATGTCTCGTTCAGGAAGCTTCTCTTCCATCTCAATTTCAAAGACTTCCCCTGCCTTCACATCTCCACTTGCAAATTCTTCAGGGATAAAACCTATTCCTAAATTATGCCTGACAGCAGGAAGGATCATATCTGTTGTTGCAAGCTCTACCGCCGGAGCAAAAATCAGTCCATGAGTTTCAAAGTACTCATTTAGAAATTTTCTGGTAATAGACTCCGATGTCAGGCTGATCCACGGGCACTCCGACAATTCCCTAATGGGTATCTTTCTCCCTTCCAAATTACGGAATCTTCTTCCTCCAATTAAAACATTGTGATATGTACAGACTTTCATCATCTTCAGCGGTTTCACAATATGGAAAGGTGCTGACACTACTGCAACATCGACCTTCCCTTCCCGAAGTGCCTGGATAGATTCTTTCGTACTGTTATTTAAAATCTTAAAATGAACATTTGTATATTTCCTATTAAATTCCTCCATCGCCTGAAATAAATAGCAATGAAGCGCTGTTTCTGTTGCACTGATATAAATCGTTCCATACTCCAGGCTGACCATACTGGACAGCTCGCTTTCTCCTCTGAAAAACTGAGCGCATCCCGCAGACACATAATCGTAAAACATCCTTCCCTCAGGTGTCAGCTCTACTCCTTTTTTACTCCTGATAAACAAACGGCATCCCAATTCATTTTCAAGATTGTGTATGGTACGGGTTATCGCGGGCTGACTGGTTCTCATCACATTAGCTGCCCGCGTAAGGTTCCCGTATTTTGCCACATAATAAAATATTTTGTAGTACTCAAAATTAGAATTCATTATGGTTCCTCAAAATTATTTTACCAGCAAAGATTTTCCCGTCATTTCTTTTGGCTGTTCCATACCCATAAGCTCAATCAGAGTCGGAGCAATATCCGCCAGGCATCCGCCCTCTCTCAATTTATAAACCGGATCAGCATTTACCAAGATAAAAGGAACCGGATTTGTCGTATGTGCCGTAAAGGGCTCTCCTGTCTCTTCGTCGATCAACTGTTCAGCATTTCCATGATCGGCACAGATAAACATCTGCCCATCCACTTCCCGAATCGCTTCCACAGCTTTGCCAACACATTCATCCACTGCTTCAATTGCTTTAATTGCCGCTGCCTCTACACCGGTATGCCCAACCATATCAGGATTAGCGAAGTTAATGATGATTACATCATACTTTTCTGATCTGATTGCATCTGTCAGCTTATCACATACTTCATATGCACTCATCTCCGGCTTCAGGTCATAGGTTGCTACCTTTGGAGATTTTACAAGAATCCTGTCCTCTCCCGCATTTGGCTCCTCTACGCCTCCATTGAAGAAAAAGGTAACATGCGCATATTTTTCCGTCTCAGCAATTCTAGCCTGTTTCAAACCATTATTTGCAAGGAATTCGCCAAATGTGTTCGTAATCTCTTCTTTTACGAATGCCACCTGCTTATTCGGGATTGTCACATCATACTCAGTAAAGCAAACATAAGTTGTTTTTACTCTCTCGCCTCTTTCAAAACCGGAAAACTCATCATCACAAAATGTTCTTGTAATTTCTCTTGCACGGTCAGGACGGAAGTTAAAAAAGATAATGGAATCATTGTCTTTAATTGTTGCAACCGGAGCGCCGTCTTTTACCACGACAGTAGGAAGTACAAACTCATCTGTCGTCTCTTTATCATAAGAAGCCTGGATTCCTTCTGGTCCGCTTACAGCAGTCTCTCCTTCTCCATATACCATAGCTCTATAAGCCTTCTCCACACGATCCCAGCGGTTATCACGGTCCATTGCATAATAGCGTCCCATAACCGTCGCCACTTCGCCGACACCGATTTCCTGCATCTTCGCAACTAATTCTTCCACATATTCTTTGCCGGATGCCGGTGGAGTGTCACGTCCATCCAGGAAACAGTGCACATAGACTTTATCAAGCCCCTGTCTCTTTGCCAGCTCCAACAAGCCATAAATGTGTGTATTATGACTGTGCACACCACCATCTGATACCAGGCCAAACATGTGAAGCGCACTGTCATTCTTCTTCGCATTCTCGCAAGCAGCAAGAAGCGCTTTATTTTCAAAGAAATCTCCATCCTGAATCGCCTTTGTAATCTTAGTAAGATCCTGATATACGATACGCCCTGCTCCCATATTCAGATGTCCTACCTCAGAATTTCCCATCTGCCCATCCGGAAGTCCAACTGCCATTCCGCTTGCATTACCTTTTACGAACGGGCACTCTGCCATCAGTTTATCCATAACCGGAGTGTTCCCTTCAAAAACAGCATTTCCGGTAGTTTTCTCATTCAAACCATAACCGTCTAAGATCATAAGTACTGTCGGTTTCTTACTCATTACTATATCTCCTTCTCTCATACAAAAGTAAAAGCCGCAGGAGACACTGCTTGTCTCCTACGACTTTCAGAACCTCTTACTTGTAGTTGACAATCTTACCAAAATCAGCTTTAAGAGAAGCTCCGCCCACAAGACCTCCATCAATATCTGCCTGTGCAAATAATTCAGCAGCATTTCCTGCATTTACAGATCCACCATACTGAATACGAATAGCCTCTGCAGTTGCTTCGTCATAAACCTCTGCAACACATGCACGGATTCCGGCACACACTTCTTCAGCCTGCTCCGTTGTAGCTGTCTTACCTGTTCCAATAGCCCAGATTGGCTCGTAAGCAATTACCATCGCTTTAGCCTGGTCTGCTGTCACATTCTGCAAGCCAACCTTAACCTGCTGACGGATGAAATCCATCGTCACACCCTGCTCTCTCTGTTCAAGAGTCTCTCCACAACACATAATTGGTGTAATACCATGTTCAAACGCTTTCAGCACTTTTTTATTTACAGTTTCATTTGTCTCTGCAAAATATTCTCTTCTCTCAGAATGTCCGAGGACAACATACTTAACGCCTGCATCAACGAGCATATTCGGAGCAATCTCGCCTGTATAGGCTCCCTTCTCTTCAAAATACATATTTTCAGCGCCAACCTGAATATTGGTTCCTTTGCACGCTTCTACAACCGGAATAATGTCAATCGCCGGAACACAAAAAACAACGTCAACCTCTTCATTAGCTACTAAAGGTTTTAATTCTTCTACCAAAGCAACTGCCTCGCTTGGAGTTTTGTTCATCTTCCAGTTGCCTGCAATAATTTTCTTTCTTGCCATTTTCGTTTCCTTTCATTTATCTTATATTTAGTCGAGAAATTTTCTTTCCCTGCAAACGCTCTACTTATCGTTAGCTGCTGCTACGCCTGGCAGTTCTTTGCCTTCAAGGAATTCCAGTGAAGCGCCGCCGCCTGTAGAAATGTGAGTCATCTTATCGCCATATCCCAGCTGATTAACTGCAGCCGCAGAATCACCGCCGCCAATAATGGTAACTGCTTCTGTATCTGCAAGCGCTTTTGCAACCGCCTCTGTACCATGTGCAAAATTCGGCATCTCAAAGCATCCCATCGGTCCATTCCATACAACTGTTTTCGCATCTTTTACAGCATCGCAGAAAATCTTTTCTGTCTCAGGTCCGATATCAAGTCCCTGCCATCCATCCGGAATGCCACCGGCCGGTACAACCTTTGAATTTGCATCATTAGAGAAATCATCCGCAATGATGGTATCTACAGGAAGAAGTAATTTTACTCCCTTCTCCTCTGCTTTCTTTAACATGTTCAATGCATATTCACAGTAATCTTCTTCCAGAAGAGAATTTCCAACGCTTCCACCCTGCGCCTTGCTGAATGTATAGGACATTCCTCCTCCGATAATCAGAGTATCTACTTTGTCCAGAAGGTTCTCGATTACGGAAATCTTACTGGAAACCTTTGCTCCGCCAAGAATTGCGACAAATGGTCTCTCCGGATTATTTACTGCATTGCCAAGGAAATCGATTTCTTTCTGCATTAAATAACCAACTACTGCCGTATCAACATACTGTGTAACACCTACATTAGAGCAGTGTGCTCTGTGGGCAGTACCGAAAGCATCATTTACAAATACGTCGCACAAAGAAGCAAGCTCTTTGGAGAAAGCTTCTCCATTCTTTGTTTCTTCAGCTCTGTAACGTGTATTCTCAAGAAGAACAACTTCTCCATCTTTCATAGCTTCTACTGCTGCTTTTGCATTCGGTCCAACTACCTCTGGATCTGCAGCAAACTTTACTTCCTGTCCAAGCAGTTCAGACAAACGAACGGCAACCGGCGCAAGAGACAAAGAAGGAACTGCCTCTCCCTTTGGTTTCCCAAGATGAGAGCAAAGAATAATCTTTCCTCCGTCTGCAATCAATTTCTTAATTGTAGGAAGAGCTGCGACAAGACGGTTTTCATCTGTAATCTTTCCATCAATAAGCGGAACATTAAAATCACATCTCACGAGGACTTTTTTGCCCTTTACATTAATATCATCTACTGATTTTTTATTAAGCATATGTCTGCCTCCTTTAATTTTATACATTTAAAACAAATCATACAAAAAGGAGCCCGGTCCTCTGAAGACCGGACCCCTGGTGAGTCTTTTCTAAAATACTCTAAATTATGCTAATTCAGAGAAGTATTTGATTGTTCTTACCATCTGGCTTGTGTATGAATTCTCATTGTCATACCAAGATACAACCTGTACTTCTGTTGTTCCATTGTCTAATGGGCATACCATTGTCTGAGTAGCATCGAACAGAGAACCATATCTCATTCCAACAATATCACTGGAAACGATTTCATCTGTGTTATATCCGAAGGACTCATTAGATGCTGCCTTCATTGCTGCGTTGATTTCATCAACAGTAACATTTCCTTCAACAACTGCTGTTAAGATTGTTGTAGAACCTGTTGGTGTTGGAACACGCTGAGCAGATCCGATCAGCTTTCCATTCAGTTCCGGAATAACAAGACCGATAGCTTTTGCTGCGCCTGTGCTGTTAGGTACGATATTAACAGCTGCTGCACGAGATCTTCTCAAATCACCTTTTCTCTGTGGTCCGTCAAGTGTCATCTGATCGCCGGTATAAGCGTGAATTGTGCACATGATACCGGACTTGATTGCTGCGAGGTCATTCAAAGCTTTTGCCATTGGTGCCAGGCAGTTTGTTGTACAGGAAGCTGCAGAAATAACCGTATCCTCAGCCTTCAATGTGTCATGGTTTACATTATATACGATAGTTGGCAGATCGTTTCCTGCTGGTGCAGAGATAACAACTTTTCTTGCTCCTGCCTTTACGTGTGCAGATGCTTTTTCCTTTGATGTATAGAAACCTGTACACTCCAGAACAACGTCAACACCGATTTCTCCCCAAGGAAGCTCTTCAGCGTTAGCCTTTGCATAGATTTTGATTTCTTTTCCATCAACGATGATAGAATCCTCTGTAGCTTCTACTTTGTCAGCCAGAGCATATTTACCCTGAGAAGAGTCATATTTCAACAGATGTGCCAACATCTTCGGTGATGTTAAATCGTTGATTGCAACTACTTCATATCCTTCTGCTCCGAACATCTGTCTGAAAGCAAGACGTCCAATACGTCCGAATCCATTAATCGCTACTTTTACTGCCATGATTAATTCCTCCTAAAGTTTGTTTATTAACTGTTATACAGCACTTTATTTTTGAAACTCTCTAACATTGTTAAAGAATCATCAACTGTCTTTAATTGTACTAAATCTCATACAAAAATTCAAGTATCTTTTCTATTTTTGTAACACGCGATTACTATTTTTATGAAAGTTGCTTAAAAACAGGCTTCCTTTTCCGAAATTCTGTATAATAAGTAAAGCCGCATTCTCGTAAAATATCATTTACCTTCTGAAAATCATAAGCAATGTGCTCTGGCTTATGTCCGTCCGCCCCCACCGTAATGATTTCACCACCTAATTCCCGGTATCTTCTCAATATATCCGGATGCGGATGTGCAAATGGAAGACCGTACTTCAGCCCTGCCGTATTAAGTTCCAATCCTTTTCCATGTTCAACAAGCATCTTCAGTATTTCATCTAATATATCTGCATATTTCATGTAAGAATAGTGCTTCTCTCTTTCTTTTCCATAACGCACCACGTAATCCAAATGCCCAAGCACATCAAAATCTTCGATTTTTTTAATATCCTCCAATGTTTCCTCAAAAGCAGCTCGATAAGCTTCTTCATCCGTTCTTCCATCAAACAACATCCCCATAGCCGGATCCGTTCCCTGGACAGCATGCACAGATCCTATCACAAAATCAAAAGGATAGCTCTTTGTAAGCGCCGTGAAACACTCTCCCAGATGAGGCTGCATTCCCAACTCCACTCCGATTCTTACATCTATCTGTGTTTTGTATTTTTCCTGAAGAGGGACAAGAACCTTAAAATACTCTTCCGGATCAAAAATACTTTCATCTCCCCAGCCCATGTAATCTTTATCATAATGATCTGTAAAACAGATTACCTCCAGACCTTTTTCAATTGCTCCCTTTATCATCTCTTCCGGACAGGATTCTGAATCATGCGAAAAAGATGTATGCATATGAACATCTGCTCTCAATTACTTCTCGCCTCCTATAATTGTTCCGCCGCCCAGCACATATTCCCCGTCATAAAACACCAGAGCCTGCCCCGGCGTCACAGCCCTCTGTGGTTTATCAAAGGTACACAGAACTTCATCTTCTCCGGTCTTTTCTAGCGTACACCAGTCCCCTTTATGATTGTATCTGATTTTTGCCCATACACGTACAGGCTCCCGTATATCTTCCACCGCCATAAAATTCAGCTTATTTGCCCGGACCCGAAGTGACAGAGCATCTTCGTTACTCCCTATCACCACTTCATTCGTCTCCGGGCGTATTTCCAGAACAAATACCGGATATCCCATTGCCAGCCCTAATCCTTTTCGCTGTCCGACCGTATAATGAATAATTCCTCTGTGCCGCCCCAACACCGTGCCATCCGCAGTCACAAAATTACCTTCCGGGAACGGTTCTCCCCGTGTTTCCTCAATAAAAGACGCATAATCCCCATCCGGCACAAAACAAATATCCTGGCTGTCCGGCTTATTTGCGACCCGCAGAGAAATATGATCTGCAATTGCACGGATCTGCTCCTTTGTATATTCTCCGACCGGCATAAGCGTACGCTTTAATTGATCCTGCGTAAGATTATAAAGCGCATAAGTTTGATCCTTCTGATCCGTTGCAGACGTACGCAGTGCATACCTTCCATTAGGAAGCTCTTCTACTCTTGCATAATGCCCGGTGGCAATATAGTCCGCACCAATATCCATACTTCGCTTTAACAAAGATTCCCATTTTACATAGCGGTTGCATGCAATACAGGGATTCGGCGTCCTGCCGTGCTCATACTCTGCTATAAAATAATCTATGACAGAAGTTTTAAATTCCCGTTTAAAGTTCATTACATAATAGGGGATTCCAAGCGCTGACGCCACGCGCCTTGCATCATCAACAGCGCTAAGCCCGCAGCATCCTCCATTTTCCTCTTGCAAAGACTCCTTCTCGTCCTGCCAGATCTGCATGGTAACTCCGATCACGTCATATCCTTGCTCTTTTAATAGATATGCGGCAACAGAGGAATCTACGCCGCCTGACATCCCTACAACTACCTTTTTCTTTTCCATCCTGCATCCTCTGCCTAATATTCCTCTTCTTCCTCTTCTTCACCCTCATGTATATCTGATTTGGGTTTCTCAAGGCCTTCTATTTTTATATCATGTTTCTCCGCATAATCCCAGAGTGCGGCATGAATGGCTTCTTCTGCAAGAAGTGAACAATGAACCTTTACCGGCGGAAGCCCGTCCAGCGCTTCCATAACCGCTTTATTCGTCACAGCCATTGCTTCCTGAATATTTTTCCCTTTTACCAGCTCCGTAGCCATACTACTGGTTGCAACCGCCGCTCCACAGCCAAATGTCTTAAATTTTACATCCCTGATAATCTGATTCTCATCAATGTCAAGATAAATTCTCATAATATCTCCACATTTTGCATTACCAACAGTACCTACTCCACTGGCATTCTCAATTTCCCCCATATTTCGCGGATGCTGAAAATGATCCATTACTTTTTCTGTATACATAACATATCCTCCTAAATCATGAATTTTTCTTGATAAAATCTTCGTAAAGCGGCGACATATCTCTGAGTTTTGATACAATTTCCTTCAGACTATCTACCACATAATCTATATCTTCCTTTGTTGTCTCTTCACTTAAAGTAAGCCTGAGCGAACCATGCGCAATTTCATGCGGCAATCCGATTGCAAGAAGGACATGCGAGGGATCCAATGATCCTGATGTACATGCCGAACCGCTGGATGCACAGATTCCTTTCATGTCTAACATAATCAATAAGGATTCTCCTTCAATAAACTGAAAACTGAAATTTGCATTATTCGGCAGTCTCTTTAGACGATGTCCATTCAGTCTGCAATACGGAATCCCATTTAATGCACGTTCAATCAAATAATCACGAAGCGCACTTTCCTGCGATGTACGTTCTTCCATTGTGCGAACAGCTCTTGCTACTGCCGTCCCAAGTCCAATAATCCCCGGAACATTCTCCGTTCCTGCACGCCGCTTCCTTTCTTGTGCTCCTCCATGAATAAAAGAACGAATCTTCACGCCCTTTCGTATATATAAGAACCCGATTCCTTTTGGCCCATTCAGCTTATGTCCGCTGGCACTCAGCATATCTATATGGCACTCGTCCACATGAATTGGAACCTGCCCAAAAGCCTGTACAGCATCCGTATGGAATAAAATGCCATTCTCATGAGCTATCTCACCGATTTCTTTTATCGGCTGAATCGTACCAATCTCATTATTCGCAAACATAACCGAAATCAAAATCGTGGTTGGTCTGATTGCTGCCTTTAGGTCTTCCAGTTTTACCACGCCATTCTCATCCACATCCAGATAAGTTACTTCAAAACCTTTTTTCTCCAGATATTCCCCTGTGTGCAAAATCGCATGATGTTCTATTTTGGTCGTTATAATATGATTTCCCTTGTTCTGATAAGCTTCAGCAGCCGCTTTAAGCGCCCAGTTATCCGACTCCGATCCTCCTGCCGTAAAATAAATTTCATTTCCATTCGCCCCTAACGCTTCTGCAATAATATCTCTTTGCTTCGCAATATCTTCCTTATTTCCCGCCGCAAAACTATATACACTAGAGGGATTCCCATATTTCTCCGTAAAATAAGGAAGCATCGCTTCTACCACCTCTGGTGCTGTTTTTGTAGTTGCTGCATTATCCAAGTATATTAATCTTTCCATATTCCATCCTCCTGTTATGACCGGCTGCATGCTTTGGATTTTTCCTCTAACTTTCCATCCAGCTTCTTGCTTTCCGCAATCAATGTATCAATCTTTATTTCATCAACAGTGTTGTTAATGCTTTCATTTATTTTTTTCCAGACATATTTGGTAACACATCCGTCAGATGCTGCACATCCATCTTCTTCATGAAAAGCGGCACATTCTGCCGGCTCCAGCTTTCCTTCCAACGCACGCAGTACATCACCGACAGATATATCTCCTGCCTCCCTGGCAAGTACGTAGCCTCCTCCGGCGCCGCGGATACTCCTAACCAGCCCCGCCTTTTTCAAAAGTGCCATCAATTGTTCTAAATATCTTTCCGAGATTCCCTGCCTGGCCGCAATACTATTGATAGGAACCGGTTCTATCTCACTATATTTCGCCAAATCTATCAATGCCCGAAGGCCATACCGCCCTTTTGTTGATAGTTTCAAACACTCACCTTCTTTTATTCTTTCTTAAATCCTAGTAAAATACTAGGATTTCTTTTTATGTAGAATATCATCTTACGCTTGTTCTGTCAAGCACATCTTACGAATATCTTATAGGGATAGACGCCAGGGAGTTCTTTATGATACAAATTCAAAAACATCCAATTATTAAAGGAGCTTTTATTCTTACGATGACAGGATTTATTACCAGATTCATCGGCTTTTTTTACCGGATATTTTTAAGCCGTACGTTTGGAGAAGAAAGCGTCGGTCTCTATCAATTAATCTTCCCGATTTATGCCCTTGGATTTTCTTTGACCGCCGCCGGGATAGAGACTGCCATTTCCAGATGCGTCGCCAGCAAGGTTTCTCTTGGAAAAGCCTCCCATGCAAAAGAAATTCTTTACACAGGAATCAGTATTTCCATCGCACTTTCCTGCCTTGCCACCTTTTTTCTTCAACGCCATTCTGCTTTTATCGCCGAACAGTTCTTAAACGAACCAAGATGTGAATCTCTACTTGTTATCCTGTCCTACGCCTTTCCGTTCGCATCTATACACAGCTGTATATGTGGTTATTATTTCGGCTTGAAACAGACAAAAATCCCGGCCATCTCACAACTGATTGAACAGATCACACGCGTTCTTTCTGTGTATATCCTTTACCTGTTTTTTATAAAACATTCCTTAAACGCCGGAATTATAATTGCTGTTATCGGATTAACCATCGGAGAAATTGCCTCTTCTTTCTTCTGTATCCAGGTAATTAACAGCAAAAAAAGCGGTACTATTTCCATCCCCTCTTTCCTGTCCGGTTATACCTGCCACATGAAAGAACTCCTGCTTTTGTCTGTTCCGCTAACATGCAACCGTGTCCTGCTTAATATACTGCAAAGCATTGAATCTGTTTCTATCCCTTTGCAGCTCCAGACATTCGGTTTTTCAACCAGTGAATCACTCAGTACATACGGCGTACTTACCGGCATGGCACTGCCTTGTGTTCTGTTCCCATCTGCTATAACAAATGCAGTTGCAACTATGCTCCTCCCAACAATTGCAGAAATTCAGGCATTGAATAATCGAAAAGAAATGACATCCGTCGTAAAAAAAGTTTCTGTTTTGTGCTTTTCCCTGGGTTGTTTTTGCTGCATTTTTTTGCTTTTATTCGGACGTCTTGCCGGAAATATTCTTTTTCACAGCCGGCTTGCCGGAGAATTTATCATAACCCTGGCATGGATTTGTCCTTTTCTCTATACAAACAGTAATTTTATCAGTATTATCAACGGATTAGGTTACACCATGATTTCCTTTCTTTTTAATACCCTGGGATTAATCATCCGTATTGGAAGTGTATTTTTTCTCATTCCATTCCTGGGAATCCGCGGTTATCTGTGGGGGCTTCTCGGAAGCCAGCTTTTTACATTCTTATGCTGTCTTACATTTCTGACCCATTATTTGTCAAAAAAATAAAAAGCCGGCACATGTTTGTGCCGGTTTCCGATTTTCTCTATGAATGTCTTAACATACTCGGGGTAATTGTGCCCTTAATTCCTGCTTTCGCAGCATAACCTTTTAAAATTTTCCAGAATCCCTGCCTGCTCATCTTCCGGCCGCTTATATTCGGAAACAATACATCTGACTCGCGCCCTTTCAAAAGCTTCTCACGCCCATTCTTCAGATAAGCCCGCAATGCCTTCTGCGCCTGTTTATCAATGGGATATGCATTTTGATTATTTTCAAAATGACACTGCAGATATCCTACATTCAAATTCACGTCTTGTATCCGTAAACTCACCAACTCCTCTACCATAATTCCCGTAGAATAGAGCAGTTCGATCATAGCCTTATCTCTCAAAAGTTTCGGTGTCTTCCCATTCGGAACAGAAAGAACCTTCTCCACATCTTCTTTCGCCGCACTCTTGGGCGCCCTACGTTCAATTCTGGGAGCCGTAAGGCATTCTGATATATCTTCTTTCACCAGTCCCTGTCTGATCAGATAAGCAAAAAAACCTTTTATCGACGCAATGTTTCTGGAAATCGTCGTATTTGTAAGTCCTTCCTTCTCCATATACAGCATATAAGAATTCAAATTTGTAGCAGTAATCTTGTCAACTTCAAAAATTCCCTGATCGGCAAGATATCTCACCAATTTCATTAAATCTCGTCTATACGCCATTTCTGTATTAACAGAAATTCCTTTTGTTTTCTTTAAATCTTCCACATAATCCAATACTGTTTTATCCATAATCTTTATCTCCTATCGTATATCTTAGATTATACGAACAAACAACATAAAAATCAAACTGTTTTTATAAACATCTTCATAAGGATTGGATTTACATAGCATTCTAATGTAATTCCAATCCCAAACAGCAATATTACCGCTACTGTTTTTGACAGATTCCACTTATAAACCGGATAGAAATATAGATGCCATATTAAAACCAAATAAGCCAGAACATAGAACAGAAGATGCGGTGTAATTGCTACTAAACAGAGCAAAATTCCTGTCATTCCCATCCTTATAACAGCTGATGTTATAAGAATCCCACTTAAAAAACCTGTCCATGCCAGAGATATAATCACCGCGGCCTTCCTGATTTTTGTACACCCCAATACCACTGTCATAATAAAAGCCGTCATGCGGATTTTAAAAAGATACCAAAAAAATTCCGGCATTGCAACTTCTGTCTGCATATATTGATTCAGAAAGTACTCATTAAAAACTCCCATTGCCATGACATAATCCGCTGATACAATATTAGTATATAGTATTCCTGCAAAAAAACCAAGCATATAAAATAAAAAGAAATATTTTCCATTTTTCTGTATCTGCAAAAGCCTTCCCCCTGTTGCTAAGATACTTCCATTATATGCTTATGGAATCCATATATTCGTTATTTTCTGCCGTACTTTACTTCATACGCAAGAATAGCTGAGACCGTCTTTGAATCCTCTATTTCTCCAGAAAATATCATTTCTTTCAACTCTTCCATCGTATATGCTGCCACATCAATATATTCATCTTCATCAAGGTGCTGCTTCGACGGTATCAGATCTCTGGCAACAAAAATTTCTATTTTTTCATTACAGAACGCTACCGTTGTCCGAAGTGTAATAAGCCACTCTAACTTTTCACTACGATAACCCGTCTCCTCCTCCAATTCTCTGGAAGCACACACAATTCCCTGCTCATCAGGATCATCCAGTTTCCCGGCCGGCAGTTCTATCGTATATCTTTCCAATGCATTTCTGTACTGCCTGACCATTAAAATGCGCCCGTCCTCCATAACAGGCACTACAGCCGCCGCTCCATCATGATGGATATAATCCCATTCTGCTGTATTCCCATTAGCAAATTCCATATAATCTTTATATACATTCAATACTGTTCCTTTATATGCTAACTCACGCTTTACACGTCTTACTTCTTCACCCATACATTTCCCCCTATGCCTTTTGCAAATATGATTAGGGTATCAAAAAACCGCTGCTAATAGTAACTGTCCAGCTATCAGCAACGGTCTCCACAATTTATTTTTTACTTCGCATAATCCGTCACTCTTGATTCACGGATTACATTTACCTTAATCTGTCCAGGATATTCCAGTTCGTATTCAATCTGCTTAGAAATATCCCTTGCCAGCAACACCATATCTGCATCAGATACTTGCTCTGGAACTACCATAACACGAATCTCTCTACCCGCCTGAATAGCAAAAGACTTTTCAACACCCTTAAACTGGTTGCTGATATCTTCTAATTGTTTTAATCTGTTTGTATATGTTTCAATTGTTTCTCTTCTTGCACCAGGGCGCGCTGCTGAAATTGTATCAGCGGCCTGAACTACACATGCAATCAAAGATTCCGGTTCTACATCTCCATGATGAGACTCTACTGCATTAATAACCGTAGCTGACTCCTTATACTTTCTGCAAAGATCAACTCCAATCTGTATGTGGGATCCCTCAACGTCATGATCTATAGATTTACCAATGTCGTGCAATAAACCGGCTCTCTTTGCGACACGGACATCCAGTCCGATTTCTGCCGCTAAAAGACCGGACAGCTGCGCCACTTCAATGGAATGCTTTAAAGCATTCTGACCATAACTGGTTCTGAACTTCATCCTTCCCAGAAGTTTAATCAATTCCGGATGAATGCCATGAACGCCAACCTCCAACGCTGCCGCCTCACCTTCTTCACGAATCATTGCGTCTACTTCTTTTTGTGCCTTCTCTACCATTTCCTCAATTCTTGCCGGGTGAATACGTCCGTCAACAATCAATTTTTCAAGAGCAATTCTTGCAACTTCCCTTCTGATTGGATCAAAACCTGAGAGAACAACCGCTTCCGGTGTATCATCAATAATCAATTCTACACCTGTCATCGTCTCCAAGGTACGTATATTCCGCCCTTCACGACCAATAATCCGCCCTTTCATCTCATCACTTGGGAGTTGTACAACCGAAATTGTAGTTTCAGCTACATGATCTGCCGCGCATCTCTGAATAGCAGTGACAACATAGTCTTTTGCCCTTTTATCTGCTTCTTCCTTCGCCTGCGCCTCTAATTCCTTTATCATTTTGGCAGTATCATGTTTTACATCTTCTTCAACAGTTTTTAACAAATATTCTTTTGCTTGTTCGGAGGTAAGTCCTGAGATTCTTTCTAGTTCCTGTACTCTTTGTCTGCCCAGCTCTTCCACTTTCGCTTCGCGCTGACGCAAATGTTCCTCTTTTGCCGTAAAGCTTGTCTCTCGTCTTTCAATAGCCTCTGACTTCTTATCTAACGCTTCTTCCTTGGAAAGGACCCTCTTCTCATAACGCTGCAACTCTGCTCTTCGTTCTTTTGTCTCTTTCTCGAGCTCGTTCTTTGTTCTGATAGATTCTTCCTTAATTTCCAAGAGAGATTCTTTCTTCTTAGCCTCAGCCGTCTTCACCGCATCATCAATAATTTCTCTGGCCTTGCTTTCCGCATTTCCAATTTTAGATTGTGCGCTCTTCTTCAAATTGGACACCGTAACGAAATGACTGATAACTGCTGCTAACACGATTAATACAAGGGCTACAGCAATTAATATCCCTGTCGGCACAGGAGCACCTCCTTATTTAATTTTCATTGTACAAATACAACACTTAAATTTTATACTGTTTTAACAGATATGTCAAGCGTTCCCCTCAGAAACTTGTATAACCTGCCGTACATCTTCATAACGGAATCCTTTTCTCACTAAATAAGCGTACATTTTCTGAGTCTCTTTCTCGGAAGCAGTCTCACAACTATAATGCTTTTTTCTCATAATCTCTTTTATCGCCGACACAGAATCTTCTGTCTCATAGCATTCTTCTATCGTCTGTTCAATTAATTCCCCCGGGACTCCTTTTTTATACAATGAAAAATATATGTCTCTCCTGCTTTTTCTTTTTCTGTTCGCTTCTACAAAACGTCTGGCATATGCACTGTCATCAACATATCCAAAAGATTTCACATACTCAAGTGCTTTCTCAATAATATCCTCTGTATACTCACTGCCTCTGAGCTTTCCTCTGAGCTGTTCTTCTGTCCTGTCCATATCTTTCAAAAGATACAACGCCCGAAGCTTGGCACGCTTCAGGACGACGTCATCCTTGATTTCCCGGTAAACTTCTTCTTTTATTTCCTTATTTTCCACAATATGATAATGAAACAGCTCGCCTTTATACAAGATGAAGGCAAACTCTCCATCTATAAATACACGGGACTTTGTCTTCGTCACAGGTTCAACACAAGTAACTGTCATTCTACTGCTCCTTAGCCTCTTCTGCTTCCGGTTTGTTCTTTCCTGAAGGTTTCTGTTCTGAAGATTTCTTGGTCGCATCTTCCGCTGCATCCTGTTCTTCCTTTTTACCTTCAAACTGGAAATGTTCTCTCACTTTTGCTTCTATCTCATCCATAATCTCCGGATGTTCTATAAAATAGAGCTTGGCATTCTCCCGCCCCTGCCCAATCTTATTTCCACCGTATGCATACCAGGAACCACTCTTATTCACGACATCAATGGACACAGCAAGATCCAGAATGTCTCCTTCTCTTGAAATTCCCTTTCCAAACATAATATCAAATTCTGCTTCCTTAAACGGAGGAGCGATCTTATTCTTTACAACCTTGACGCGCACCCGGTTCCCCACCATCTCTCCGCTCTGCTTCAGCGTCTCCGTCTTCCTGACTTCCATACGGATAGAAGCATAGAATTTAAGCGCACGTCCTCCTGTAGTAACTTCCGGATTACCAAACATAACTCCCACCTTCTCACGAAGCTGATTAATAAAAACAACAACACAATTAGATTTACTGATAACCGGAGTAAGCTTTCTGAGCGCCTGGGACATCAACCTTGCCTGAAGCCCGACATGTGCATCTCCCATATCTCCTTCTATCTCCTGTCTGGGTACAAGAGCAGCAACCGAATCCACAACAATAATATCCATAGCTCCGGACCGTACCATCGTCTCCGCAATCTCAAGTGCCTGATCTCCGCTGTCCGGCTGTGAAATATAAAGCTCATCAATATCCACGCCTATATTTTTTGCATATACAGGATCCAAAGCATGTTCCGCATCAATAAACCCTGCAATACCGCCTCTCTTCTGAACCTCTGCAATCATATGTAATGTAACCGTCGTCTTACCGCTGGACTCAGGACCATATACTTCTACAACCCTTCCCCTCGGCACTCCTCCTAATCCCAGAGCCAGATCCAGGCTCAAAGAACCTGTCGGTATCGTCTCTACCGACACCCGTGCCGCCGGGTCGCCAAGCTTCATCACGGTTCCTTTTCCATAATCTTTCTCCAATTTCGCTATCGCAGCATCTAACGCTTTTTTCTTCTCTTCATTTAACATAACCTATTCTCCTTGTTTGCGAACGGATGTTCGTATCTCTGATTAATATAGTATTATACTTGTTTCAAAAAGTCAACATTTATTTGATAAAATGATTATAGTAGACATAATATCATGCTCTTGTAGAAAAATCAATCCTTAAATCTAAACTGTTCTAACTTCCATGAAATAACCAATAAAAAAGCGGCGCACCTATTTCCAGGTACACCGCTCCTTTACATTCATACTGCCTTACACATTCTATTTCTTAGTAATATATCCTTTTGCTGTCAAAGTTTCTGCACACAATACTGCTCCACCGGCGGCGCCGCGCACAGTATTATGAGACAAACCAATGAATTTGTAGTCATACATGGTGTCCTCTCTCAGACGGCCAATAGATACACCCATTCCTCTTTCATAATCCACATCCAGCGCAACCTGCGGGCGATTATCATCTTCAAGATACTGAATAAACTGTTTTGGGGCGCTTGGAAGCTCTGCCTCCTGTGGAAAACCTTTAAAACTTACAAGTTTTTCAATTAACTGCTCTTTTGACGGCTTCTGTGCAAAATTAATGAAGACTGCAGCAGTATGTCCATTTAATACCGGAACACGGACACACTGACAAGTGATCTTGGGAGCTTCCGCCTTTACAATCTGTCCATTCTCAACCTTTCCAAGCACACGCAGTGGCTCCTGCTCACTCTTTTCTTCCTCTCCGCCGATATAAGGGATAATATTCTGAACCATCTCCGGCCAATCCTTAAATGTCTTTCCTGCTCCTGAAATAGCCTGATATGTAGTAACCACCAACTCTGTCGGTTCAAATTCTCTCCACGCTGCAAGGCACGGCGCATAACTCTGTATAGAGCAGTTCGGTTTCACAGCAATAAATCCTCTCTGCGTACCAAGACGTTTCCTCTGATCCGCAATCACTTCAAAATGCTCTGTATTAATTTCCGGAACTACCATCGGTACATCCGGCGTCCATCTGTGAGCGCTATTGTTAGAAACCACAGGTGTCTCTGTCTTCGCATATGCTTCTTCAATCGCTTTGATTTCTTCTTTTGACATATCAACAGCACTAAACACAAAATCCACTTCCGCAGCCACTTTCTCTACTTCATTTACATTAAGCACCGTCAGCTTCTTCACAGCTTCCGGCATAGGAGTATCCATTTTCCAGCGTCCGCCCACTGCTTCCTCGTAGGTCTTTCCTGCTGATCTCGGGCTGGCTGCCACGACAGTTACCTCAAACCAGGGATGATTTTCAAGCAAAGAGATAAAACGCTGCCCAACCATTCCGGTTGCCCCTAAAATACCGACTTTTAACTTCTGTTCCACCATATCTGTCTCTCCTATCCTTTCTCCTAATATACATCTATAGAATATACCTCTTTTTTAATATTCTTGCAAATACTTTTTGTAACTTTCTATCGCTTCTTCCATAGCAGCCTTCCCCGGAGCCCCCGTCGTCACACGTTTATTTACACAAGTATCCATCCGGATTGCCTCATAGATATCCTCTTCAAACACAGGCGAAATCTCCTGAAATTCACTTAATTCCATGTCATCAAGAGCAATCCCTTTCTGAATGCAATAAAGCACAAGCTGACCTACAATACCGTGGGCATCCCGAAACGGCACCCCATGATTTACCAGATAATCTGCCGCATCTGTCGCATTTGTGAATCCATTTTTTGCGCTTGCTTCCATTCTGTCCTTTTTAAACTGCATCGTACGTATCATACCGGTAAAAAGCGTCAGACAATCCTTTACTGTATCAATTGCATCGAAAACCATCTCTTTGTCTTCCTGCATATCTTTATTATAAGCAAGAGGAATCCCCTTCATCGTCGTAAGAAGTGACATCAACGCGCCATAAACTCTTCCGGTTTTTCCCCGCACAAGCTCTGCGATGTCAGGATTCTTTTTTTGTGGCATAATACTGCTTCCTGTACTATAAGCATCATCTATTTCAACAAACTGGTATTCATTAGAATTCCAGATAATCACTTCTTCGGAAAAGCGGCTCAAATGCATCATAATAACAGAAAGAGCTGACAAAAATTCTATAAGATAATCCCTGTCCGATACCCCATCCATACTATTCATCGTAGGTTTTTCAAATCCCAGCAGCGTCGCTGAATACTCCCTATCAAGCGGATAAGTGGTTCCCGCCAGTGCTCCCGATCCTAAAGGGCAGGTGTCCATTCTCTCATAAATGCTTTTCAACCGCTCATGGTCTCTTCTGAACATTTCAAAATAGGCACCCATATGATGAGCAAGCGTAATTGGCTGTGCTTTCTGCAAATGTGTAAATCCGGGCATAAAAGTTTCCGTATTTTCTTCCATAATAGAAAGAAGAACATGCAGCATATCCTCTATCAGATTATCCACCAGCAGCACTTCATCTCTGGCATACATTTTCATATCTAAGGCAACTTGATCATTCCTGCTTCTCCCGGTATGGAGCTTTTTTCCCGCATTTCCGATTCTTTCAATCAAGGTTGCCTCTACAAAACTATGTATATCTTCACACTGCTCAGATATCACCAGTTTTCCACGTTCTATATCGGAAAGTATCCCTTCCAGTCCTTCAATAATCTGATCCTTCTCCGCATCCGTAAGAATTCCCTGCTTTGCCAGCATCATCACATGTGCGATACTTCCTCTTATATCCTGCGCATAAAGCTTCTTATCAAAAGAAATAGAAGCATTAAAATTATATACTAACTGATCTGTTTCCTTGGTGAATCGTCCACCCCATAACTGTGCCATAAAAAATCCTTCTTTCTTTTTTAATCTTCTGGTAAATCGTTTCTTTCTTTAAATGAAAATACACATCCGCAATAATTCTGACGGTACAGCCCATACTCCCGGGACAATTCCACAGAGCGCTTATAACCGTTCCTTTTTTTGAAATCCGATAAAAGGTATTTTACCGGATATTCTTTCTCCAGGCTGCGTCCAATTTCATTCAGCCAATCCGCATTCTTCATAGGGCTGATACTGAGAGTAGTCGTAAAATAATCGAATTTTTCTTTTGCCGCAATCTCCGCCGTCTTACGAAGCCTCAGCTCATAACAGCGGCGGCATCTTTCTCCGCCTTCTTTCACGTATTCCAATCCTTTCGCCATATCATAAAACTTCTCTTTATCATATTGACCAGCGATAAAAGATACCGGATACCGAAAATGCATTTTCCTGATTAGTGTCTGCTGCTCGAGCACCCGCTTATCATATTCTTCGTCTGGGTATATATTCGGATTATAATAGAAAACAGTAATTTCAAAATATTCACTCAGGTATTCCAGCACATAACTGCTGCACGGAGCACAGCAGCTGTGAAGCAGAAGCCTTGGCACTTCTTTTTGTTCTTCAAGTCTGCTTATCAACCCGTCCAACTCTTTCTGATAATTCATCCAATCCTCTCCCGTCTTTTTCTATAGCGCAGATTGCTCTTCTGTTAGTATATGAGATTTTGCCTCCGTATGCAAGCACCCTTTCAGGTTTTCTACATAAACTAATGTATACTTTGCAACGTCTGCACCCTATCTTTAGGAGGTTTTCATGGAACAAATACTGGAACTCAAACATATTCACTATGCATACCATAATATGGACGGCGAAACTCCAGCACTGACCGATATTTCATTTGCAATAAACGAAGGTGAATTCATTGCCATTGTCGGGCCGTCAGGATGCGGTAAATCCACACTTTTGTCTCTGATTGCCGGTTTGCTCGAACCTGAAAAGGGACTGATTAAAATCAGCGGAAAATATCTGAGAGAAAGCACAACCAATATCGGCTATATGCTCCAGCATGACCAGCTTTTTGAATGGCGAACCATCTACAATAACGTCATTCTCGGACTGGAAGTACAGCATATGCTTACCACCAAAGCAAAAGCAAAAGCCCACGAACTTCTCGCGGATTATGGTCTGAAACAATTTGAAAATGCTAAACCATCAGAATTGTCCGGCGGAATGCGCCAGCGTGCGGCTTTGGTCCGCACTTTAGTACTAGAACCGGATATTCTTCTGCTTGATGAGCCCTTCTCTGCTCTGGACTATCAGACTCGTTTAAACGTAAGTGACGATATCGGTCAAATTATCCGCCGGGAGAAAAAAACCGCAATCCTTGTTACGCACGATCTCTCAGAAGCCATCTCTTTAGCAGACCGGGTAATCATATTATCCAAACGGCCTGCAAGCATACAACAAACACTTCCTCTTATCTTCGATCTGGAAAAGGATACACCATTAAATCGCAGAAATACACCAGAATTCAAAAACTATTTTAACCTAATCTGGAAGGAGCTGAATGAAAATGACTAATCTTTCAGCTGGCCAGCAAAATTATCTCTACCAGCAGAAAAAACACAAAAGAATTGTCAGTGTATCGAGAATCCTTATATTATTAAGCTTTCTGTTCGTCTGGGAATTTACCTCCAATGTAGGAATCATCGATTCCTTTATTTTCAGCAGTCCATCTAAGATTGCCATCTGTTTTTTTCAAATGGTAAAAGATAAAAGCATTTTTCTGCATATAGGAATTACACTGTACGAAACAATTATCAGCTTCCTGTTGGTAATCGCTGTCAGCACTCTGATAGCAATTGCCCTTTGGTTCAGTCCTAAATTATCAGAAATCCTTGATCCTTATATTGTTGTTTTAAATAGTCTCCCGAAATCTGCTCTGGCGCCCCTCCTGATTGTCTGGCTGGGCGCCACAAAAACTACGATTATCGTAGCCGGCATGTCAGTAGCAATTTTCGGAAGCATCCTGAATCTTTACACCAGTTTTACAACCGTTGACCCGGAAAAAATTAAGCTAATTTATACTTTACGCGGCAACCGATATCACGCCCTTACCAAAGTCGTAATCCCAAGTTCTATCCCCGCAATCATCAGCACAATGAAAGTTAATATCGGTCTCTGCCTGGTAGGAGTAATCATCGGCGAATTTCTCGCCGCAAGAAATGGTCTTGGATATCTGATTATCTACGCAAGTCAAACATTTAACCGACAAGGGAAAAAGACATTTTGAGTATCGTTAAGTCTAAATCAATCCCAAAGATTCTGAAAATAAGTTTGCATTCTTGTCTATAAATTGTTATGATAAAAGAAAACAAGAGAAAAAGTGGAGGTGCTTTTATGTCAGAAGCTCTTACAGAAGAAAAAAAACCAGAAGAGTCCACGGCAGAATCTACAGAACAGTCTACCCCAGAATTTGCGGAAAAACATATAGAAGCATCTGTAGAAAAGTCTGCAGAAAAAAACATAAAAAAATCTGTGGAAAAGCCTGACAAAGAACCGGCAGCCGTAGCTGAAGCAGACAAAAAAACAATATCTAATAACCAGACAGATTCAAGCCAATTGCCAGAGTGCCCTTTTGCTGAACATTTTAGTTTAAGTGATTATGACTATGAATTTACGCAGGAAGATTACATCCTTATGAAACTCCGTGACGAAGATCTGATGGAATATCTGCGGATGCAGGAACGCAGAGAAGAAAAGACACAGGAAAGAAAGGAACTCCGCAATTCCAGAATCTATTCCATACTTCAGATAGTTATCATTGCACTTGCAATTATATTAATCGTCTGGTTCTTAAAGGACAACCCGACTGTCCTCATTAATATTTTGTACATTGGCGGAATCCTGCTTTTTATATGGTTTTGGAAACATTCAAAACACACACCTGAGGATTAATCATTCAGGCAGAGATATGTATAACCCATATCTCTGCCTGATATGCTTTTATCGGAGATTATTCTATTCTCCTTCTTTATCGTCGCACACTATCCATTTTCCATGACCGCCTTTTCCATCAAAACAGATCTTTCCCTGCCTTCTTAATTTTCTGATTCTGTAGTTCACAGCAGACAAACCTACTCCTTCCAGTCCGGCAATTTCTTTCGCCGTAATGCATGGATTTTCTCTCATATATTTCTCGATTCTTATGCATTCCATAGCCTTCTTTTTCTGATACACAAAATCATCCGGCAACACGCAGCACACTGCTGTTTTCCGGGATTTTTCCAGATAGAAATGAATTTCCAGATGATCGGGAAAAACGAAGATTGCCTCTATACTATCCAACATTTCAGAAACTACCGCTTTCTTTACAAAACTGCTTTCTAATTTCTGTCGGATAACATACATTCTATTCTCTAACATTTTCTTGACCTCCGCTTCATCCGGAAGTCTCTCCAGTTCTTCTTCCGTCTTCTTTATAGATTCTTCCAATTCTTCCATTTTTATTTTGTAGATATCATCTGTGATAACTCCATAAAGCAGTTTGTCAAGCAGTCTGTCCGAAAGCGTTTTTTGAAAACACAACTTTTCTTCTAATCTTTTTTTCTTTTGGAAATCCTGATTTTTTTCCAGGACTTTCTCTATGAAAGCCATAACCTTTTCTACGATATCCATAGGGTCTCTCTGTCCTTCCCTATAGGAGTCCCTCTGAAAATTCTGCAGCAAATCAAACAATTTCTCCTCATTCAGAACGATATTATCGCATCCTTCCGCTCGCCTTCCATGATAAAGGTAACTGCTGCATTTCCATTCAACAATATAAGAATCATCCTTATACTTTTTCCGATATCTGCGATAAAAAACTGCGCCGCACTGTCCACATTTTAACTTTCCTGACAAAATATATTTTCCCCTATGGCTGCTCTCCGGCTTACAATTTTTTACATTTCCTGCCATCGCACGCTCATCCATTGCCCGATTGGCTTCCTGCCACTCTTTCTCCGTCACACAGGCCGGGACTGCATTTTTGTGAACGACCCACTTTTCTTTCGGCACCTGGACCATCCGTTTCGTCTGAAAATCCCAATGTCTCTTATTCTGAACTATCGTCCCACAGCGGATTGGATTTCGGATAATCCTTCGGATGGCTTCCTCTTCAAAAGGCTTTCCTTCACGGTCATATATTTCATTTTCTTCCAGAATATCTGCAATCGTACCACAACCATAGTTTTTTGCCAATTGAAATATAAGACGGATAGCTTCCGCCTCATCCTCCACAAGTTCATACCGCCCTTTGGAAATCTTACAAAGACCATATGTGTTAGGCGGGAAAATAAATACCTTTCCTTTTTTCTGCCTGTTTTTATGTGCATTGTTAATCTTTTTTGATAGCTCACTGCTGTACTCTTCCGCCAGAATTGCTTTAATTCCTGTAATAAGCGCATCATCCGGCGTATAAAATTTATTTTCAATATAGAGATAAAGCCTCTTGCCTGAGGCCACAAGACGGTCTAAAAATAAATACCAGTCTTTTGCATTACGCATCAAGCGATCCTGTGATTTTACCACCACAATGTCAAACTTATCTTCCAGCAAATCGTCAAACAAGCGGTTATATTCCGCCCGGCCTTTTGTCGTCGTTCCCGACTTGCTTTCCACGTAAGAATCCACCTGCATCCATTCTTTTTGAAGAATACATTCTTCTGCCTCTTGTACCTGTTTAGCAAGCGCATCTTTCTGGGCTTCTTCTTCTGTAGAACACCGGCAGTAAACAACCGCCCGCCAAATCATATTTTGCCGCATTCCCGAACGAGTCTGTCTGCTTCTACTTTCTCTGTATATGTAATGAAACGCTCCCGGAACAGCATATCTATCAATTTCATCACTAATTTCTTCTCATCAATATTAAAATCTGCTCTTTCCATATAACTTTTCTACCTGCACAGTGATATGTTTTCCTGATATCCTATGCAAGAGAAATGGATTTATGCAACAAGGGCATTATTCTTACCGCCACCTGGATATCCAAAATATCTCTTTCCCACGTCAGGTTTTTAAACTTGACTGGCTTCTGATGTCCATCGTACTTCTTTGTATCATGGCAATGGGGTTGTATTCGCTGATAAACCTTCTGGAAAGGCTTTATCAGAAGCGGATATGACTTTGTAGCAAATAGCAGTTGCTAAGAAAGCAACTGCCTACATATCTTTCTATATCTTCAAATAATTTTTTCTTTCACTTTTCTTGTAATTATAAAATCCATTTTTAATTTTCTTTTAATATTTAAGTGTTATAATATCTTTGAAAGGAGAATCCATATGCGTATTCTAGTAGCAGAAGATGAAAAAGATTTAAATCGGGTAATCGTAAAAGAATTAATAAAAAATCATTATTCTGTGGATGCATGTTATGACGGCCAGGAAGCATTAGACTATATCCGTTGTGCCGAATATGACGCTATTATCCTGGATATCATGATGCCCATCATGAGCGGAACTGAAGTTGTACATGCGCTCAGAAAGGAAAAGAATCCTGTTCCCATACTGTTTCTGACCGCCAAAGACAGTATTGAGGACCGTGTAGCAGGATTAGATATCGGAGCTGATGATTATTTAGTGAAGCCTTTTGCCTTCGATGAACTGCTGGCGCGTATCCGGGCAATGATACGCAGAAATTCCGGAAATCCGGATCATTGTCTGACGGAGGCTAATTTGAAAGTAGATTGCAATACCCGCTGTGTTTACCGTGACAATATAGAAATTGAACTGTCAAACAAGGAATTTGCCATTTTGGAATACCTGATCCGCAACAAAGGCATCGTACTCTCTCGGGAAAGAATTGAACAGCATGTCTGGAATTATGACTACGAAGGCGGTTCCAACGTGGTAGATGTTTATATTCGTTATTTAAGGAAAAAAATCGATGATGCATATGAGCCAAAATTAATCCATACAATCCGTGGATCAGGCTACGTTTTAAAAGTAAAGGACTAGAAAATGAAGAAATGGTCAATCAAGCGAAAAGTTACATTATGGTACACACTTTTTATGACAATTCTGGTGATTTTGATACAGATAATACTGTTCTCTGTTGGAAACAGCCAAATGCTGCAATCCTTATCCGGGAAACTTCGTTCTGCTGTCAATGATTCCGTATCCGAACTGGAATACGAAGACGGACGCCTTGAAATTGATGACGATTTGGATTTTTTCCGGGATGGAGTCTATCTCTCCATTTATGACGCAGAGGGAATCCTGCTTTTTGGGCACCTTCCTACGCAGGTTCCCATAGAAGAAACCCCCTTTTTCTACGAAGATCAGATTCAGGAAAGTACTATACAGGGAACTCATTATCTGATTTACGATATTTACACCATACAGGAAGAACAGGGATTCTGGATACGGGGTGTTATTTCAAAGACCGAAGCAGAATCCAACTTCGGAATCATGATTCGACTGACTGCAGTCGCGCTGCCCGTATTGACAGGTTTTATTGCGCTGGGTGGATATTATATAACAAAACGCGCTTTCCGTCCGGTCGAACGAATCCGGAAGACAGCAGAAGAAATCGCCCATGGCGGCGACCTGTCTAAACGTATCGAATTAGGGAATGGCAAAGATGAAATCTATCAATTAGGCGAGACTTTTGATTATATGTTAGATCGTCTGGAAGAATCCTTTGAACGGGAAAAGCAGTTCACTTCCGATGCCTCTCATGAATTAAGAACGCCGACTTCCGTAATCCTTGCGCAAAGCGAATATGCATTGAAAAATGCAGCTACCCTGGAAGATGCACGCGAAAGCCTTACCGTCATATTCCGTCAGGCAAAGAGAATGTCATCACTTATCTCTCAGCTCCTGACACTGGCACGGGCAGACCGCGGAAAAATAAAACCAAATCTGGAAATGCTGGATATCAGCGAACTTCTGGAAATAACCATTCTGGAAATGCAAACATCTGCCGGTGAAAAGGGAATCTCTATCTCCACAGATATTGAAGAACCACACATCAAAATGCTGGCTGATGAAACCATGCTAATGCGTATTTTCGTGAATTTACTGCAAAATGCGGTCATATATGGACGGGAAAACGGATGGATCCATGTGTCACTGAAAGAACAGAATCAGGAAATACAAATAGTAATACAGGATAATGGAATTGGCATGGAAAAGGATAAACTGGATAAAATATGGGAACGCTTTTACCAGGTAAATCCTTCCAGAGAGAAAAAAGATTCCGGAAGCTCCGGTCTGGGGCTGTCCATGGTAAAATGGATGGTAGGCATCCATAATGGTTCTATTTCCGTAGACAGCCAAGTAAATCGGGGAACCATATTTACAATAAAATTTCCAAAAAAAATGGATATTTAATGTTTCTTTAATATTTGTAATATATACTAAGCTCAAGAAAACAAAAGGAGGACAGATTCTATGAATAAAAAAATTTTACTTTTTATCAGCATACTTGGAATATCCGTTATAACAGCCGGCTGTAACGCAAATAAAGGAAACAGCGGCATTCAGCCTCAGCAAAATACTGCTTCACAGACAAAAAGTTCTGACGGTACCACTACCGAAAACATATCGTCGGACGCTGCCTTAAGCGAGGAAGAAGCCAAAACAATTGCTCTGGAAGATGCGGGTGTGTCTGAAAACGACGTCAGCCATATCCGTGTAAAATTAGAAAAAGACGATGGCATTCTGGAATATGAAGTGGAATTTTACGCCGGCAGCCAGGAATATGACTATAGCATTCTTGCTTCCACCGGAGAAATTGTAAGTAAAGACATGGAAATTGAAAACGATTTTTATACGGAAAACACACAGGCCGAAAACAACTCTCAGAACAGTTCCGCAGCAGTCAGTGAAGAGGAAGCAAAAAAAACTGCACTCGCGAAAGTAAACGGTGCAACGGAACAAAATATCCGCATACATGCAGACTGGGATGACGGGCGCCAGATTTATGAAGGTTCTATTTATCATGGAGACCGGGAATACGAATTTGAAATTGACGCTTCAACAGGGGAAATCATCTCCTGGGAAGAAGAATCTATTTACGATTAACTGTCGATTCATCCATTCGGGGCAGGACATGCAAGTGTTCTGCCCTGTCATTTTAAATGTTATATCTCATTCAGATATTTTACGATTTCTTCCATCCCCGCATCACTAAACGGATATTTTGAAACCTTTTTTTCTGATTTTGTCACATCATAACATTCCGGTCCCTCCCAGACTGTCAGTAAGAATTTTTCTTCCTCATTCTCCTCTATTTTTTCAATCCGATAATTCATTTTTCCCCTGCTTCCATGAAACTTTGCCTTTTTATAAAATGCAAGCGGAAAAAGCATCTGTCTTGTAACCAGCATATTATTCCTCCCATATTTTTATCTCATATCACATTGCTGCAATTTTTTTCAAAAAGTTGTTGCAAATTTCCGAAAAATATATATAATAGTATTTGTGGCTGTTACAAAGTAACTGCTTTGCTGGAATAGCTCAGTTGGTAGAGCACTTCACTCGTAATGAAGGGGTCGTCGGTTCAAGTCCGATTTCCAGCTTAGAAAGAAGTCCTTGAAGGACTTCTTTTTTTACTTTTCTGTCGGCTGACACATATGGACTGCCACCTGCTGATAAGGAATTTCGATTCCCGCAGAATCCATTTCCTGCTTTACATCTTCCAGAAATTTCCATTTTACGTCCCAAAAATCTTCTGTCTTCACCCAGGCACGCACTCCCAACACCACTGCACTTGCCGCCAATTCGTCTACAAAAATTAAAATTTCCTTGTCTGTCCTGATTCTTGCTTCCTTCTCCAAAAGCTTTGCAATAATTTTTTTAGCTTCTTTCAAATCCGCTTCGTAGGAAATACCTATTTTAAGATCCAGCCTCCGCTCATCCTTATCTGTCACATTTGTCAAACTGTTATTCGCCAGCGTGCCGTTCGGAATAACAATTGTTCTGTTGTCAATTGTAGTAAGCTTTGTATAAAAAAGCTGTATTTCTTTTACCGTACCCTCATTCTTACAAGTATCCTCAATAATATAATCGCCCACAACAAAAGGTTTCAGCAATAAAATCAACACACCACCAGCAAAATTTGACAAGCTTCCCTGCAGGGCAAGACCAATTGCCACACCTGCAGATGCTATAACCGCTGCAACCGACGCCGTATCAACTCCCAAATTCGTAGCTATAGAAATAATCAAAAGCACATACAAAACAATTTTTAATAAAGAATCAATAAATTGCGCCACGCCTACATCTATCTTAGAGCGCTCAAAAGCCTTTCTGACAATCCTGCGAAACCAATTAATGAGAATTCGCCCAACAAAAAATACTACCAGGGACACTACCACTTTTATCCCCATATTGATAAGAGATGGCGAATGATTCTGGAGCTGCTGTAAAAAAGCATTCACCTCTTTTGTTGTTTCTTCCGTAATTTCCGTTGTATCCATAAAGATTAACTCCTTTTATTCTCTTTTAATGCAAGAAATGCGCTTAAATTTCCTCTCTCCCATCCAAGCACTCTATGGGAAAATAATATATCCGGATTACAGCATGTGCACACATTGGTTACCGCTATATGTTCTTTTAAAATTCCCGACTCAAGAAAATTAATTTCATTTGCTTTCCACAGATTTAGCTGATATTTGCCATTTCCTTTGGCATAATATAGCTTGTCCCAATATTTCTTATCATAATTTTCCTGAAACTGGGCAATAACATCCTCACTTACTTCATAACAGTCCTGACAAATGGAAGGTCCAATAGCAGCAACAATGTCTTCCGGCCTCGTTCCATATTCTTCGGTCATACGCTCCACCGTTACTTTTGCCATCTTGCCAACCGTTCCCCGCCATCCGGAATGGCTTAACCCAATTACTTTTTTTACCGGATCCACGAAATACAAGGGCACACAGTCTGCATAGAAAGTAACCAGACAGATACCTGGAACATTGGTAATCATTCCATCTGTTTCTTCAAAAGTCCTGCCTTCGTCCCCGGCATGTACTACAACCACGTTCGTTGTATGGGTTTGCTGTGTATAAACCATCCTGTCCGGCTCTACGCCAATTGCGGCAGCTATCCTTCTGCGGTTTTCTTCCACAGCTTCCGGCTTGTCTCCTCTCTTCGTACTGATATTCATCGTTTTACAGTGCCCTTCGCTGACACCCCCAAGTCTTGTGGAGAAGCCGTGCAGCACACATCCGGTTCCATCAAGCAGCGGATAACTTAAAAAAGGCACACCGTTTACCTCTCTTTCTTCCAAGACAAGGTCATTATTTTTATATCGTAATCCCAGACTCATATAACCTCCTATTCTGCGTAATCAAATGCATTTTTTATGATTCTCACACTTTCTTTTCCCTTTGTTCCGCTAATTTCCACAACATCAAATCTGCAAGGCACATTGTCATGCCCTTTCATCATCATATAGAACAGGGCGCATTTAGAGATCGTTTTCTGCTTAGCGCGGGTAACTGCCTCTGCCGGTGTCCCTTTTCGGGAATCTCTGCGGTACTTTACTTCACAAAATACCAGATATTCTCCATCCCGGGCAATAATATCAATCTCACCCGCCGGGCAGCGAAAATTATATTCCAGTATTTGGTACCCCTGCCCTTCCAGATATTTTCCGGCAAGTTTTTCATACGCTGCTCCTGTTTTTCGTTTATTTCCTTCCATATTCCTCCATCAGTCGACAAAATTTTTAATAAATGTTGCTCTGTGAATAGGTGATGGTCCTAGCTCCTTTAATGCCGCAATATGCGCTTTCGTGCCATAACCTTTGTTTTTCGCGAACTCATAACCTGGTATGACTTTATCATACTCTACCATCAGACGATCTCTCGTAACCTTGGCTATAATGCTTGCAGCCGCTATAGATACACTTTGAGCGTCTCCTTTTATAATCGGTATCTGCCTATAGGGAACCCCGGGAATCGTCACCGCATCATTCAGCAGAAGATCGGGTTCTGTACCCAGATCGGCAATCGCAAGACGCATTGCTTCATAAGTTGCCTGCAGAATATTAATCTCATCTATCTTTGCCGGACTCACCATCCCAATTCCTGTCGCCACTGCTTCTTTCATAATAACAGCAAAAAGTTCTTCTCTCTTTTTTTCAGACAGCTTTTTGGAATCATTCAGATACAGTATCTGATGATTTTTAGGCAGGATGACCGCACCTGCCACAACCGGCCCTGCAAGCGGTCCCCTGCCTACTTCATCAATCCCGCAGATTGCCAGATAGCTTCCATATTTTTTCTCATAAACACTCATAGCTTCTGTGCGGGCAATTTCTTTTTGTAGTTTTTCTTCCCGGCGCCTTCTTTTTTCTTCTTCGCGCTTATTCATGTTTGATAACTCCCATTTTACTAAATGGATAGATTCTCACCCAGGCTCTTCCGATTAAATCTTCTCTGTGAAGAACACCTACACTCGGGCTTCTGCTGTCTGAACTGTTATTTCGATTATCACCCAACACAAAATACTCATCTTCTCCCAAGGTAATAGGCTCTGCGGCAATCCCCGGATCATTCATAGGCTCCCTGCCATATATATCACTTTCCAGGAGTTCATCATTAATATATACCGCCCCATCTTTCACCTGGACTGTCTCGCCCGGAAGACCGATGATCCTCTTAATATAGTATGTATCTTCCTCATACTGATAGGGGAATACAATAATATCATATCTGGATGGATCACGGAAACGATAAGAAATTTTATCTACAATCAGATTATCTCCATCGCTTAATGTAGTCTCCATGGATGAACCCTGGACGCTTGTCCTCTGTCCGATATAGGTTACAATCAGATAAGTCAAAGCTATAATAATAATGATATACACAATCCATCCTAATAATTCTCTTATAATGCTAGTCTCTCCTTCTCGCTTTTTAGTACGTTCCGCCATATTTCTCGCCCCTTTCCTGCTAATTCATCATATCACATCTGCACCGGGTATTCCAGTGTCATCCGTCCAATCCTTCCATTTCTAAAATCATCCAAAAGAAGTGAAGCGGCCTTATTCGTATCTAATTCATTTCCTCTTATAAGGCAATGCCTGCTTTCGGCAATCTCTGCCAGAACAGCATAAGGATCTTCCATCTCTTCTATCGCATATTTCTCTGCAAGCACGCCAGGGTAATTCTTTCCCATAAATAAAATAAATTCCGCGGCAAGCTCCTCACCGTTGAGGATTTCATCCTTAATAGAACCAATGAACGCCAGACGGAGTCCAACCTGCTGATCCTCAAATTTCGGCCACAGTATTCCGGGAGTATCCAAAAGTTCTACATTCCTATTCAGTCGTATCCACTGTTTTCCCTTTGTAACTCCCGGTTTATTCCCGGTTTTTGCACATGCTTTACCAGCCAGTGAATTAATAAATGTAGATTTCCCTACATTGGGAATTCCCACCACCATTGCCCTCACAGGACGATTCAAAATTCCTCTTCTCCGGTCCCTTTCTATCTTTTCTCTGCAAGCTTCCTGTATAACGGAATGAATGTTTTTCATACCGCTGCCTTTTCTGGAATCTACTTTCACCACAGAGAATCCTTTTTCCTTAAAATAATCGACCCAGGCATCATTCCATCTCTCTTCAGCAAGATCTGCCTTGTTCAGAAGAATCATCCTTGCCTTATTTCTTCCCAAATCATCAATGTCAGGATTTCTGCTGCTTATGGGCACTCTTGCATCCACAAGCTCTATCACCAAATCTATCAATTTTATATTTTCCTGCATCATACGCTTTGCCTTCGTCATATGTCCGGGATACCACTGAAAATGCATACTTCTCCTCCTGTTAATCTTTTATAAATCCAAAATGCTTCCAAGGCGACACCACGAACCAGGCTTTTCCGTATATATATGACCTTTTTACAGTCCCTACATCTGCCATACGGCTATCCTCACTGTTCTCTCTGTTATCCCCAAGCACAAAATATTCATCCCCATCAAGCTTCATCTTTTCTGTTATAATCCCTACATCTTTAATCTCTGTTGTCTCGTAGTCTTCTTCCAGCCTCTCTCCATCAATATAAACTGAACCTTCAATAATCTCCAGAGTCTCACCCGGAAGACCTATAATCCGTTTTGTATAATAATGGGAATTTTCATTTCCTTTCGGTTTAAATACAATAATATCTCCACGTTTCGGCGATGTAGCATCATATACAATCCGATTTACCAACACCACATCTCCATTGCTGAGTACCGGATTCATAGAATCTCCAACCGTACTAATCTGCTGCCCGAAATACCATACAAAGACAAATGCCAACAGACAAACAATCCCTATCTTTACAACCCACGAACCGATCTGCTTTAACATTCGCAAATTCAGCTTTATCTGCTTCTTCTGTTTTTTCTGCATTCGCTGCAGCTTCTTTAATTTCTGTGCTCTTTTTTTCGCTCTGCGTTTACTATTGATTTTCCTTTTATCCATAATGGTTGCCCTTTATTAATTCTTATGAAAGCAGGAAAAGGGACAATATACATGATATGTATTGTCCCTTCCTCACCCTTTTTACTATTTTACTAATTCTTTTACCTTAGCAGCCTTACCAACACGTTTTCTTAAATAATTAAGCTTCGCTCTTCTTACTTTACCTCTACGCACAACTTCAACCTTTTCTACATTTGGTGAGTGAAGCGGCCATGTCTTTTCAACACCTACACCATTGGAAATCTTTCTTACCGTGAAAGTAGCTCTTGAACTTCCGCCCTGTTTTTTAAGGACAGTACCCTCAAACACCTGAATTCTTTCACGATTTCCTTCTTTGATTTTGCCATATACCTTTACGGTATCGCCAACACGGAATGCTGACACATTTTCTTTGAGCTGCTCAGCTTCAATGTTCTTAATAATTTCGTTCATTGTGTAACCTCCTTATTTTATCGGATGTTCTTAATACATTATACTGTACCAGAGGACCATCTCTTTTCATTCCACAACAAGTTATATGTTATCACAGTTATCTTCAGGTTGCAAGAACTTTTCTGCCAGTTCTTTCTCTTTTTCTGTAAGTGCTGCTTTCTCTAATAAATCCGGACGGTTTCTGGCTGTCCGGATAACTGACTGTTCTCTCCGCCATTTTTCAATATTCGCATGATGTCCGGACAACAATACCTCCGGGACTTTTTTATCATGCCATATCTCCGGTCTGGAATACTGCGGATATTCCAGCAGACTGTCCTGGAAACTCTCAAATTCCGCCGATACATCATTGTGAAGGACGCCCGGAACCAACCTGGATATGGCATCTACCATAATCATTGCCGGAAGCTCACCGCCGGTCAAAATATAATCGCCGATGGATACATAATCCGTTACAATTTCCTCCAGGACTCTTTCGTCAATCCCTTCATAATGTCCGCACAAAAATATGAGTTCTTCCTCACCCGCCAGTTCTTCTGCCATTCCCTGGCTAAAGGTTCTTCCCTGGGGGGAAAGACAGATAACTCTGGGGCTTTGCTCTGCCGTCTTTTTCTTTTCAATTGCTTTATATGCCTGATATACGGGTTCTGCCTGCATCAACATCCCCGCTCCGCCTCCGTAGGGATAATCATCTACACTGTTATGCTTATTGAACGCATAATCTCTGATATTAACAGCCTCTATTGATAGAATCCCCTTATCCATAGCTCTGCCAATAATACTGGTGTTAAGTCCCTGCAAAACCATGTCGGGAAATAGTGTCATAATATAAAACTTCATAACTCTGCTCCTATATTAATCCATCCAGCAGATGAATCTCCATTCTACCCTGTTCCATATCTACATCTAAAATGCATTGTTTAATTGCCGGAACCAGCACCTCTCCATATTTCTCCGAAGCAATAACATACACATCATTGGCTCCTGTTTCTATCACATCTTTCAGAATGCCCAATTTTTCTCCATCTTCTGTATACACTTCCATTCCCAGCATATCAGCAATATAATACTCATCCTCTTCCAAAGGCACCGCATCTTCCCTGTCAACCAAAAGGCTGCTGCCTTTATACATCTCTATATCGTTTATATTATCAATTCCTTTGAACTTAACAATCACAAACTGCTTAAAAAATTTTACATGTTGTACTTCACAAGGAATCTGCTCTTTTCCCGTATTCAGATAAACTTTCTTAAGGTTTTTAAAACGATTTGCATCATCTGTTGTAGGGAACACCTTCACTTCTCCACGGATACCGTGAGTAGAAGAAATAATCCCTACCTGCAGTCTTGTCTCCATATATTTCTCCTGTCATGTTATATACAAAAAGCTGCCGCAAAACCCGAAAGCTTTGTGACAGCTTTTCACTATCCAGCGATATCTACAATCACTTTCTTGTCATCCTTAGCAGCAGCAGCTTTTACTACGGAACGAATTGCTTTTGCAATTCTTCCCTGCTTGCCAATAACCTTCCCCATATCGGATTCTGTTACCTTTACTTCAACAACCGTAGTTCGCCCATCCTGACGTTCTGTCACAACAACACCGTCCGGATCGTCTACCAATGCTTTCACAATGACTTCCACTAAATCTTTCATAATATGCGCACCTCCGCAAGACTACTATTTTTCAATGCCAGCTGCTTTGAAAATCTTTCCAACTACTTCTGTAGGCTGTGCGCCATTGTTCAACCACTTCTTAGCTGCTTCTTCATCTACTGAAAATACGCTTGGATCCTGATTCGGATCGTAAGTACCAATCTCTTCAATGAATCTGCCGTCTCTCGGAGACCTGGAATCAGCTACAACGATTCTATAGAAAGGAGCCTTCTTCTGTCCCATTCTTCTTAATCTGATTTTTACTGCCATTTTATTCACCTCCATATTATTTTAATCTATATGTTAAAAAGGTAATCTGAATTTTCCCTTTTTACCACCCATGTTTCCCATTTTCTTCATCATCTTTTTCATATTTTCAAATTGCTTAACCATTCGGTTCACTTCGCTGATATCAACTCCTGCACCTTTTGCAATACGATGCTTCCTGGACGGATTCATCAGATCCGGATTTCTGCGTTCTTCCGGAGTCATAGAATAAATCATTGCCTCCATACGCGCCATACTTTTTTCTGCAAGCTCGGTCTGCTCCTCATTAATCTGCATCCCTTTCTTTCCCATACCTCCCATGCCGCTTATACCCGGCAGCATATTCATAATATTGGAAAGGCCACCCATATTCTTCATCTGCTGTGTACTTTCCAGGAAATCTTCGTAATCAAACTGAGCCTTTTTAAGTTTCTGACTCATCTGTCTTGCTTTTTCATCATCAATTTGTGCTTCTGCCTTCTCAATCAACGTCAGCACATCGCCCATACCAAGAATACGGGACGCCATTCTATCTGGATAAAACTGCTCCAAATCAGATAATTTCTCACCCATACCAACGTACAGGATTGGCTTTCCTGTCACAGCCTTTACTGATAGCGCAGCACCGCCTCTGGTATCACCGTCAAGCTTCGTAATGATGACTCCGTCAATACCTATCTTGTTATTAAAATCGGCCGCAACATTTACTGCATCCTGACCGGTCATAGCATCAATAACCAAAATCGTCTGATGCACCGTGACCGTCTCTTTGATTTCCTGAAGTTCAGCCATCATATCCTCGTCAATATGAAGACGCCCGGCAGTATCCAGAATTACGATATTGTTCCCATTTTTCTGCGCATGTTCCAAGGCAGCTTTTGCAATATTGGCAGGTCTGTGATTTTCTCCCATAGAGAACACTTCCACTCCCTGCTTCTCTCCATTGACTTGCAGCTGTTTGATTGCCGCAGGACGGTACACATCACATGCGACAAGAAGCGGTTTCTTACCTTTTAATTTGTATTTTCCTGCCAGCTTCGCAGTTGTAGTTGTCTTACCAGCACCCTGAAGACCAGCCATCATAATTACCGTAACAGCGCTTCCGGGCTGAAGCTTAATCTCCGTCGTCTCAGAACCCATCAACTTCACAAGTTCTTCATTTACAATCTTAATCACCATCTGCCCGGGATTCAGGCCATTCATCACATCCTGCCCTACCGCCCGTTCCTGAACATTCTTTATAAAATCCTTAACGACCTTAAAGCTGACATCCGCCGCCAAAAGCGCACGCTTGATTTCCTTCAATGCTTCCTTTACATCGTCTTCCGTCAAACGTCCTTTGCTTCTTAGATTTTTAAAAATATTCTGAAGCTTCTCTGTCAAACTGTCAAATGCCATTCTATAACTCCTCTATAATTTCACCAGAAATCTTTCGGATCTCTTCTGCCATCTTCCGGCTGTCCGTTTCCTGATAATCATTCAATATGGAATCAATCTGATGAACCTTACTCTTAATTTTCAAAAACTTTTCCACTAAATGAAGCTTCTCTTCATATTCCTGCAATATCTTATTACAGCGCTTAATCAGATCATAAACTCCCTGCCGGCTGATTCCTGTCTCCTTCGCAATCTCACCCAGCGACAGATCCTCCAACACAAATTGTTCGTAAATCTCTTTTTGATGCTCTGTAAGAAGCTCCCCATAAAAATCAAATAGTAAGGCTTGTTCTAAAATTTCATTCATCATTTCTCACCTGTGTAATCATATACTAAAAGCCATGAGGTGTCAAGTATTTTTTCTTGACACCTTAATTTTTTTCTTTCATTCGGAACACATTTGCAGGTTTCACATACTATATAGTGTAAACAAACAATTTTGGAGGCAATTTTATGGGTGACTTATCATCAAACTGCGGATGTGGCTGTGAATCTAACGGAGGCTGTGGACGCAGCATGGATTGTGGATGTGGATGTGGCTTCGGCAACAACAGTTGTATCTGGATTATCCTGCTTCTCTTCTGCTGCGGCGGCTTCGGACGCGGCAATGACTGTGGATGCGGCTGTGGCAATAATAGCTGTATCTGGATTATCCTGCTTCTCTTCTGCTGCGGCGGTTTCGGAAATGGCAATGACTGCGGATGCGGTTGTGGATGCTAGTTATAATGGCATACAGGGATACCTTTTATGGTATCCCTGCGTTTTACTTTATTCGTTTTTCATAAATCTCCATCTATTTTCATATACATGGTTATAACGCTACGGAAGGTGGGGTTTGATGGAGAAACATCCGCCGCTTCCCATGACACCGTTTGATATTCTTGTTACATCCTCCGAGCTACAGATGATGAAGCTTCTGCTCCCCTATATTCCTGACTTTTATCAGCGTTTTCTTGCTTTTTTTATTAAATTTTCCGAACTGCAGAATACCATTCGCTACTTTAATCCTTCCGGCCGGGGACACAGCAAAGATTCCTTTAGAAAAGAAACTTCCTCACCAATAGATATTTTGGAAGACTTAAGACCCTATATTGGAAAGGATGCCGAGACACTCGATTCCATCCTTTCTGCCATGAACATAATGAATATGATGCAAAATATGGATATGCCAGATTTCTCTCAAATGGGTGATCTGTCCGGTATGATGGACATGATGAACATGTTTACAGGCAATCCTGATGATGACGACTATCAAGATACCGAAAATAACACTAAGAAAGGATCTGAGGAATATGAACGAATGGATGAATCATCCAGCAATGAAAACCATTGACCCTGTCAAGCTGGAGCTGATTAAAACCGCAGCCGCGCAGACTTCCGGGAAAAAAGGGAATTCCCTTGCAACAGTCATGATGGCGCTGATTGCTTCTGCCAATAAGAAAGGAATCCAGTTTACATCCGAAGAAATTTCCCTGATTCTGGAAATCTTGAAAGAGGGAAAAACTACGGAAGAGAAACTGCAAATTGACAATATGGTTCGAATGGTAACCACATATATGAAAAAGAAATGAGGAAGGAAATCAAAATCCTTCCTCTTTCCGCATTTTCCGCATCTCTCTTCGTTTCTCAGCCTTCTCCCACTCTTCTCTTTCCTCATCTGTAGTAAGCTCCAACCTCGGAACAAGCGTCGGCCGGTCGTTAACATCCAACGCCACCATCGTAAAATACGCCCGATTAATCAATGTCCTTTCTCCTGTCTCCGGGTGTTCGACATAGGAATCCACCTTAACTTCCATAGAAGTTTTCCCAACATAAGTAATCTTTCCTATGATAATAACGATATCTCTCTGATATGCACCCTTTAAAAACCTGAGATTATCAATAGATGCAGTAATCACATTCATCCGGGTATGCCTCTTGGCAACAATCCCTGCAATTTCGTCCATCCACTGCATTAGCATCCCGCCAAAAAGGCGGCCTGCGGAATTCAAATGATTCGGTCTTATCATGTGTACCGTCTCAACAATAGAATCGGATACCTTTCTGCTCTCCACTAACATACAATATTCCTCCACATTTTCTTATTATTTCAATTTCTGTCCGCTGGACAGCCTATACAAACATCTGCTATACTATAAGAAATCTAACTAAAATATCAGGAGTGTGACTCTTATGCGAAATATAAAACTTACAATTGAATACGACGGCAGCCGTTATCAGGGCTGGACCCGTCTTGGAAAAAACGAATCTTCCAATACAATTTCTAATAAAATCACCGAGGTCATCGAAAAAATGACCGGCGAAACCATCGAGTTATTCTGCGGAATGCGTACAGAATCCGGTGTCCATGCCTATGCACAGATTGCAAACTTTAAAACCAATACCGACAAAACGGTTTCTGATATTAAGCATTATCTCAACCGCTATCTTCCCATGGATATCGCTATAACCAACGTAGAAGAGGTCTCTGAGCGTTTCCACGCCCGCCTGAATGCAAAATCAAAGATATACGTTTATCGGATGACAATAGACGATGTCCCCAGTGTATTTGAGCGCAAATATACTTATCATTGCTTCCGTACACCAGACATATCAGCCATGAAACAAGCCGCACTGCTGCTTGTAGGTAACCATGATTTTAAAAACTTCTCTTCTTCCAAGCAAAGCAAATCAACAGAAAAAGTGATCTATGACATTGATATTTATGGTGATTGTGAAGAAATGCTGATTACCATTCATGCCAATGACTTCCTTCACAATATGCAGCGCCTGATTGTAGGAACTCTTTTAGAAATCGGCATGGGCACCAGGCCCAAGGAAGACATCGAAGGCATTTTCGCCGGCAAGCTGCTTCCAAGCGCCCCCTGCGATCCCAAAGGTCTGTACCTCCAGGAAATCATCTATTAAGAACGCATGCCGTCAGGTATATCAATAGCAGGCAGTCTTCGTTGATTCGGCATTCTGCCTGCTATATGTTATCTCATCTGCTAACGGATTCTTTCCGGGAAACCTACTTTTTTCTGCACCTTACGCAGAGTCTTATTGGCATAATATCCTGCTTTTTCCGCATTTTCCTTAATAATCCCATCAATATAAGCTTTATCTTTATTCAAGCGCGCCACCTCTTCCTGAAGAGGACGAAGAACGGATACTACCGCCTCGCCTACTGCCAGCTTGAATTCTCCGTAGCCCTTGCCGTCAAATTCTTTGACAACTTCATCCGGCTTCATGCCTGTACATGCACTGTAAATGTCAATCAGGTTCTTCACACCCGGCTGCTCATCCCGGTATAATATCTGTGCCTGTGAGTCCGTCACAGCACGCTTACATTTCCGCATAATCGTATCCGGATCATCCATCAGATAAATACTTGCATTGGGATTCTCATCTGATTTAGACATTTTCTTAGATGGATCCTGAAGACTCATAATCTTTGCCCCCACCTTTCCGATATACGCCTCCGGGATGGTAAATACATCCCCATAAATATTATTGAATCTCTCAGCAATATCGCGGGTAAGCTCAAGATGCTGCATCTGATCGATACCAACCGGGACAACATCTGCCTGATACAGAAGGATATCCGCCGCCATCAGAACCGGATAAGTAAAAAGCCCGGCATTGATATTATCTGCATGTTTCGCAGCTTTATCCTTAAATTGTGTCATCCGGTTCAGTTCTCCCATATAAGTAAAACAGTTCAAAATCCATGCAAGCTCTGCATGGCCTGATACATGCGATTGATAATAAATACAGTTCTTCTCCGGATCCAGCCCCGCTGCAATATAAAGAGTGAGAAGCGCTCTTGCACGCTTTCTCAGGGTTGCGGGATCCTGTCTTACCGTTATAGAATGCATGTCTACCACACTATAGAAGCACTCATACTCGTCACTTAATGTTACCCAGTTTTTCAGCGCTCCCAGATAATTGCCAAGCGTAAGATTACCAGTTGCCTGCATTCCGCTAAATAATACCTTTTTGTCATTAATCATCTCATTATCCTCCATTATCTATGTACATTTTCCAAATAGTCTAAAGATCTTCCCATGGTTCTGTCACATCATCATAGTAAACCTTATTCTCAAAAATAATCCTGGGGACGCCTTCTTCCACAAGAACCTCTGTTACAGCGCAGTTCTTATGCACGCCAACGCCCCAGTATTCTGCAAGCGACCGCTTCTTGATATTGTTCAGCAATCCGGCAAGCGCCGCGCCATGCGTTGTAATCAGGATATTACTATCCTTGTACTCTTCTTTCTGATAAAGCTCTTCCAGAAAATCACCTGTCCTTTTCTTTACATCAGCAAAGCCTTCTCCGCCTTTCGGCGCGATATAATTTACCGGATCTGTAAAAAAACAATGGAAATTATCCGGAAGTTCCCATCCTTTTTTGGAACAGCACTTTCCCTCATACTCTCCAAATCCCATCTCTACAATTCTTTCATCTATCACAATCGGCACATCTCTGCCCGCAAGAATCAGCTCTGCGGTCTCCTTCGCACGTCCCATGGGGCTGGTATAGCAGACAGTAAAAGGAATATCTGCAAGCCCTTTTGCCGTTTTTTTCGCAAGCATTCTCCCAAATTCATTCAAAGGAATGTCTACCTGTCCCTGGATTTTTCTCGCTTTATTCCAGTCAGTCTCTCCGTGCCTGACAAAATATAACTTCATGCCAAAGCCTCCTTCTATTTTCATATCACCCATTGTAGCATATCTTTCTATACTTTTCATAGCAAATTGCAGAAAAAAATGATACAATATCAAAAAAGAAGTTACCATTCACAGCCGATTTGAATTCCAATATGGATTCGTCGTGCTTGCACGCAAGAAGATATATTGGATTTCAAATCCGGTCTGTGGAGCACTATGAAAGGAGCATAAAAATGCAAAAAATAACCAGTTTTACTATAGACCATTTGAAATTACAGCCGGGTGTCTACGTCTCGAGACAGGATTTTGTCGGGAATGAAACTATTACCACTTTCGACATCCGTATGACCTGCCCCAATGAGGAGCCTGTTATGAACACTGCCGAAGTTCATACCCTCGAACACCTTGGAGCGACCTTCCTCAGAAACCACAAGATTTACGGCGAGAAAATCATCTACTTTGGACCGATGGGCTGCCGGACCGGCTTCTATCTGCTCCTTGCCGGCAAGTATGAATCAAAGGATATTGTAGGGCTTTGCCGGGAAATGTTTTCCTTCATGGCAGATTTTGAGGGCGATATCCCCGGAGCCTGTGCAAAAGATTGTGGAAACTATCTGGATATGAACCTTCCCATGGCGAAATATCTTGCCCGTAAATTCCTGACAGATGTCCTGGAAAACATAACGGAAGACCGCCTGATTTATCCTCACTAAGCGAAGCAAAACATATTAAAAAAGGGATTCCGGCATCAGAATCCTTTTTTTAATACGTTCTTGCGTATATATGCAAATGTTTTATCTTCCCCTTCTTCAGCAAGCATTTTCAGCAATTTATGAAGAAGCGCCGCTGTATCCTTATGTATCATGGAACCCAGCTTTGCCGCCCCCTGTTCATAGTACATAAGTGGATGTGCATCTGTATAATTTTCCTTCTGATAAGTCTTTGATGCTGCAATACGATCCATAAACATTTCTACTACATATTTTACCGGCATTTTCATGCCGACAATTCCTTCATCTTTCCCCAGTCCGTAATCAATCCAATATTCGTAGTGATGTTTATTTCTGCCCTTATGATGAAGCCATGCCGCAGAATATCCCTTAATCTCCCGTTCTGCATTGTTAGGGCTTCGGTCCCCCTGGTAATACCGACACCCTACCAAGAACTCTGAAGGAGAATATTTTGACATATCATGAAGTAATCCCTGTCTGTATAACCCCACGCGGAAACAGGATTTCATAACCAGCATTTTGTGATGATTAATTGTACAAAAGTGTTGCCATGCTTTCATTTTTCAAACTCCATTCCCCTGTTATCCGGAAACCGCTTCTGTCTTCTCAGAGGCGCTTATAAAAACTGCAATCGTCCTTTCTGAAAGAACGGTCTCTCTCTGTTCTTCAAAGCGTACCGGCTCGTTCATAATCCCCTCATCCGTACTGGCTATCTTGTACCATCTTTTCCCCTTTGCCGGAGCCGGAAGCGCAAAAGAATGCTCCAGCCAATGCATATTATACGCCACAAAACAGTCGCAGTCATCTGCAACCGCCCCACAATAAAACACGCCAAGCTGTCTGCTTGCTACTTCTATAGGCTCCCGCCAGGCATACATTCCATGATAAGACACATCCGGTATCCCGCATCTGAGCCTGTCCATCCCCTGCAACTCTGATTCCTGGCTTAAGACAGGATGCTCCTTACGAAACGCTATTAATTCTTTTACAAAAGCGAATAATTCTCGTTCCTTTTCCTTCTGATTCCAATCCAGCCACCCCACCGGATTGTCCTGGCAATATACATTATTATTCCCCTTCTGGGTATTCCCAAATTCATCTCCGGCAAGAATACAAGGGATTCCCTGTGCAAGCAGCACAAGGAAAAACGCATTCCTGATCTGTCTCCTGCGGAGAGCAGTAACCGCCCTCTTCCGGCTGGGACCTTCTGCCCCACAGTTCCAGCTGTAATTATAATCCGGGCCGTCATAGTTGTTCTCACCATTGGCTTCATTATGTTTGCTGTCATAAGACACCAAATCATTTAATGTAAACCCTGTATGGTTCGCAATATAATTGTAAATACCTTCTTCCGCCGAATGATGCCTCAACCAATAAATCACCTCGCCGACCATACCTTCATCGCCCTTCAGGAATCGCCGCATAGCATTCTGGAAAAATTCCTGATGCTTCAATATTTTCGTAGATTTCAGAATAGGATCTGCATGGATTTCTTCCATTGATACAACAAACGGATTTATAATGAATCCATCAATATGGTATTCCATCATATAATACCGAAGACAATCACTGATTATCTGGCGGGATGTTTCCGCAGTAAAAGGCATCTCCAGTATCACTTCTATGCCTGCCCGATGACATGCCTTCACCATATCCTTCAGCTCTCCGATCGCGTCTAGTCCTGCCGCATAAGCGCTCTTCGGAGCAAAAAAGCAGGCCGGACCATACCCCCAGTAATTCGTATATTTCTGACATTCTTCAAATTCATACACTGGCATACAATGTATCTGATTAATCCCAAGTTCCTGCAGATAAGGGATTTTCTCTATAACTCCGGCAAATGTCCCTTTATACTTCACTCTGGACGATGGATGTTTCGTAAAACCTCTTACATGCAGACTATAAGCAATTACCTTATGATATGGTATATGAAGCTGAGAATCGCCTTCCCAGTCAAATTCCTCATGACGGAGGATTCCTCTTACTTCATGCTTCTGTATATCCCGGGGATGATTCCATTGCCTTCTTCCTGCAAGTGCTTTCACATAGGGATCCAAAACAACTTCACCATCAATCAGATAATTATACTCGTATTTTCCCGGTTCAATATCTGTTATTGTCAGAAAACGCACCTCGCCTACAGCATCCTCTTCTTTCATCTCATAGGAGACATATGGAACACTTTTCCCTTTCTTATAGAGTAAAAGCTGACATTCCTTTCCTTTTGGAACTGTCATTGAAAAATTAATATTTCTCTCTCTGATTGTCACACCTAACGGTAATGGTTGTCCCTGTATCTTCTTCATGCCTAATCCTTCCCGCCTAATCCATTCATTAAGCCACTCTGCCTATTGCCAACCGTCAACTCCATACATATCTACATTTTCTTCATTAATCATAAACACATCTTCATATATTTCTTTTTCATAATCTTCTCCCCGCAGCATATGAATCCCCACTTCCGCAGCCCTCTTACCCATATTGATCGGCGACTGCGCTGCCGTTCCCGCAATCTGGTTATCCGATTTTTTCAATTCTTTTTTTATGTCAGGAGAACCATCTACTCCATAAATAAGTACATCCTTCATATCAAGCACATTTACTGCCGTTTTCGCGCCGACAGCAATCTGATCATTGCCGCACATGATAACATCTATTTCCGGATGTTCTTCCAGAATCTTCGTTGTCACTTCCATCGCAACCTCAAATTCCCCATTTGTATCTGCTCTCTCCACTACTTCAAATCCATTCTCCGCAGCCGCAATTGCCTCCTCAAATCCTGTAATTCTGTCATTGATAGAGTTTTGTGTCGGGCATTCCAGAATCAGCACTTTACCGCCTTCCGGCTGCTTCTCCACCAAATCCTGCCCACAAATATATCCTGCCTTTTTATTATCAGAGCCAATATACGCATCCACATAATCCATTTCCTTTACTTGCGTATCTATATTGATAACCTTAACGCCAGCGTCTTTAAGCTTCTGCAGTGACGGCGTTATCTTCTCCCAATCTACCGGGCTGATGAAAATAGCCTGAATTCCTTCTTTAATCATCTCCTCAATCTGGTCTGCCTGGCTGTCGGCATCACTGCCGGGATCTTTCACAATCATCTCACAGCCATTTTCATCCATCACTTCTTCAATCGCACTCGCCAAAGTGATAAAATACGGATTCTCCATATCTATGGCACTAAATCCAAATTTAAGCATCTCACTTTCATCCTCTTTTGTCTCTTCCTCCTCATCCTCTTCTGTAATCGGATTGTCTTCCGGAGTTCCGACTGTCTTCTTACAGCCGCTTAATAAGAAAATGCCAATGAGTATTAAGGTAAATGCTCTCACCATTCTCTTTCTCATACTCTTGCCTCCCTGTGTACAATTTTTTCATACACATATTTACAATTATTTTACTATATTTCTCTCACTTTTACCAGTACATCTCTTGCTTTTCTCTGTTTCCTCTGATACAGTTAAACTATCAAAATCAGCAAAGGAGATTATTCTATGAGCGAACACGACAATTATTCTGAACAGGACATTGCAACCGTTACTCTTACACTAGATAACGATGAAACTGTTGAATGCGCCATCCTTACCATCTACGAGGTGGACGGGCACAAATACATTGCTCTTCTTCCGTTAAACGAAGAAGGCGAATCCGAAGATGGAGATGTGTATCTTTACCGTTTTATTGACACCAATCCGAATGAACCCGAACTGGAGAACATTCTGGATGACGATGAATACGAGATCGCCGCAGATGCTTTCGATGAATGGATGGATGAACAGGAGTTTGAAGAATTAGCTTCTGACGAGTAATTCGCTGACAAAGCGGGAGGGTTCCACAGCCTTCCCGTTTTTTTCTTTTATATAACTGATTACCAGCTTCTGCCTTGCTCTGGTCATGCCGACATAGAACATCCTTCTCTCCTCTTCAATCTCTTCATCCATCTTTGCTTTTTTGTATGGAATAATGCCTTCATTGCTCTGTATCATGAAAACCGCATCGAATTCCAGCCCTTTCGCCCCATGCATCGTCATCAGGGACACGGCATCTTGCACCTTTTTTTCCTTTTCTTTCTGCATCTTTAACGCCATTGTATATTGTTCCACGTAATCGAACCATTCTTCTATGGTCCGGAATTCTTTTGCCTTTTCTTCAATTTCAGAAAGAATTTCAAATAAATCTTCTTCATTCATACGATGAGATTTTGCATACTCTTTTAAATATTCATCATACCCTATCCTCTTACGTATGTACCGGATAGCTGCAAAAGGAGTTTTTTGCTCCATCATCTGTATATCCCATTCAAACTGATCGATTCTATCCTGCATCCAGTCTTTATCACAGTAAAATCTCCGCATTTCTTCAAAAGACCCCTCTGTTTTCTCCAGACTCTCTCTACTGATATACCTTTTCGGGCAATTCATAATATCAAAGAAATATCTGCGGTCTCTCCTGCCTAGTATCAGATAAAAATAACTTTTTATATTCCGTGCAATGAAATGATCATATATATTGCTGATATATTCTTTCATCCGGAAAGGAATCTTCTCTTCCATCATCATTCCCGCAAGAACCCTCGCATCAATATTCGTCCGGTATAATACGGCAATCTGAGAAAACGCTATGCCTCCCTTTATCAGTTTTCTGATTTCATCAATAACATATCTTCCCTCTTCGCCTGCATTTTTCAACTCCTGTACATGCACGCAATCGCCGCTTTCTTTTTCTGTCACAATTTTCTTACGGTACCGGCTATGATTATGTTCAATTACACGCAGCGCTCCATTCAATATATTCGAACTGGAACGATAATTTATATCCAGTAAAATCTGTTCTGCGTCCGGATACTGTTCCTTGAAGCGAAGCATGATTTCCGGGCTTGCCCCGCGGAATTCATAAATGGACTGGTCATCATCACCTACTACAAAAAGATTATTCTCCGGAAACGCCAGAAGCTTTAACACCTCATATTGGACTCTGTTTACATCCTGGAATTCATCTACCAAAATAAACCGAAACCTCTTCTGCCATTTCTCCAAAATATCTGGTCTTCGCCGAAACAGATCCAGGCATAAGACCAGCATATCATCAAAATCAATCTTTCTTCGTTTTTTTCTGACGGCTTCATACATTTTAAACACACCGCCGAAACTCTCCCCACAGGTCTCTGACTTCCAGGCATGAATATCTATGCCATTATTCTTCACTCTGCTGATTTCTGACAGTATATCCCTGATATAGTCCTGCTCATCCTGAATATCCATGTCCATCTCCAGGTCAGGGGAATCCAGTATCTGCCGTATCATCTGGTATTTCTCCTCTTCCGTCAGGATATTGGCAGAAGTCAGTCCGTACGCCCATTTCAGGATTCCATAATACACACCATGGAATGTGCCAAAAGTCACCGGATAACCGGCGCCCTCCATAATGCTTTTGGTTCTTTGCTGCATTTCATAAGATGCAGCCCTGGTAAAAGTAATGACCAGAATTTCTTCTGGCCTTACTTTATACTCTTTAATCAAACACTTTATTCTACTTGCAATTGTAAGCGTTTTCCCCGAACCCGGTCCGGCAAGAACCATACATGGACCCTTAAAATGTCTGGCCGCCTTTTGCTGTGCCATATTCAGACGCATAAATTACCTCGCTTCTAATAATTCGATTCCTCTGCGGATGCGGCGGACAGATTCCTCTCTTCCCAGCACTTCCATAATCTCCGTAGCGCCGCCGGGGGTATTCTGCTTGCCTGAAACTGCCGTTCTGACCGGCCACATAACATAGCCAATCTTGCATCCTTTCTCATCTACATACTTTTTCAGAACTGCATACAATGCATCATTACTGTAATCTTCCTGTGATTCTAAAAGCGGCAGTACGTCTTTTAAAACTTCCAGCGATGTTTCTTCATTGGTCTTCATTTTCTTATGGCAATACATCGCCGTATCATATTCCGGCAGTTCTTCAAAGAAATCTATCTGCTCTCTGATATCCGGGAATATCTCAATTCTCGTCTTTACAAGCGACGCAATCTTTTTCAGATCATAATCCTTTGAGACAACTTCTTTGATATACTTCTCTGCCATGGCATAGAACTTATCAAAACCCATCGCCTTCAGATATTCCCCATTCATCCATTTCAGCTTCACAATATCAAATACTGCCGGAGACTTGCTCATATGACGGTAATCAAAGGCTTCCACCAGTTCCTCTAAAGAAAATATTTCTCTGTTATCGGGCGGGCACCATCCCAGAAGCGCCACATAATTCACGATTGCCTCTGATACAAATCCTTGTTCCAGCAGATCTTCATAAGAAGAATGGCCGCAGCGTTTACTCAGCTTCTTGTGGTTCTCATCCGTAATCAGCGGACAATGTACATATACGGGCACTTCCCAGCCAAACGCCTCATAAAGCCGGTTATACTTTGGCGCTGATGAAAGATATTCATTTCCTCTTACTACATGGGTAATTCCCATCAGATGATCGTCAATTACATTTGCAAAATTATAGGTAGGATAACCGTCAGATTTAATCAAAATCATATCATCTAATTCCGCATTGGGAACAGTAATATCACCATAAATATCATCGTGAAATGTAGTGGTTCCCTCAGTAGGCATATTAATACGGATAACATAGGGCTTCCCTGCCGCGAGATTCGCTTCCACTTCCTCTTTGCTAAGGTGCAGACAGTGCTTATCATATACCACGATTTCTGTACCGCCCTCTTCAGACACTTTGCTCTTCAGAGAATCAAGCCTTTCTTTATCACAGAAACAGTAATAAGCATCTCCCTGCTCAATCAACTGCTTCGCATATTTCAGATAAAGACCTGATGCATTCCTCTCGCTCTGGACATAAGGGCCAACACCTCCGTCCTTATCCGGTCCTTCATCGTGAATCAGTCCTGTCTTTTCCAATGTCCTATAGATAATTTCCAAAGCCCCTTCCACGAATCGTTCCTGGTCGGTATCTTCAATCCTAAGCATAAAATCGCCGCCCTCATGCTTTGCAATTAAATAAGCATACAACGCAGTTCTCAAATTTCCCACATGCATCCGCCCGGTAGGGCTTGGAGCAAATCTCGTTCTTACTTTACTCATGGCTCTTCTCCACTTCCTCTTTCATTTTATCTAATTTGATATTCAAAAATTTTATATTGACACAAATTCTATTTTAACAAATTGCGTTATGACAATCAACCTTTTTTAAACCGTCTTTGCTTCCATGAAATGTCAAGCAATAAATGCAAAACTTTTATTGCAAAATATCATTTCATCACTTTGCACAATACTTTCCCTGTTTTGTTGGTGGTTTTTACTAATTAAGGGCAAAGTATCCCCCTCTTTCCTGCCCTCTGATCCTTTTTATTATGCTATCAGTGCCAGTTCTTTATCAAACTGCATCTGCGCTGTTTCCCATCCGAACAGCAGCCTTGGGTAGTTGTTGATCCAGTCTGCTACCTCTTGGATGTCCTCCTCGGTCTTGTCATCAAAATTTGTTCCCTTTGGTACTTTCCTGCGTACCAGTTTGTTCTGATTCTCATTGCTTCCACGTTCGTAACTGGAATACGGGTGGCAGTAATACACCTTGGTTCTGCTATCTCCGTCCTGCCGGATGCTCTTTTCCAATCCCTCGCAGTCGCTGAATTCCGTACCGTTGTCCACAGTGATAGTCTTAAATATTCGGCTGAACCTCTCTCCCCACTTTTCTTCCAGTCGGTCTATGCAGGAGACCACCTGCTCCGTTGTGTGCTCTGTCAGCAGGAACATTAATTCTTCTCTGGTCTTTCTCTCTGTGAGCACTAAAAGGCTGTGCTTTGATTCTCCTCTCTTTCCGATAACGGTATCCATCTCCCAGTGCCCGAATTCCTCTCTGTTATCTATTTCATCCGGTCGCTTCTCTATGGATGTTCCAGCCGCTGCTCTTGCCTGCGTTTTTCTCACGGTTTTCTTTTTCTTCTTCCTGTTGCCTTTAATCGGCAGGTCTTTGTTTGTGAGGTTCAGAAACAATCCGAGGTCTATGTATCGGTATAATGTTGGTCTGGATATGGTTACCGAGAATTCCAGTCCCTGCTGATCTATGTATCCGAGTACCGCTCCGACAGAGAAGTCCTCGTTTACCATTTTATCTTCTATAAAATCTGCCAGTTTTTGATCATTGCCTATCTTTAGTTCTGGTCCCTTTGCCCGCAGGTTTTCTTCGTACTTTGCCTGTGCGATGTCTGGGGAGTATCTTTCTTCCTCTGTTAAGTCTGAGTTTGTGTGGATATACCTGCCACGCTTCAGTTCCCGGTAGATTGTTGAATTATGCACTCCCAGTTGATCCGCTATCTCCTGCGGCGTATGTTTCGCTTTCAGTAATGCTTCTATCTTCAATCGATCCGCTTTTGTCAGCTGCTTAAATCTTCGAGCCATGTTATCAGTCTCCTTTATCCGCATTGTTCCTTACCATTATCATAAAAACGGTTATATTTTTCAATAACTTTTTCCTTATAAAATAGGGTAAGAATGCAACAAAAAAGAGGTTATAAATTTGGTGAATTTACGGGTTATAAATGACTTGAATAGTACCCGAACCAGAGTTAATATACCAACATCAAAAGAAAAGAACAAATGTACGGAGGTGCTTGTTGTGGTAGTTATGAAAGCGATTATTGATGTTTGGAATCTGCTTGAAAAATATGATATTGAATATGTGAATGTATGCTCCACGATGGTTGCGATTTCCAATGCTGAATATGAGCGACTTCTTGGTTTATCAAAAAATAAGCAGTATATTCAAAACCTGCGGAATCGCAGTCCATTTGCGATCCAATGGATGGCTAGTCATTAAGGAGGTATTCTCATGGCTGATAGCCATCTCTCCGGGGCGGCCTGCCCCGGCTCTAACCCACCGATGCCCGGTCCCAAGTCCGGGAGGAGGAAGTGTGAGGGGAGCAAAAGGACAATGCCATGTCTGAGTGATGTCTGACAAGTTTGACTGGTTTTTAATGTGAAAGCCTTGAAACCGTGGAGGAGTTATTGGCTCTGCCGATTGCCCGGTGCAACTCGTTGACTTTGTTTCCTGCTCCGGCAGAGAAAGGCTTGGGTGATGTGTAGCCGAGCACGAGGTTTTTCCTCTGAACCGTATCAGCGGACGTCCTCTCCATCTCCGTAATTGATGGGCGACATGGCTCTTGTTCCTTTTAATTTCAGAAAGGGTTTGTTAAAATGATTGGAGAAAAATATAAAAATTATACTATAAATGTTTATTGGCGTGACAGCGACTTTGGATTTAGGTTCAGAATTTACAATGCTGAAAATTCCCTTGTTTATGAAAGTTCGGAAGCGTATTTTTATGATTATAATGCGACCAAAGCCGCAAAAGAAGCCATTGATGATCTGGAGGTGTCCGAATGAATAAAGAATTGCTTGAGCCGATCATGCGTGCCCATGGCGACCGCAATAAGGACTTGGCCGCTGCCATCGGTATGTCTGTACCGAATTTCTCTACCATATGGAATGGTCGGGGCGAGTTCGGTCTGAAGTATATCCGTCTGATTGCTCGGCGGTACTCTCTTACTCCGGAGCAGGTCTATAAAATCTTTATCTTTCCGCAGGGGTAACCATTGCCCCTGCTTTCTTTGTGGCTTTCGGATTTGCCCCAATTTGCCGACAAAAAATGCCCGGTGGGTATTTCTCCCACCGGGTTGCTTTCTGCCTGTCTGTGGCTCTCCTGTGCTGTCACGGGCGGTGTTCTGTTGGTGCTTTGCTCCCGACTTTTCTGTCAGTTACATACCCCCTTTAGAACCCCCTCTGGGGCACATCATACCTCCGTTCTTGGAATCAGTCAATCGCCTATTTCAGAAGTTCGTTGACCTTTTTCTGCACCGCTGTATAGTCGTATCCGGCAGCTGTCAGTTTCTTCTTTCTGTCAGCACCGTTGCCCCACTTTCCTGCAATGACTTCCTTGGCGATTTCAGTCACGGATTTCCCCGCTGATCCACTAAGCTGCTTGTTGACCTCTTTCTGCACTGCATCGTAGTCATAGCCTGCTGCCTGCAGTTTGGATTTCCGGGTATCTCCGTTGCCCCACTTTCCTGCGATCACTTCTTTTGCCACCTCTGCCACGCTCTTGGTCGGCGTTGCTGTGTTTCCGCTTACCAGTCGGTTGACTTCTGCCTGCACTGCTGCATAATCGTATCCGGCGTTCTGCAGGGCGGTCTTTCTGTCATCGCCATTTCCCCACTTGCCTGCGAGGACTTCCTTTGCCAGTTCGCTCACGGTCTTGCTTCCGGCAGGATTCTTCTGTGTTCCGTCTGCGTCATATTTAGGGGTAATGTATCCACGGATGTATCTTCCGTTGACCTTCAGACTCCGGCGTTTTACCGAATTTGAGTAGTTGCCCTCTATCACAATAATGGTATTACCATTTACAGATTCTACCGTTCCGATGTGATCCGGGTATCCTGTGTTGTCGCCCTTGCCGCTGTCATCCCAGTCATAAATGACAAAATCTGCCGGGGATGGAACGTAGGCATCGTTCTCCTGCCAGATCCCCATGCTCACAGCCAGTTCTATCATCTTGTTGCAGGAGCATTCCACGGGGATGATGTCGGTGTATCCCAGTTTAATTGCCAGTGCCGATACCGTTCCGGCACACCATGCATCCGTGTATTTCAGCGCATACCCTCTCGGATGCGGCAGGTATGTATTGTAAATGTCGATGATTGTCTTATGGCTTCCGTCCGCTTCATTCTTCCCGATCCATGACTGAGCCAATGCTACTACTGCGCTTCTTGTTTTCATGGCTACTGCCTCCTTGTCATATTCTGTTAATCCGTACTGGGTAACCAGTCGGTATGTATTTTCCACATAGGTGCTTGATGTTGCGTACCCATCGTCCTTGATGGTCTGCAGGTACTGCTTCGGGTCCGTGATTCCTCTGAGGTTCTGGTATCTTGCCAGTTGGATGAATTCAAAGTAGCCACGCACCCCTTCCTCCATGCTGTCATATGCCCGGAAGTTGTCCTTGATGGTCGTCAGCGTTCCCGGCTGATATTCTTCCTTGGTGGTCATATTCACGCTCCTGCCGGTCCACTTGCTTCCGCACTTGAGTCCGAAGTAATTGTGGTATTCTGCCGCCAGTCTGCTTTCGCCCCACCCGCTTTCAAGAATTGCCTGCGCTATGATGGGACTGTGGACTTTGATTCCGTATGCTCCTGCGTACTTCTGTACGAATCCTGCAATGTCCTGTATAAATTTCTTCTGTTTCTCCGTGAGTGCCATACTGCTGCCTCCTTCTGAAATAAAACAGGGCGGCTCTGCGGCCGCCCCGGTCTTTAATTGTTATTTAGGCTCTGTATAGGTCAGTGCCCGGTCGCTGTCCGTGATTCCCTTTGTGGTCGGGTCTGTCACAACTCCGAGGATTGCAAGCACTGCGAACGCTGCGTTGACCACCTCAAGGAGTTTATTTCCCAGATCTCCGAGGTCGATGGTAAATCCGAACACCGCAGCCACCACCTGCACGAGCAGGAGTGCTGCCGGGATGATTGCCACCCAGAATGCCTTGTTTTTCAGTCTTACGGTCCAGTTAATTGTTTTCATGGTTTTTGCCCTCTTTCTTGTTTAAATGTAATTCATGGATTTCTTCGTACATCTTAGTGATCATTCCGTTACCGCCCAGTGCGTGGTATGCTGCGTACATCTCCATAAAGTTTTCGTAAGCGTAGGACGGGATGCTTCCTGCTTTCATGTACTTGTCGTGGTACTCGATCAACTGCACCCGCAGCAGGAGCATTGTGCCCTTGCTGTTGGCATCCCGGTCTTTCTTCTGTCTTTTTAACAGCCATACAATGTAACCCAGTAAAATCGGCAGGGCAATGGTGTATGTCTGCATCAAGAATTGCTCCATTGGTCTTTGTTCCTTTCTAATCCGATGCACCCTTTGCATGGCTTCTGGGTCATTGGAATGTGGTAATTTACGCAGTGGGAGCAGGTGCCGCTTTCCGCACACTGGAGGTCACATTCCTTCATGTGCTTATGGCAGTACCTGCTCCCATGTGAATGACTGCATTTGAAGTTATTCTGCCGGGGTTTCTCCCTGCTCCGGCTCTTCCGTGTTTTCTTCTGTTTCATCCGGGATTACCTCCTCTGCTGAGTTATCCCCGGACGCAGGAGGGAGTTCCCCAGTGTACGGTTCTCCGATGTACCCCTCGTATTCCTCTGGCGTGATGACCGCAGCGTATACGTCCTGTCCCGCCAGTTCCTTGACCTGTTCCTGCTTGTCCGCACCGAGTACCTGCGTATAGGTCTTGCTGCCCGCCTTGATCTGCTTCCAGTAGATTTTTGCGATTGCTGTGATTTTCATGGTGGTTGTCCTCCTTAAATTTATTTATGCCATGGCTTCGTAAAGTTCCATGATGGCATCTGAATTGGTTACCGTTTCCTCGTAGTTTTCAATGATCGCCGCTTCGAGGATTTCCTGCGATTCCCGGAGTTCTGCGTTCTCCTTCCGCAGTGCCTTGTTTTCCTCCTGCAGTCTTATGTAGGCTGCATGGAGCATTTTCTCATTTCTCATTGATTGCACCTCCTATGGTTCTAATGGTTGCCTGAGCCAGTCCTCTATGAATAACTCATTAAAGTACTGATCCATCTTCTTTACCAGTTGTTTTGAATTTCCCCGGAGTGCGTGCGCCCTCCATGACTGGTATTGCATTTGGACGTCCTCAAATGTAACCCTGCCCTCCTCTAGCAGTGTTTTCATCTTACGGAGTTTCCTCCGCTGCCTTGTTACCGACTTCCTGCTGATTTTCATGTAGACCTTGCCTGTTTCGGTCATTCTGAAATGGAATCCTAAGAATTTGATACCGTTGCGAATCGGGTATAACTGAGTTTTCTTTGGGTTCAGTTCCAACCCGATTTCTGTCAGTTTTTCCTCGATGCGCTCCCGGCAGTATTTCAAATATTCTTTGTCGTGATGTATGAGGTAGAAGTCGTCCATGTATCTGCCATAATACTTGATGTGCAGTTCCTCTTTGATGAAATGGTCTAATTCGTTCAGCGTTGCCAGTGCTAGTATCTGTGATACTTGGCTGCCGAGTCCGAGACCCACATCTCCGAAGATTGCGATTGCTTCCTCGGTGTATTTGACGATCCGCTCATCCTTGAAACGCTTCCGTACCTGCCGCATGGCCGCTTCGTGGTTGATGCTGTCGAAGTAGTGCCGGATATCAAACTGATAGACGTATCCGTCCAGTCCGTATTCCCGGTAGTACTTCTGCAGGTGCGCTTTCAATCTCCGCATAGCGAAGTCCACGCCCCTGCCGGGCAGGCTCGCACCGTTGTCATAGATGAATGTCGCCATCAGACCGGGGACGAGTGCGTTGTCGCATAGCGACCTTTGGAACACCTTGTTTCTGAAACGCAGGGACTGTATCTCCCTTTCCTTTGGCTCATATATCTTGAACCGTATCGGAGGCTCTGTGTGGTATCTGCCGCTTTCGAGCTGCTCCTGCAGGATGAGCGTTTCTTCCAAGATGTTTTCTATGTACCTTGCGGTACTGTCTTTCCATCCGACACCGAGCCGACATTTCATGCCGCTCTTGTATAGGCTCTCGTATGCGATTACCTTGTCGAAATCGTCAAAGTCCTGTGTTTCTATATTCATTTTTCAGTGTTGGCGGCTGATAGCAGTACCAAACCATAAAGGCTTGACTGCGTCCGCTTCCTTGTTTTCCTTTCGGAAGGACTATGCTCTCCTTTAGTGATTTTGGACTGGGTTCGGCTTTCGCTTACTACTCTCCCTCATTCACCAAATCGGGGCGGACTCCATTGTTGCCATTGTACGCATTGTTGTTGTTGAGCGTACCGCCTGTGTTGACATTGCGGACATTGTAGGAGTTGGCGGAGTTCGGTGTTACAGAGCATGACCTGTATTTTTATCCCTGCTATGGCAGGGAGGAATACCTCTTGATGTCGCCCTCTACCCATCGCTTCATAGCGAATTTGGTATTGCTCGCAAGCTTTGTCCAGTAGGCTATCTTGTCCGTGTCGATTGAGAACATCTCGTGTGCTACCTCAATCAATCCCATAAGGTCAGCAAGTGCGGCTCCGGCTTCTGCCTGCCATTTCCTCCTCATTTGGTATTCTGCAGCAGTACTGGGATATATGGAATTTGCCCTCCGTACTTTCCCGTAGACCTCCAGTGCATTGTTTATGATCCTGTCAGTCACGGTGTGTTGGTAACGGGCCGGGAAGTTATCCCGGTTCTTCGTTACCCTCAGCGTGTGGATCAGCAGTTCCTTGGCTTTCGTTCCTGTTTCAAATACCCCAGTGCTGCGTTTTCCTCTTGGCACTGCCATGGTTTCCTCCTGTTTCAGTTACGGATTATGCCCCTTACGGGGCGATGAGGACTGCCGAGGGCAGTCCTAAATCACGATAGCGGGGCGGACTCCAAGGCGGCCAGAGTACGCAGGGATGTGGCTGAGCGTACCGCCTGTGGAGACAAGGCGGACATAGTAGGAGTTGGCGGAGTTCGGTGTTCTCAGCCACCACCACCACCCGTTCCAACCGTTATTATTTTTAATATGATCGGTCGTGTATCCGATGGCGTTGGCTTTCGCTTTCAGATAATCTGACGGATAGGCTTTTCTGGTGGCGTTGTTTGTAAAATACGGATACAGCGTACCCTCTGCCACGTTATTCTCATTCCCCAGACCTACCTCTGTTTCCGAGAGCAGGAATACCTTACACTCCACATCCTCATAACCGCCTCCGTCAGTTACGGTGTTGAGTGCAGTCCTTTTGGTCACGGTTTTCAGCATATATAAAAAGTCAATATCAAATCCGTCAAGGTAGCCCGGCTCGTCCGTATAATGGGTGTCGCATCCGCTCCAGATATTGGCTGTGTCCGGGGCGGCATCTGCGTCATGCTGTGCGCTGTACCAGTGTCCTGCAGTGTTTCCACTGTTTAAATACTGCATGAGGTTGGACTGGCTCCATCGGTTGTTTCCGTAAGTCTTGCGGTTGGCATCTTCGTTGGTTGTTTCCCTTGCATCAAAGCACTTCTGGCACACGCACTCTTTTGCGAGGAGCGTGATTGTACCTGCTCCATCCATGTCCTTGCCAATGACGATATGTGGGATGTCGCCATATTCTGCATGAGGTACTACGATTTCATCCCCGACATTGAAATACTGGGAAAGCGTCTTGTTGTTCTTCCTTGCAAATTTTGCAAGGAAGTATGCTGCTACCGGGTGTTTCAGTGCTTCTGAAACAGTCAGCAGTTCATTCATGATCGTACTGTCCTTGTACGCCACGCTCTGCTCTCCGTGTGCCGCAAGGTCAGCAATCCACTGTCTTTGTCTGTCTGCTAAAAATGTTTTTGCCATTATTCATTTACCTCCTCGATATAAGCTGCTCCGTTGTCTACTCCGAATGCGTATTTCTGCCCCGTGGACTGGTCGTACAGATATACTTTGTCATCCGGGTGTTTCTCTGCGAACGCTTCAAAGTCCTCCTGTGTCACATATGCCCCTCCACCTGCTGTGAGGTAGACGGTGCTTGCATTGTCCACCTCGGTATAAAATTCCATCGTGATGGTAGATGGAATCAGATCGTTGTACGCAGGTAAGTAATCCCACTGATCCGCTACCGCTGTTGCGATAGCATAGAGGATTTCTCCCTCATCCGGGTCCCTTGCAAAAATGCCGACCTCTTTCACATAGTATCCTGCCTTAAGGTTTCCACTCGTCTGCTGATTGCTCACGATGAATTTCAGATAGACTGTGGATTCATTCACTACGTTGATGGTGCTGATCGGAAACGTCTGCTTCTGTGCCTTCAGTGCAGTCCTGCCGACCAGTGATTCCCCGGTCGCATACGAACCGTTACCTGTGGCGGCTTTCGTGAATTCGATGGTGGTCTTTCCTGCCTGCGCTTTTGCAAGCAGATTGATTCCTTTGGCTGTAAGGACAGCCGAGTTGAAATTTGCCATGTTAGCCTTGCCTCCTTTTAAATGATTGTTTTAGAATTTGATGCCACCCCGATGGCTGCGTTCTGCGTCTGCCCGGCAGACGTGCTTTCCGACAGTCCGTTTGTGATAGATGCTTTCGGACTCGAATGCCCGGCCGCTGCAACTGCGTGCGTGCCGGATATGGATGCCCTCACGCTCTTTCCGTCATTTATAATGACCGTCCTCTGCCTTGCGTTGTGCCCAGCTGCGCCATAGGTGCCGCCCTGCGCTTTCACTGCCCTCGGCTTGACATTATTCTCAATGGTTATGATTGTGTGACCTGCTACCCCTGCGGCCACGCTGCGGATGCCCTCTGTTCTGACATCTTCAAACTGCAGGTGGTTTGGTATCACTGTTCTCTGGGAAATCACGAAGCCTGCGGCTCCGTAACGTGATTCCGATACCGCCTGCTCCATGTTGGTATGGTTTAATACAGGGTTCTTCGGTTCGCTCTTGCTTGCCGCCCCTACATACCAGAGTGCGTTCATCTCCCGGTGTATCAGTATCCTTCGGATGTGGGAGCGTGTATTTTTTACCCTCTGGATGATCGACAGGAAGTATTCCGTGATTTCCTCGGTCATCTGAGCGTTCGTTATGATGTCGAATGTTCCGGGCGTGTATGGCGGCTCATCATAATCGAACCACTCCACAATATTGCCCTCTCCGAATACGATCTCTATCAGTTCAGATACTGCACTCGGCGTTCCTGCTTTGGTGTGCCATAACAGCGTCCGCTTGATGATGCTGCGCTTGGTTTCTATGTCCATGCTTTCTTGGTAGTACGGTGTTCGCAGTTCCACCGCCAGTACATCCAGTATCTTCTCCGGCAGTTCTTCAATGACAGCCACGGTTCTTGTTCTATCTGCGAGTTGCACAATCTTTTTCACTTGTTGCTGCAGAGCGTAACTGATGCAATGTGTTTCGATGTCCTGTTTCATCGCAATGGGGAGGATATCGGTTAACTGTCCGTCTTTGAATTTAATCATCCTCTAACCCTCCATATGCGACCGTCTTGGTTTTCATCCTTGCCACCGTGTTCCCTGCTACCGGAGTAAAGACAGGAGATGTGACATCGCACCTCTTTGCCCCTGCGGCTATGATCCTTTTTATTAATTCCGATGGGTTGATATCTCTGCCGATAGTATAAGTCTGCCACTGGATATATTCCGTTATCGCTGTATCAACCGCATTCTGAATGCTTTCCGACTTTGCCATGTCGCTCTTATTGATGTAATATGCCAGTTCAATGTCAAATGACTGTTGCTCTGGTGCGAGGACATCGACTTTGTCTGTAAGAGGTCGAATGTTTTCATCCTTCAGAAAATCTTTCAAATTATCGATCATGGTCTGCGTTGGAATATCTCCGTCTGCAACAAGGAATCGAATTTCCACTTCTGTCGGTGCGGGACTTAAAACCCTTACGCTTGTGATGCTTTGGTTGAAAGCCTTTGTGTAATATTCGTATGCATCATCCGGACCGGCTACAGAGTAACTGCTCGGTGCGATGTAGATTCTTTCCGCAAGTGCTTCATCATCCTCAATGTCCGCACCTCCTGTCGTGACTTCTAAATTCTCCACGCTGTCAATGTAAGGAAGTGAATCTACTAGAATGTTTATCTCTCCGATTGCGATTCCGTTTCCGCTATTTCCATCCGTCTGACAGGTGCATGGGATATCCACATAAGTATCCCCGGCTTTTACCTCTCCGTACTCGTCTGTCTCGAAGTACATTTCTCCATTGGTCACTCTTGTTCCTGCAGGAATGGTTTTCGTTTCTTCCATTGCTGCGGATAGAGTAAATCTTACCGTTGTAACCGATGGCTGTGCGTCCAGTCTTGTAATTCCACGAATGGCTGCGAGGTTATCCATATAACCACCGTAGCTGTATTTTAGTAAATCCTGCTTTCCCGCCCTGTCGACATATAGTAAAGCCTGAAATATTTGAATGGAGCACGCATAGAGTAAAAGTGCCGCAGGATCTGCTCTTCTTAATTTGCACGGCTTTCCTGTTAACGCTTCATACCGTTCCTCGTAGTCGAGCTGCATCTGTGATTGTATGTCATCCAATGTGATGTCATCTATGAAACTGATTTCTGGCAAGTTATCCAATTCTGCTATCATGACATATCCCTCCTCTCTACATGAATTTTTACATCCATTTTCTCCATTGGGTCAGTGGAGCAGTTTTCCACGTTTGCAATGGTAATTTCTGGGATGTATGTTTCTACTTTTTCTTCCAGTTCAATGGCGAGCACGTTTGCCGCTTCGTTCGGAATCATTGACAGGAACTCTCCTGCCAGTCCGAATCCACGACTTCCCGGTATTGTTCCTTCCGTTGTAAGGATGAGGGATTTTAACTCTGTATCAATCCTTCCAATATCTACGTCATTCCCTGCGTTTGCGATACTGATTGTATTGACTTCTTTCATTCGCCGCCTCCTTAGTTATATTCCGAAAATGTAAGGGAGCATTTCGCCTTAACCAGTTCGCCGCCCTTCCAGATTTCATCCCACGTCTCGCTGATATTCTCCAATGCCATCTTTCCACTCCCAACTTTCCTGCCGCCGATATATAAATAATCCACCACCCCGGTTTCTGCAGCCTTTTCAAGTGTTGTTATGGTTGCCCTTGGTTTTACTCCCTGCTCCGCTGCTAGGACGATATCGAACGTTACACTAGACGCATCGGGGCCGGCGAATTCTCCCTTTGGCTTTTTACCGACAATCGGATGGCTTTTCCATCTGCCGGATACTGTTCTTTTGAAGTCTGAAAAAGTCAGAACTTTGTTGGATGTCACTTCAAATTTTATTGTCTTTCCCCAGTTCCCTATTGCCATCTGCCTGTCTCCTTACACTTTTGCTTCAACAGAACCCATTCTTTTTTCCAAGTCCGCAATCCTGCTGATAATGCTTCCCAGTGTCGAGGTTGCTTTTTGGTCATGGAACATGATGTTTCCGCCGCTGTACTGAATGTATGCTTCTCCGAAAGCACTCCCCAATTCTTTTCGGAATACGTTCTTTCCGCTGATTGGCGGCTTGTTTCCTTCGTTCCAGTATTTCCCCATTACCACACCTGCGCTTTGTCCGTTGGATAAATGGAGCACCAGAACCTCTTTCCCAATCTCCGGCATCTTGTATTCGTCTGCCATGGAAAACACGGGGAATTTGTCCGTTGTGGAATCATCCATGTCCGGGTATGTAACACTAATCATTCCGTTTTCGTAATCTATGGATGAGACTTTTCCGAGTCTTATCAGTTTCTCTGCCATTTCGATGCCTCCTTAGTCGAATGTTCCTTCATCAACCCATCCGTAAACATTTGAACTACTATTTGTATGAACGAGGTGCCATGGGTGTGCTTTTCCATTTCCTGCACAGTTTGGCCCAAGAGTGATTTTAGCCTGCCCTGCTCTCGCCGGGTAACCTCTCGAACCGGGCCATGATGATACATAGTGCGTACCACCGTGAAAGTTTACGATATCTCCAACCTTGTACGTTTTCTTCGCTGTTGCTTGTGCCTTCGGTTTTGACTTTGGTGTGTATGTAAGCCTTTTCTGGCATTTATGCAGTTCGATGTTCTGTGTCGTACCGGAATCTGTGACCTCTGTTGTTACTTTGTCTACGAAATATTTTCCGTTGGCTTTGCCCATGCCTGATATCGTGACGCAGATTCCTGCACATATCTTTGGGTTGGCCCATATCTTTCCAGTCATCGTAGTCGCACCCTCGTTTGACTGATTGACCTTTGCTGCCGCCATATAATATGCGGTGTCGTAATCATCCGCAGTCTCTGTGATTTTGAGGACACGGCTTCCGGATGCGTTCTCTTTCTTTAGTCCGAGATAAACACTGACTTCGTCATTGTTTTTTCCCGATTTATAGGATATTCTCGCCCCGGTATACGTTCCTTCGAGTGCGTCTATATAGTCCCATTCGTCATCAATGAATGATGCTCTGGTAAGGGTTGCTGTTGCTTTTTTCTTTTCCTGCGCTGTCTGGTCATATATCACAATTTTATTATTAAAGACTTTCATAGAAAGTCCGTATTTCTGGCAGATACTGTAAAGGAATGCGCTGTCTGTTTTATCGGATTGCTCAATACTTGCAATCTTGATACTTGGTCCGCTGTATGATAGTGACAGGCTGTACCTTTTTGCAATCTCCTGCGCTATTTTCTTGATAGTTACGTTCTTCCATGTCTTTGTTCGTTCCCTTGTCTTAAAGGAATCTTTCGCAGGAGTCGATACCCCTCCGATGGTGGTTTCCAATGGTCCGCCAGAGAACTTTACCTCATCGCACACGAAAGTGCCGCAATTCAGCGACAGGTTTGTTCCGTCTTTGTTCCAGTCTTTAAATGTGATACTGCCTTTGATTTTATCGCCCTTGGTTGGGTACCATTTGTTCAGCCACTTCATGTCTATGTTCTGGAGTTTCAGGCTGATAGTATCGCTACTCCCGGATGCGACATCCTCGTAGCTGACGCTCTTTAAGTATTCAGCCAGTTTCGTGCTGACATTCTTCCCATTAAAGGAAAGGCTTGGAACGGCTTTTCTTGCGTTACTCATCGTCCTCGCCCTCCTCTACGGATGAATAGGTTTCCTCGTTTTCATCGGTATCCTGTCGCCAGAACACCGTGTCGCTGTCATCGTATCCATCTGGTATTTCCGGCACGTTGATTACTGTGCCGGATGGGAGAATCAGATAGTCGACCAATGGCTTGTTTGCATCCGCAAGCAGTTTCATATATCTTTCGTGTCCATACAGTCTGTATGCTATTAAATCCCAAGTGTCCCCTTGGATGGTCGTGTATGTTCCCATGCTCCTGCCTCCTATGCGAATGATACCCGCTTATTCTTGCGCAGGTATTCTTTCATCATTTTTTCAAATTCTTTCTGGCTCATGCTGTTGGCTTCTACAATATCTTCCTTGCTCGGTGCTTCGCCTTCGAAGTGATATGTTGGACTGAATACAAAGGTTGGATTCTTATCTGTATCTCCAGTCTGGTTCCTTGTTCTTATGCCTTCCCCGGACAACGTTCCAATTGTTTCTCCGAGTACGGCACTTCTTGTTACTGTTGTTTCCGGCGTTTCGATGCTCTTGGTCTGTAGGTTTGTTTCTGTTACTGGTTGTGCCAGTGAAGAGACCGCTGCACTTTTAACCAGTCCGCTGTTCTTTTCCATTCCGGCTGCGAGTCCTTCGTCCACATACTGCCCGGATTTCATCATGACTCTAGATGGCGAGTGTATCTGTAATGCGGAGTTTACAGCCGCCGCTGCTTGCTGTGCGATGCTTCTTGCCGCTGCCACCGCTGCGGCTCCTTTAGCTCTGATGCCAGATTCCAGTCCTGCCATCATGTTGTATCCTGCGGAGTAAAGATTTACGCCTGCGAACGCCGACTGGATTCCGCTTGCTGTGGAGCGTGAACTTGCCACGATTCTTGCGCCGCTTGATATAAACACAGCCACCATTCGACTGGTGCTTGTTGTTGTAATCGTCACAATCTGAACCATTCCTGCTGTTGTTGCCGCCTGCGTCTGCGTCATGCCTGTTCGGACGCTCGTGGTTACCATCAGCATTCCTGCTGTCATGCTCGCTGTGACGGACGCCATTCCTGTGCTTACTGCCGCTTCCATTTGGGCTACTCCGGCTGATATTGCACTTGCCCCTGCGAATGCAGTTACCAGTGACGTGAATGCCATCTGCGTTGCTGTGATGCGTGCAGACATTCCTGTAAGTGCTTGGTTAGTACCTATGAGTGCTGCTTGCAAAACCATCATTCCGGTTGCTGCCTGCATGGTAGGTGCTGCCAACGCTGTCATTGCTGTTGCCGCAGGCGTTATTCCCGTAGCTAGTCTCGTAAATAATGTTGCCATCAAAGTGGCAGTTACATTCATTGTTGTTGCATTCGCCTTAAACACGAGCATCGCTGTATTTAGCATAGTCATTGTTGCTGTTGCCATGGTAATCATTGCCGCCATCGCTGTCAGTGATGCCACGATTAATACCAGAGCCGCTGCCAACGCTGCGGATGGCACGCTTGCTGCCACTGCTGCCGCCGCAAACGGAACGAGCGCTGCGGTCGGTGCCGCCAGGGATGCAGCCAGTTTCGCCATGCTAGTAACCATTCCCTTGGATGAACTTTTTAGGGATTTCATGCTCTCTGCCGCAGTTTTTCCCATGGTCGCCATAATTGCGATAGCCGCTCCAATTGCAACCATTTCAACCGCCAACGGCGCAAATGCCACGTCTGCTGCGACTGCGGCTAATGCCAGTGCTGCGAATCCCAATGCAGCCGCAGCTGCTCCGACACCTGCTATTGCCGCCCCGACTGCAAACATGGTCATGGATACGCCCAGTGCCATGATTGCCGCTGATCCGCTCAATCCGTATGCTGCCAGTTGCGGAAGGACTCCTGCGATGACCGTCAGTGCCGCCGCTCCTACAAGAGCCGCTGCGTTCACAACAAGCAGACCTGCTCCTACGACTACCAGTGCCGCTCCAAATGCCGCCAGTGCCGCTGCCCCTGCGAGCAGTAGTGGTGCGAGCAATCCTGCCACTGCTGCAAATGCCAGTATTCCCACTGCGAGCAGTGCCATTGCTATCTGCGCTCCAGGTCCTGCCGCCGCCAGTTGCATTGCTGCCTGTACCATGATGAGCATCCCAGTTGCTGCGAGAATGATTCCTGCGCCGAATGCCACCAGTCCGACTGCCGCCGCTGTCAGCATCGGTCCGAGCAATGCTGCAACTGCCATAAATACCAGTAAGCCTGCGCCCATTCCTGCCAATGCAACGATAGCCCCAGTTCCTGCGTTTGACAGCATGATTGCCGATGCTGTCAGTATTGCCATCCCTGCGGCTGCCATAAGGATTGCACCGCCAAATGCAAGCAGTCCTGGTGTTGCTGTCGCAAGTGTTGTTCCCATTGCCCCTGCGACTGCAAGAAGTGCGATGATGCCGCCTTCCATGAGTGCCAGTGCGACCGTTGCTTCTGGTCCCGCCTGCGCCAGTTGAACCGCTGCGAATGACATGAGTGCCATTCCTGCGGCTGCCATAAGAATTGCTGCTCCGAATGCAATCAGTCCTTGCTGGCTTGCTTGCAGTTTTGCCCCCATCTGCGCCGCCACTGCCATCATTGCAATAATCCCGGCAGACATCAGCACGAGTGCTACGGTTACCTCTGGTCCCGACTGCGTGAGTTCCTTTGCCGCCTGTATGAGAAGCCATACCCCTGCGGCCGCCGCTGCAAACCCGACACCAAATCCAAGTGCGTTCTTTGCCGCCGCTGACATCACGGAAGAACTCTTGCTCATTGGGTCAGTCGCCTTTTTCGCTCCGCTTCCAATGGACGCTACGGCTTTTCCGAGTTTTCCAAAGACGCCGACTGCAGTTCCTGCTATCTTGAACAATTTCCCTATAATCAGAAGCACCGGTCCCGCTGCCGCTGCGATGCCTAGCCATTTTACAATGTTTTTCTGCATGGATGGATCCATGGCATTAAAGGCATCAATTGCTTTCGTGATGTTATCTACGATCGGTTTTAGATATTCACTGGCTATCTGCCCGATGTTATACTTTAATACATCAAATGAGGAACCGAGTTTTTCAAGTGACCCTCCCATACCCGACAGGAGGGCGTCTGCCATCTTTTGCGAAGTTCCGCTACATTCTTCCAGTGCGGATGCGTACTCCTGCACCTGCTCCGGAGCAGCATCTATTAATGTCAGCCACTTAGCCATCTGGTTCTTTCCAAAAATTGCCGAAGCCGCCGCCAGTCTCTCTTCGCTGCTTAACCCTGCAAACGAATCATGCAGCTGCTTCTGGACGTCAACCATGCTCTTCATCGTTCCGTCTGTGTTAAAAATTTCAAGACCGAGTTTCTCCATCCAAGCCGCTCCGTCCGCTGCAGGACTTGCCAGTCGTGCCAGTCCTGTTTTTAATGCTGTCGCTCCCTCTGAGCCGGAGATGCCTGCATCTCCGAAGATGTCCGTAATGGCCGCAAGGTCTGTCATTGACCATCCGACAGAATTACAGATCGGGCCGGCAGTCGCCATGGCTTCAAATAAATCTGTAACTGTCGTGTTTGCCTGCGCCTGTGCTTTTGACAGGATGTCTGCCGCTGTTGTTGCATAGTCGGCTTCTTTTCCAAACATTTTCAGGGCGTTTCCGAGTCCCCCGGTTACTTCGGACAGATCCGTGGCTGTCCCGGCTGCGAGGTTCAAGGCGGGCGTGATCATATCTGCCGCCTGTGATGCGCTAAACCCCTGCCTTGCAAAGTTCAGTGTTGCATCCGCTGCTTCCTGCATTCCAAACACGGAATTGGCCGCCGCTGATTTTACCGCCGCTTCAAGGTTCGACGCCTCCTCTGCTGACGAACCCATAGTAGCCTGCACGAGTTTCAATGATTTATCCACATTTCCAAATTCCTGTACGGAACTCACGCCCAATGCCACAATTGGTGCTGTCACGCTTGCGGTCAACATCTTTCCTGCCTTCGTGAAAGAGTCGCCCATGGAGGTTAAAGTCCGCTGTGCCTGCTTGATGGATGACGAGAAGGAGCTTTCCAGTTTTCCTGCTATTTTTATTGCTACTTTATAATCGCTCATGGTTCTTCTTGTTTGCCTCCTTCTGGATATCCCTTAAATCTTCACACAGGTCTATAATGTCAAATAATGACAGGCTCAGAATGTAATCCAAGCCTGTCATCAGATTTTGTGCGAGCAAAATGCACACTTTCCGAAGTTCGGAAGTGTCAGTCAGCTTTATTCCTCTCCGTAGAAAAAACTCGTCACGGTATTCTTTACTTTAATGGCATCTCTCGGACTGAGTCCCTTGAAGAACTCAATCGGATAGCCTGTTGCGCTTGCCGCGATGATGAGCGTGTAGTGCAGGTCATTTTCCGGCATGATTGATACTGTGCCGGATGATGTAAGCACCTTGTTTGCCCGAATCATATCATCTGCAGTGATGTTCTCTAAGCCGGAGAAGTCCAATTTGGAAATCTTCTCCCCTTCGAAGTTGTACTCCTTTGTGAGTTTCACGATTTTATCTTCGCTACCGCTCTCTGTTTCGTTTTTCTTGATTTCCTTTACCTCTGTCATGGTTTAATCCTCCTTAGACCTGTGAACGGATTTTTGCAAGCATATCCGTTCCGTTTAATACAAATTTGAAGTTCAGCTTGTCCAATTCGAGCGTGGTCTTGTTGTTGATCATGATTTTGATGTACAACACTTCCAGTTCGATTTCCGGTTCTCCTTTTTTCCCCTTTACCACTTTTCCGAGAGAAGTTGTGGATGCTTTTCCCCTGACTACGATTTTTACCGGGTAGTACCCTGTCACTCCAGTAGTAGGGTCCATGCACTGCATGGATGCACGGAGTGTAAGCTGTGGCGGTTTGGTTGTGTTCATGAGACTGAATAAGTCCTCATAAAGCACGGAGAACGGAATCTTGATTTTCATGGATGAGAACTGTCCCGTTACAGGGTCCTCAATCTCTCCGAGTACCCCTGCACCCTCGATTGTATCCGTGAGTGCCTCCAGTTCCGGCAGTTCGATTTCGCCGGAGATTCCGATTAATTTCTTCGCTCTGTCGTTGTAGACATTGTAGTGGTTTAACACCTCAGGAATTACCATGCCCATCTTTATTCACCTCCTGTTAATGCGTTAGAGAGCATTGACGTGTCATAGGACAGGATGTTGTTGATTTCCTGTGCCGGAGTATATGGTGCGATGCTCTGACGGAATGTCATCTTACCTGCCAGGATATCTGTGTCCGGGTTGTCGCTCTTTAAGTACTGGATGTTTGCCCCTGCCCATTTGTCTGGTGCATAGGCTGCACACCGAATATTCTCGGAATCAACAACGCTTTCAATCAGAACGCTGTTCATCGGGTCATCCACCTTGTCAAAGTACGACTGGATGAATGTATTTCCCTGCCAGTTGAACATCCTGCGGACTGCGAGCCAGATATCCTTTGCATCCTTGCTGCTTGGATATGCCCCGGTATAATTTCCCCAGAGTTTCCATCCGTTCATGTTAAATGCGGTAGCGACACCAAAGCTGTTGACAACATTCGCTTGGTCTAAGTCGAGGTTGACCTCCGTTCCGTCTGCAAGGCAAGTTCCCGTAATTCCTAGCAGTTTGTTGGACGGGGAAACACTTGGGACATCTTCATTCTCCGCATCGGTGTATGCAATCAATGCTGCATTTACTGCAGATCCTGCAAAGATGTAATCTCCCACCTTATAGCAGAGCCATGACGGGTAGCAGAATTCTGATGTAAAACCACTGTTTTCTTTTGTCTCTCCGCAGTCCGTGTACTTGGTAGCCGTATTTGTGTCAATGTCCACAAGAGCCATTGCCTTAAATACACCATTGATGTTCGCTGCCTTTGCCGCCAGTGCAATTCCGACCTCTGCTTCCTGTGACCATCCCGGTGCAAGAAGCAGACCCGGTACAGTCTTCAGTTTTGGATACACCTGCCGGATGAGTTCCATCCCTGTCTCTTTCCCTGTCGCCGCATTGTATGAGCCGATAATGTCCGTCTTGGTTACTGCGGTTGGGTCTACGACCTTTCCTGTAACTGCGAGAGATGCTGCTGACGCTCCCTTGCCACCCTTGATCAGATTAATAATAAGCGTTCCATCTGTATCAAACTCAGTTGTGTAGTCCGTTCCTGCAGCCAGTGTTGTGTCTCCGTTTTTCAACACGAGCGTTGATGGAACAACTCCCTGCTCTGCAATCTTTGCCTGCATGGACTCCACAGCTACCGTTTCAGTTGCTATTGCCTTGTTATGTTTCTGCGGATCAAGTACGTTAATATAAACGACTGGCGACACTTGAAAAATATTGTTTGTGATATACATCGTCTGGCACAATGTAAAATTATTGAAATCATCCACATATCCTAATGCAGCCATTGCTTCTGCTGCGGAATTTGCAAGCACTGGCACATTGACTACCTGTTCCGGGTTTTCAACCATGTGGACTGGTGCTGTACCAATTACGACCTGCACAGATGAATTTCCTACAACTGGCACTGTGAGTGCAGTGCCCTGTTCGTAGATATAAACTCCATGTTTCATCTTTATAATCCTCCTTTAAGTGTCAGTGCTTTTGTGAACGCACTGTAAATATAACCTTTTCTCTCCCTGAGCATTTTGCAGGCTGCAGGGTACTCAAGTATCGGAATGAAAAGATTTTTCAGTTCCGGTACTTTATCCAATAACTCCTGCGTTCTGCTTGGTATCTCCGTATAAACCCTGTTCTGTATTCCGATTCCGTTTACTGTCGGTCCTACATACATCAGAGGTTCTGATGCTTTCGCTTTTCGTGCGGTGGCTTTCTTCGGCACAACTGTTTCGCTTTTCGCTCTAGCAGTCATAGTTTGGTATCCTCCTTCCTATCTTTGGAACCCTGAACTTGATTTCTACCCCTCCGAAGTAAAAGGGATATGTATCTTCGTCCTGTACTGCCCATTCCATGTTTTGCTCTGCACGGTACTTTCCGTTCAGCAAAGGTTCTGATGCGAATCTGTCAGTGATCCGCTGAATCATCACGAGGATGTTCTTGTGTCCGGGTGCATCCTTATCGTTCTCGCAAATGCCAAGTATGATATCTACGGTTACGAGCCACGGACTGTCGTCATCCTCAGTTCGCCCCTCGGACGTCCTGACGATAAAATATGGAAAAAACTGCGATTCATCCTCTTCATCTGATTCGATGATGGGAAGCCGATATTCGTATCCCTTGATGCCTGTCACGGTTTCTCCTGCGGTGTTCTTCGTGATTACATCTTTCAGAATGTCCTCGATTTCCGTCACGAGGTCGCTTTGCAACATTAGTGGTGTCATGTCTGCCTCCTGTTATATAACCTTTCTTACTTGTTCCCATACTTTGTCGTGCAGTGTTTTTGCAATATAATCTTGCATTTCTCCTTGACCGCCACGCTCTCCTTCATAGATTTTTCGCACCATCATTGGCACTGAATTAGAGTGGAGCACCTTTATCGGGAATCGGCTCTTTGTTTCTCTTTGTGCTATCAACCCACTTGCACTTCCACCCGGAACAATGAAGGCACTTGCGCTCGCTGAATTTACAAGTCCTTTTAATCCGCTTTTTGTAATGTCTGCTTTTACCCCGGATTTAGGTTTGCTTATTTTGAACTGTTGGATGGTTCTTGGTCGCCCTTGCGACTTGATGGTCGCATCAAGATGTCCCGCACTCGCTCTCTGCGTTTGTATTTCGCTGTTGAATGTTCCGGCTTTGATTGTATATCCCGCAGTTCTTCCCTGCTTGATTTTTCGAAGCGCAATTGTGGCTGTCTGGTTAATGGCATTCCGAAGAACTCTTGGCACTTTTTTCGGAGCATCTTCCAGAACTCTTTGAACTCGCTTCATGTCCCGCTCATCCACTTTAATGTAAAAATCACTCATGCTCTGTTCGCCTCCAGTGTGATGGAATAGATTCCATCTTCATCTATGGCATCTGCCACACGGTATGACCTCTTGTCCATAATTAGCAGGCTACCCTGTTTCGGTAATGGTCCGAAGTCGGCAGCAGATATATAAATCAGCTTCTGGTTCTTGTAGATGCCATCCATGTTTTGGTTGTAGCGTTTTTCACGCTCTATCTGCTCATTTGAGTCCACCTGCACAGCCATCTCTTTTCCGTTGATGGTGTGCAGGTCTGCGAATTCATCCGGTCGGAGAAATACGCCGCTGACATCTGCCTGCACGAGTTCCTTGAATGACCGTTTAACCATTCTTTTTCGCCCCCTTGCTTCTCGCAGGGGTCTTTGGCACTCTGCCAACTACGCTGTCAGCGGTTTCCCCATTCGGGGACTGTCCTGCCAGTCCTGCCTGCGCTGTGACTGACTTCGCCTTGCCCTTGGGTTTTTCTTCCTCCTGCCATACTGCGGTCTTGGCATCAAGCCATGCCTGCACCATCGCCGCATCGTCTGCCGGGAGGTTTTCCCCGACTTCGTACTGCCGGGAGCGGTACAGGATGGGATAGATTGCTACCAGTTTCATGGCCGCCACCTCCTATCCAATCTTTACGAGTACCTTTGTGTCTGCCGCCGCTGCGTCCGCTGCTGCAAAGCCTGCCGGAGTGCCTCCCTCCGTATCCGTGATGCCTGCTCCGTCATAGTAGACGGTCTGCCCCATGGTAATGGCGGCAGTCCCGGTCTTATCAAACTCAAACACCCCGGTCACATGCAGGTCGCCTTTTGCACCGGGTGCGATGTCCGTGCCTGCAATTCCGATTCTGCCTGTCAGCTCCACTACAGTGTTGGCTTCAATAACCGTTGTTCCTGCGTTGGTAAAGTCGAGGGATTCTCCCCTCTGCCAGTATGCTGCTTTGCTCATCTTTGCGCTCTCCTTTCCCTTATGCTAAGTTGATGGGGTTCTTCACTTCGATGCCCGGATTCTTGATTGCACCACGGTAATCCATGACGCTCACGCCCCAGTCGAGGTAAATATCCCATACAAATCCAAGAGTGCCCGGAGTTTCCATTCTTCTGATAGTCGGAATCTCCTGTCCGTTCAGATAATCCACTTCCATGAAGTCCGTGTCATCCTTTGCCCCCAGTAACCACCAAGGCATCACGTTTCCAAAACCGCCGCAGAGTGCGTTGATGGTCGGGTCCTCTACCACCGTGATGCTGTCCTTGTATCTGTACAGCGGATTGACTGCCTGCGTGTTGCCCTCAGTATTGATGGTTGGACTGTAGAACAGGGTGTACATATCAAACATATAGCCGCTCGGTACGATGATAATTGCCGGACGGATGATGATTGCCTCTCCGAACTGGTCTTTCTGGTTCTGCAGTGCGAGGATCATTCCCTGCACCGCTTCCTTGGTGATGCCGGTTCCTTTTGCGAGCAGGTTCATGTGTGCGCTGCTGAACAATGGAGTACCGTCATAGATTGCCGGGTTGCCCACCAGAACCTGATAGCACTGCTTGTTGATCGTCTTTCTTGCGCTCGCTGCGTACTTGGCAGGGATTCTTGTCACGAGGTCGATGTCGTCATTGATGAATGCCTGTCTGGTCAGCGTAAACTGGCGGCCATACGTTTTCAGCTTTCTGGTCGGGAGTTTCTCATCCCCGAACACATCATGCTTCAGTTCGCCGCCCTCCGGCACTTCGAGGAATTCCCCGACCGGGCCGGCTAAGTAGTTGTTGTCGTGGGTCTTGAAGTCCTTAAGGCTGCCTTTCTTCGTCCACTGGTCGAATGTAACTGCCACGGTCTTGTGCCCTTCAACGTATGCCTTGTTGATGGCATTGTCGAGGATTGCCGGGAACGCTGCGGTCGGATTATAGAACTGACGCTGTAACATTCCATACAGTTCATCAGACGATCTCCTGTTCAGTCCGCTGTGCCCTTCAGCCGACAGGCATTCGATGGCAAGGTCACGGAGCGTCATGCCCATCATCTGCCTTGCACCGTCTGCCGGGTTCGCTAAAGCCATGCCGCTTCTCATCACGAGTGCGTCCGCTGCTGCCGCCCGGAATTTGTCCTCGGCACTTTCTGTCACGGTCGCCCTGCCCTGCGCCGGGATGGGTGCTCCATGCTGTCTGACGTGTTCCAGTGCCGCTTCCCTCACTGCGTCCACAGTGCTACCATTCTGGATGTAGGTATCAGCCTCCAGTCCGAAATCCCGGCAGATGGTCGTGATGCTTCTGATCCTGTTGCGTTCCTCAGTGACCGCTCTCTGCGTTTCCGCTGCCGGGTCTGTCTGTGGCGCAGCAGGTGTGGGAGCGGGCGGTGTCTGACCTGCAACGCCTGCCTGTCTTTCCTCGGCTTCAATTTCCGAGGTCAGCGTTTCGATCTCCCTCTGCAGGGAGTCGAATTCACTCTGTTCTTCAGCGGTCAGATCACGACCTGCAGTCTTGGCTGCATTCACGATTTCCTGCTGGCGAAGCATTTTCTGCTGTCTTTTCTGCTTCTTGTTCATGATTCGTTACCTCCTTGGTTGATGATGTTTTTATTTATTTGAAGCTGCCTTTCGTACCAGTCGAGAGTGCGGGTCTGCGTTCCCTGCCCGGTTTCTTCCAGTTCCCTTCCGACACCGACCGTGGGGTCCGCAGGCACGCTCACGATTGATACTTCGTAAGGTGTCCACTTTCTTGCGATGTCTGCCGGTCCTGTGAACCTGCCATCTGCCGACTGTTTGTTTGGCATTACTTCCTCCCATGAATCTATCTGGTAGCCTACGGACACGCCTTTGAGGGTCCCGGACGCTACTTTCTGATAGATGAGTTCGGATTCGTCATCGGTGTCGAATTCAATCTCTGCCATGCCACGCATTTCCTCAATCCATGCCCGGCTGACTTTCCCGATGACCTTATCCCTGTTGTGGTTGTAGAGCACGACCCCGATGTCGTTAAGCCTTGAGAGATCTACAGCCCCTTCCGAATGGTCGAGGATTTCCGTTCCCCACCACCGTTCGTATGGTTCTTCCGAGGAAAAAGAAATGATGAATTTCCGCTCATTCCCCTCGCCCTCCATGGCTCTGATGGAATTAACCGTCAGTTCCCTCGTCATCTGTCTGGCTTTCGCCCTCTGCTTCCCCTGTGCCGGATTCTCCTTCTTCCCCGGTCTGCTCTCCTGCCCCCTCGTCAGCGAGGTCGGCTTTCTTATCCTCCTCGTCCTCGTAGAGTTCTGATGCTGTCTGGTCAAAAATCACACCTCCTAAGTCGATACCTTTTTCCTTTGCGTACTCCAGTACCTCTGCCATCTCGTCAATCTGTTCTTTCCAGTCACGCCCCTGTTCGGCTGCGATCTGCTTGAATGTTTTCTGCCCGGTATTAAGGGCAATCTTGTTAGCATTGGCTTCCTTCTGCGGGTCAATCCACTTCTTTGGTGCTGCCACCCATGCGTGTTCGAAGTATTTGTCCTTGTTTTCCCAGAAGTCCTTTGCGTCAATCAGTCCTGCGAGCCACATGGAAATGACAAAGGTTTCATATACCTCGTCCATGACTTCCATCAGCAGTTCCTTTTCCGCTGCGTAGGTCATCTCGTCCTCAATGATGCCCTGTCTGGTGGATGAGTAGTTGCTTTCCGACATATCCCTGCTTGTGGCTTCGTAGCTGATTCCCTGCCCTGCGCCGACCAGTCTTTGCTGCAGTTTGATGTAACTGGCTGCATCGGTCGCCTGCCCGGTCGGATTTACCACCTGTATCTCATCTCCGGCGTTTAATTCTTTGATCATGCCGGGGGTAATGGACTTGCCTTGGTAGGATTCGTGTGGGGCTGGCGGTGCGCCGGCCCTGCCTATCCCGGTGGTCGGCAATACTTTTTTGATGAATACCGAAAGGCAGGCAGCGATCCGTTCTTTGACGGATACTGCCACCATGAATTCGTTTGCGTCACGGATTCTGGTAATGGTCGGACTCATGTCGGACATCTCCCGAACCTGTGACGGTCTGCGTTTGGTGTATAAAAAAATGACATCTTTCGCATCCACCCATACAGGCTGCGAGAGTGCCATTCCGTCTATGCTGTACTGCCTGATCCAGTACCCGATTGGTTTGTTGTATTCATTCATCTCGATGCCGCCTACGACCTTGTTGCTCTTTTTCTTCGGGAGCATCTGGGAGTCGTCCAGTTCGTCCACCTCGAATGTCTGGAGTTTGAACGGAATAAAACCGTCCTTGGTGTACCTCTTTACAATGAGGATTCCTCCGTCTATCTTTTTCCTCTGGACGCACATTCGCATCATCTGCGTGAAGGACTGCGTACCTGTCACATCACAGTTCTGCTTTTTGCACCATTTCTTCCACGCTGTCTGGAGAGTATCGTTCAGCGTGTCGCTCTCGGTCTTTGGCTGCAGCGTGTAGCCGCCTCCGATGACATTCCGGGTGTATGCCCCGATGACCGAGTTCATCATGTCGGAGTTGCGTTCCAGATCCCTTGCCCTTGCCCGGACATTATCCCGGCTGTAGCGGTCCGTAAATTCTGCCGACTGGTTGATCACTCTCCAGTTCGCATTCCCCCGGCTGTAATCTCCGGCATCATAGTTCCTCATCTCCTGCAGGCTCTGCCTCCATGCTTCCCTGCGTGCCCCACGCTCCGGAGAGAAGAACCCGATGATTCCATCTAACCAGTTCATCCCATTACCTCCCCTCGAACACCGCCACGTAGGTATCGTCCAGTAAACTGGCTGAACCTGCGGCTGCGATCTGTGCTGTGAGGTCGTTCTTCATGTTGTAGAGTAGGCTCAAATCTGCCCGGCTCAGCTGCCTTGTGCCTATCTTGTAGGACTGGCCGCCGACAAGCACTGCATAGATGGCGTTGTTGACTTCTGTCAGCATCTCTGCGGCTGTATAATTGTTCTCTGCTGCCATGTTCTGCCTCCTTTATACCCAGTTGCCCTCATGTTGGCTGATCCATGATTCTTCCGGGGTGTATTGTGTTTCCTGTTTCTTCGGCTGTTCTTCCTGTTGTACCTCAGTCAGATGCAGCGTCCTCACTCCAAGGATGTCTGCCGCCGCCATATTGTAAACCTCGCAGTCCAGATAGTGGTTATCTCCGTGGGAGGTTTTCAGCTGCCATTCCTGCCTTACCTTCCCATTCCCCATCTTGACGTTGACCTTATGCTCTGCGGTTACCTGCTCCGCATATTCACGGTCGCACCCTTGGTAAACCATCCATGACCCGCTTCCATTTTTCTTCTGCATTCTGGCAGCGATCATATCCTTATATTTCCCGGTATCGACCAGTACGAGGTTCATTCCGTATGCCTTGCTGTCGCTCTTATTGACCTTGGACAGTTTGTAGTGCGAGAGCATCGGGTTGGACGAGCCTTTGCTCGGCAGTGCCCAGTCCGAATTGTTGGCGCAGAAATCGTACACCGTATCCGCATCGTTGCCAGAGTCAACCAGTGCCAATGCTACTACGAGCGGCGTGCTGTCCGGCATCTGGTATTCGAGGTTCATGATCCTCTCGACCTCTTGGAACGAATACGCCTGCCCATGGGTGATGTTTTGGCTCGTGAGGTAGTTGCCCCATGCCCGGATGCTCCAGTACAGACAGTTCTCCTGCACATCCACGCCTGCGGTCAGCAGCTTCGCCCATTCTGGCACGACCAGTTCCTCATATTCAGTCTGGCGTTCCAGTACGAGGTCAGCGTTGGTCTTTAACTTCGTATCTTCCCAAGGCTCTGCGAGCCATGAGTTGATGAAGTTCTGCAGTTTCTCCGGGTCGTCCTTGCTTTCCAGAAATTCCTTGACCACTTCTGAAAAACGGACAAATGGAGAGTAGAGCGTGTTCATCCAGAATGCTACCTTGCGGACAAATTTGGTATTCTGCTTGACCGTCCTCCATTCTCCGTATCGGAGCATCTCTGGCTTGTCTTGGTCTGTGATTGCACATCCGCACTCTTGGCAGACATAGGTTGCAAATTCTGCCCGGTCGGCGTAACTCATGCCTTCCTCTTTCGGGAAGTGTATCTGCTTCCACTTTAATTCGATATACTCCCCGCAGTGCGGGCATGGCACGAAGTAGTGCTTTTCGATGTCGGCATCCTCTTTGGCTTTCCAGATGTGTCCGGTCTTTAGGGTCGGCGTGCTCGTTATAAATATCTTCCTGTTGTGGAATGTCTTGGTTCGCTCCCTTGCAAGGCTGATCGGGTCGGCTTCCTTTTTGGACGCTCCCGGATATTTGTCCACCTCGTCAAGAAACAGGAATCTGATTGCCTTACTGGCAAGGCTTGACGGGGAGTTCGACCCCGCCAGTGTGAGATACATCCCGTCAAACTGCAATTCCAGTTTGGAGGAATCGTTCTCCAAGTACCTGCTTTTCAGTGTCGGTGCTGCCTTAATCATTGCCTGTAGGCGGTTCTCCGATATGGACTCTGCCAGTTTGTCCGTAGGGTAGACGATCATGGTTGGCGCAGGGTCCTGCTGTATGATGTACCCGGTCATGTTCTGGAGGCACTCTGTGCCGCCTACCTGCGTTGGCTTGACGTAGATGATTTCTTCTGTTTCGTAGTTGTTGAATTCATCCATGATGCCTTTGAGGTACGGTGTCTGCTCCGTCCTCCACGGTCCCGGCATTGCCGAGGTCTTGGCATCCAGTATCCGGTATTTGTCTGCCCATTCCGATACCGTGATGTCCTCTGGTGGCTTGAGGAATTTTAAGGCTTCCTTCTGATACCCGGTTACCTCGTACCTACGGAACGGATTTCTTGCCACGCTTTTTCTTCTCCAGTTCTTCCGGCGTGCAGCCCGCCACCACGAAGCTGTGCATCAGCCGGATGATTTCCGCATTCAAATCCTTTTCGATTGCCCTCACTTCCATCGGATCACAGTACCCGCTGATCCTGCCGGAGAGCCTGCTCGGCAGGGACAGTGCAAATTTTTTGAATGAAATAAAAAATCGGCTATAGTCCATCTTCACTTCCTCAATGTCGATGTACTTACCCGATGCGATCTCTGTCTTTAAGCGGTGCATTTCCCCTTGCGATTCCTTCAGTGCAATCTCAGCCTGCAGTTTCTGCTCTCGCAGTTCTGCTTCCTTTTCGGATTTGCTCTTTCCGTATGCCTTGTCGGACAGGTATTTTATATATTTCTGGATGGTCGGTGCTAACTCATAGCGGTTTCCGTCCTTGGTCTTGGTGGTCGCTATGATTCCCTCCTGCGTCAGCTGCTGCACCCTCCGCACACTGACCCCGAATAAGGAAGCAATGACTTCTACCCGGTAAAAGCTGCCGCCCTGCTGTTCTTCTGCCATCCTACAATTCTGCCTTTCCTGCCGGGATTCTTACAGCCTGCTGCCCGGTGTATTCTTCCCACCGCTTCACGATTACATCGCAGAACCGCTCATCCAGTTCCATGATGAATGCTGTCCTCCCAAGTTGCTCTGCGGCCATGAGGGTGCTGCCGCCTCCTCCGAACAGATCAAGGACGTTCCACCCGGACTTACTGGAATTTGTTACGAATTTCCCGATCAGTGGCACTGGCTTCATGGTCGGGTGGATGTCGTTCCTTGTCGGCTTATTCTCGTAAATGACGGACGTCTGGTTCTGGTACTTCCTGCGTAAGTCCTCCAGATATGCCACGAGTTCATTTTTCTTCATGGCGTTAAAATCTATATCATCCTCCAGAATGACCGTATCCTGCGTCCTGTCGTTAATGAAATAGTGGGCCGCCCCCTCTTTCCATCCGTACAGGCATGGTTCGTGTCGCCACTGGTAGTCCTGCCTGCCGAGGACGAAGGAGTTCTTCTCCCAGATCAGACACTGCGCCAGTTTCAATCCTGCGTCAAGGAATGCCTGTCTGAAAATATGTCCGGTGCTTTCTGCGTGAAACACATAGATCGCTGCCCCGGCTCTCATAAATTCGTAGGCACTCTGGTATGTTGCCAGTAAAAACGAATAGAAACTCTGGTTGTCCATGTTGTCGTTCTTTATCGTGCTCGTGATCCGGTGTCCTTTTCCATCGAGGTATTCCTCTAAAAATTCAGCCTTGTCGCCATAGTTGACATTGTATGGCGGATCAGTAACGACAAGGTCTGCCATCTCTCCCTGCATCAGAACCGCCATGTCATCCTGCGATGTGCTGTCGCCGCACATGAGCCTGTGCCTTCCGAGCAGCCAGATGTCGCCCAGTTTCGTGACTGGTTCTGCCACCTGTTCCAGTGCCGCCTCCACATCAAAGTCATCATCCACTGCTTCCGGCTCTACTGCGAGTTTGTCCACCAGTTCCGTGAGGTCGTCCTGCTCGAAGCCTGTCAGCGATATGTCATAATCTCCGAGGTCGAGGTCAAGCAGGAGGTCTTTTAATTTTAACTCATCCCATTCGCCCGTGATTTTGTTCAGCGCAATGTTCAGAGCCTTCTCCCTCTGCTTGTCCAGATCCACCACCACGACATCTACTTCCTTGTACCCTAAGTCCATGAGTACGGTCGTCCTCTGGTGTCCTCCGATGATCGTGCCATCCTCGTTTATGATGATGGGGTCAACGTATCCGAATTCTTCAATGCTCCGCCTTATTTTCTGGTATTCCGCATCGTCCGGGGTCAGTGCTTTCCTTGGATTGTATTCTGCTGCCTTTAAGTCAGCTAGTTTCCTGCGTTCTGTTCTCAGTTTCTGATCCATTTCCAAACCTCCTTCCCTGCTTTGCGTAACGAAATGCTAAATTTATTTTTGATTTTATCGGGGAAAAAGCCGGGCCTTCCTCGCCCCGCAGTGCATTTTGCACAAAGTAGTACCTTTCGATTTGTGCATTTATAACAAATCAAAAAAATGCACTAAAATAGGCATTCAACACATACGTTTCATTGCGCTAAATGCCTATTAAGAGGGGAGCGAGTGGAGCGTGTTGACTTGATCTGTCTGATCCATCCCCTGTACTCCACGCTATCATCTTAGCACAGTTGAATGTACTTTTGTGTACTCTCTTGTACTTCTTTGCGTGCACTGTGCCCGCCCTGCGTGTCCCATGCCTGTCCTGTGTGGTGCTGCTGTGTGCTGTCCTGCCTGTGCTCTGATACTCTGTGTGTGGTGTCCGTGTCCCTTGTACTGTGCCTGTCATGTCCTTTGTTCGGATGGCGCATGGTATACTGCACGTCCTCTGCATGGGTTTATAAGCACCGCCTCCTGTATCCCTGTTATTTTTCACGATTATTCTACCCCTCTATAACCCCTCATGTTTTTGTACCTATAATCCGGATGTTTCTTGTAAAAATGCAGCTAAAAAGCCGGGATAAAATTTCCGATTTTTTTCTCGGAATTTTCCCGGCTGAATTTTCAAATCATTCTATTTATTTTGTTGGAATTTTCCCAGTAAATTTTCTAGCGAATTTTTCGGCATTTATTTTTCCTATAAATTTTCATAAAAAAACGCATTAGCTATTTCATAAGCCTTTAGCTTTTTGTCTATCTTTCCTGTTATCGTTATCTTTTCTTGGTCGTACCGATTGTAAGATTCCACGAATGACCTGTTGCCCTTGTATTTCCTTGCAAAGGCTTTGAACCGTTCCTGCTCTGTCTCGTTCGCTTCGTGGATAAAGTGATAGTTCTTTCCGGTTGTCTGGGAGTATACTTTCATTGCAAAATACGCATATCGCTCTTCCTCTGTCCTCATTGATGCTCTAAAATATGCATTCATCTCCGATAGTCCTGCGTATGATGGTATGTAGATTCCCATTCGTTTAATTAAAATTTCCAGGATATCTGTCGGTGCCTTTGGTTGCTTTATTGATTTATGTTCTTCATATCGTGTCAACAGGATGCTGACGTCATCCTTTGTCGCATCCTTCGGTATAAAAATTCCGACATTTTTAGCATATTCCATCTGCCTTTCTGTTGGAATCGGCATCCCGATCCGTTCCACTTCGTATGGCTCGACCAGTCCCGCCTTTTTCGCAATATCCTGTTCTGTCTCTTTTTCCCATGCGATTACTTCCACCGTTCTCATTCTTCCAGTTCCCGGATATTTCCCCCTGATGCGATATCTCCCGCAGACAATATCGTTTATTACGGGAATTTCGGACGACTTTGCATATTCCTCTTGTCTGTCATTGTTCTTTTCCCCGGATAACATTTTCGCTATGAATTCAAACATTCGCTCGTTCCTCCTTTTTGTGTAGGGGTTGTAGATTTGAAAAAATACAATTTGTAACTACAATTCTACCCCCCCCCCTACTCCGAAGTCAAGCAATTTCAAGTAGTCGAGGGATTCTGCTCAGCTTCAAATTCCTCTAGTATTTTTTTTACTTTCTTGTATTCCAATAGTTTATCGATGCCTGCGTTGTAGTGCTCATTGCACGGTGTTCTCGTCATATGCATCGCCTTGCACACCTGTTTCCAACTTAAACAGTCAATATGCCTGTATTCCAGTATGAGCCGCTCCGTGGAGTCAACCGGGAGAAAATCCATCAACTTCATCACATTCAGCATGGTAGCCGCCATCTGTTCTTTCTGTGATTCGATCTGTTCTTCAATCTCCATTGCCCGGATGACCATGCTTGCCGGTCCATCTCCTACACTGTTCGTCTGGCTGTGCGGCACTGGGGAATATTGCATCCCCTTTGTGCCGATCATATCCTGTCTGAACGTCTGCAGTCTGGATTCCAGTTGCTTTTTCTTATTCCGTGCCGAGTAATATTGACCGAGATACTTCTTTAAGAGTGCTCTCTCATCCAATATTTCCTTATTGTCTGCCATGCTACGTTCCTCTTTTCTAATCCTCTTTGGCTTTGTTGTCCTCTGCCGCAAGGAAATATACTTTGCCGCCCATCATCCGCACCTGCCGAAGCACCCGGTCTTTGTGCTCCCAGTCACGAATCTCCACGCCCCGCTCACGCAGGATGTCTATCTGCATCTCGATACTGGAGAGCATTGCCGACACTGGGAGTTGCCGCATTACCTGCGTGGCATCTGCCAGACTGGAATTCATCCCGAATGGCTTCCGCTTATTCCTCTTTGCCATGATCCGCACCTCCCTCCAGTTTCTGACCGCACCATGGGCAGTGCGGATATAATTCATATCCTTTTCTGAATGGATTTCCAATTGCCGACTGACCGCAGTTCGGGCAGACCAGAACCGTATCTCCATATCCCATTTCATGGTTGATTGGCTGCTTTGGGATATCCTTCTCCGGTGCGGCCACCTGCTCTATGCGGTAGCATTTCAGTCCTCTCTTTTTGATGTTGTATTCAAAATTAACAGCGACCCCATCCTCGTGCCACGCTCCCACCAAGAAAGGAATGCCTGCCCAGTGTCCTTTGGTTTCGCATTTGACGATTCCGTATCCATCTGCATCCGGGCAGTAGACTGGTCTGCCTGCCATCTCTCTTAATTCCTGCAGTGTCAAAGGTTCCGCTTCCATCATTCCACCTCCCAGTTCCATAATCCCTGCTTTCCGCTTGCCGGGATCGGCTTCTCAAATAATACCGGGTCCGTCATTACCCATGCGTACCGCCCCGGCGTGAAATCTCCGAATGCATACTCATCTGGATGTTGCTCTTTGATGAGTGCCGCTGTCAGTTCGTCTATCCGCAGGCAGTTCACGAGGTTTGCCTTGCCGATGACTGCCCCTGTCGGGAATCTTTCAAACCGATTGAATTCCTCATACAATCCGAGGACGAGCAGTGCCTTTTCCCATGCTCCGTCCGTCATCATCGAGATTCCCCAGAGCGGGTCTTTCTTTCCTGCATGGATGAGAATTTCTCCCCGGTACTTTGTTCTCCATGACCGTGTTTCAATGTGTTTCTTCCCGGTCGCCAGTAATGTCGCCCATGGCTGTATCACTGTGATTGCTTTCATGCCCCTCCCTCCATTTCCGGCAGCAGGATCGCTGCTACCTCTTTTTCCGAACTGACCACCTCTGCCACCGCCCCTGCTTTTCGCAACTGCTTGATGGTCTGCTCCTGTATTTTGCTTAAGACCCCGATGAATGGCCGCTTGACCTCGAATCCGTAATATCTGCCATTCACGACACAGGTAATATCTGGGATTCCCTGTCTGGAGTACGGGCCGGCTGCTTCTTTCCATGCGACCGCATTTGGCACGTTGTCCTTGATCCAGTCAAGGATTTTCTTCTGGAAGTAGCTTTCCTTTGGCATCTTCTCCCTTATAAACTCATCTGCCTGCGCCTTGGTATGTATCTTCCTGTTATGTGCTATGGTGTACTCCTGCAGTTCTTCGTAGGTCTTGAATTTTGTGTAATCCAATCTGCCGCCCCGGCTGACGTTCCCGATTGCTTCGCCTGCGGTCGGGTCTGCGTATCCTTCAGCGTTTTTTCTTTCCAAACCGACCGCCTCCTTAAAACTTCCCGGCTGCTATCCCGGTTATGTGCAGTCCGTCCTCTTTCTGCATGGCATTGAAGTAATAATGCCCTTTAGCAAGTTCCGACAGAAGTTCCGGGGTCAGCGTGACCAGTGTCTGATACGATCCGCTCTTGTTGGTAGCAAATACCTTCTTCTTGTCCGGATTTCCATCTTTATCCCTTATTACCTGCATCTTGATTACCATCTCCGTTGCCCTCCTTGTATTTTTGATATACCCTGCATTCCGTGCAGGTCTTTTCCGGCTCTATGCACTTATCCGAAAGGATAAGACAGAACCATGGGAGCGTTCCGCTCCGTTTCCTCTTTGCCCTCTCCCTTATTTCCGAGAGTACGTCCATCATACTCATACGGGTGTCGCCTCCTCAAACAGCGGCTCGGCTGTATCTTCCGTGGTCGGCTGATCCGCATACTCCCCGGCACTCTGGTCAGCGTATGCCAGTTTGTTTCCCTCGACTGCTTCCATGTAGTGGCTTGCCTGTGTATCCGCAGAGTGGAGTGCCCAGATCATTGGGTATCGGTCTATGGCATTGTTTAATGAGAGTGTGTCGTTTTCTGTATATCCCATGTGCCACCTTATGGCGTATCGTTCGATCGGCTGCAGTTTCATGTATTCCTCAATCATCATGACCGACTTCTCTCCGTGTCCGTATGGGATTTTGTCGTCTACCGTAAATGCTTCGTACTGCTCCCATTTCCCATTGACCTTGCGGTTTCTGGTTTCCGTGGTGTAGAAGTAGGTCTTGCAGATGTCGTGCAGGAGTGCCATGATGATGATATTTTCCTCGGTCACTCTGGCAACCGGGACGCCCGCCACATCGTAGCTGTATGTTCCGTCCTCATTCTTCGTAAGGCTTCCCCTCAGTGCATCCAGTACATTAAGCGAATGCTGCAGCAGGCCGCCCGTGACTGAAAGGTGGAAGCGTGTACTTGCAGGTGCTGCGTACATATCGCTCTTTCTGATGAACGCCATCAGCCTGTCTGCGCCCTCCCTCTTTACCTTTGCCATCTCTGCTTCAAATCTGTTGATGTTTGCCTGTCTGTCCATGTCCTGTTTCTCCTTCCTTTGCTCCTGCCAGTAAGCGGCACGCCCCGGCAGTAATGATTGTCCTCTGCTCTGATTTCCACTCCGGGTGCTTTTCCCAGAGGTTCTTTTCCTCATCCACCAAGAATTCATCTGTCAGTTCGTTGTAGATTCTTGGCGGTTGGTACGGTTCTTCCCAGTTCTCTGGGAGGACGTATAAGCAGCAGTATCCCTGCCAGTACGGTACCCACAGATTCCAGACCTGTGTATGCAGGCTTTCCGCTATCTGGAGGAATTTGTCCACGCTGTATTCTTTCGTGAGTGCGTTGCCCATTTCCCGGCTGACTCCTGCGACCTGCTTTTCCTTGATGAGCGTCTGGATGTCTGAGATCAGCTTCTGCCCTGCTTCATCGTTCCGAATGGCGATATCCTTTGTCAAAATCTCCGAAAGTATCCGATCTGCAGTTTCCTTGATTTTTCCTTTCAGTTCCCGGTATGGTTTCTGGTACTTGGTCTTTAAGAGTTCCTTTGGCACTTTCTCATCGTTGCTCTTTAGACGCTGCACCCAGATCCTCAGTTTTTCCTCATCCGGCAGGCTATCCTCGCTTCTCTTTTCCTCTGCCATCTGCGTCCTCCTTTCCGATTGAACACCTATTTCCCCGATTTCCTTACCGCACACCTTTTTTGAAATTAGGTGTTCGGTCAAAAAGCCTTATTTTATGCAGGTTTGAGGGGTCTACTAAACACCTAACACCTAATTTTTGAAATACACCTTGTTTTTTTAGCAAATTCTGTGACTTGGGGTAGTCACAAGTCACAAGATTTTCCGTGAAACAGTAAAATATTGAAAATAGGTGTTTTAGGTGTTTAGTAACCTCTTAAAGCCTTGATTTTACTGGCTTTTTCACTAAACACCTAACCGAACACCTAACTGAACACCTAATTTTAGGTGTGCGGTTTTTTAAGATTTTTTATAAGTTTTTCGCAATTTTGGTCACAGGATTTCGGGCCACAGGATTTTTCTGCTCCCTCCAATCTTGTGACTTTTTTGCAAATCCTGTGACTATTTGAAAGGCAGTTCATTCGCCATGTCATCCGTGATCTGCATGAAGCCATCGTCTGCCCCTGTTCCCGGCAGGCTCATCTGCTGTGCGATTTCTTCCTCCTCCATCAGTGGGTCTTTTTCCTCAGCCAGTGCGCCGAGGTGGAACTCCACAAACCTGCAGTTTCGGTTGTTGAACCACTTCGTGACGGAGTTCTTGGTGCTGCCATCCTTTAAAACCGACACCCCGATCAATCCTTTGTCTGCGAGGTATTTCAGCGTCTTTCTGGATGAGTACCCTGCTTTCGTCAGTGCCTGCGTCAGCATGGATGGGAAGATATAGGCGTTTTTGTTCTGGATCATACCAAGGCACGTTCCGAACGCTTTCTCTCCGAAACTGTCCTTGTTTGAGAGTATCCAGTCCACTATAAACTGGGTCGCATTTTCATTAACATCCCCAGTATCTGCGTTCATCTGCTCCTGCAGGATGTTCTTTGCCATCTCCTTGGCTCTTTCCCATGAAACCGTATCAATCTGCAGTGTTTCCGTATTATTTTTAGAGAATTCGTTATCAAATTCCCCATTTTCGTATCGTTTCAGCCATTCTCCGTTATGAAACATCCACGTATCGATGATGGCATCAGCCAGTGCCACCGCTGCAATCCCGGCAATATGCGACCCGCTTTTGCCCCTGCTTAAACCGTAGACGTACTTGGTCATTTCTTCGTATTTCTCCACGATGCTCCGCTCATCCGTGTGCAGGAGCATTCCGATATATGCCGGCCCCGCCCATCCGCAGTTCATCGTGGACTGTTGGTGCATCACGGACGCATCCCTCTCATCGTCAAAGGGTCCTCCGTAAATTTCAAGCACACGGGTGCTGACGCCAGTCTGGCTCGTTTCCGTGGAGAGCGGTTCTTCCCCGGTCGCCAGTGCCACCGTCCTCCATGTCTGGAGTGCTTGGATTCCTCCGCTCTTTGCCCCTCGTATCTTTCCTGTTCCGCTTGAAATCATGTAGACGATCTTCTCCAGTGAGTTCTGGTTGTTCCCTGCGAGCTGCCTTTCATCTATTCCGAGTGGCAGGTCGCAATAAAATGATGCAGTTCTCTCCAAGCCTACTTGCGTGGCGTTAAAATTGACCATCAGCCTTTCCGGGTCGCCCCATGCAGAGAGTGCCGCCTTTAATGCTGCGGTCTTGCCACCCTTAGAGCCGCCCCAGTTGTAAACAAAGAATATCCTTTGCTTGATGATCCGCAGGAGAGGGGCAGTGAAACTGGCCGCCAGTATGAAGCGGAATTTGTCACGTTCCCTGTGCGGTTTCATAGTGTCCATCCAGTCTTTCATCGTTCCGTTCTGGCAGTATGCCGCTGCCATGCCCCTCTGTGATGGGTCAATGTCGAGGACGATGTCTTTATCATGCCCCGGTATGAACCGCTTTCCTGCCTGCCACCCGAATGTGCCTGTGGAATCTGCCTTTTTTATGATGTCTATGTTCTCCGCTTCCAGTGCGGAAAGGAATTTGACGATGTGCTTTGCGTTCTCGCTTGTCACGGTGCATCCTAAGTCTGCCAGTGCTGTGATTCCTCTTGATGTGAAGATGGTGCTGCGTGGATAGATTGCCCTGTTCCACTGCCCATCTCTTTTGAATGCGACCTCTATCTTTTCTTCTCCTGTTTCCATGCTCCGAAGCCTTTGGGTAATGATAATCGGTGTCCGGCATACCATGACCGGGGCATACTTCTTTTCATCTATCATGCTGATTCCCTTGTCGGAATAAATCCATCCCTCCGGCTGCCTTAAGTTCACAGGTGCGCCCTCGACTGCCTCCGGGATCGCATCGTCATCTATATCAATCTGCTCTGCGTTGCTGATTGCTTTCAATATCTTTGCGGCGGCATCCTCTTTTCCATACTTCATATAAACTTCGGACGGGTCCTTGCACCCCAGTGTCCGGCAGCTCCATTTGTAAACCTCTCCAATAAATCCGCCTTCCCTGAGTGCCCTCGTGACTTTGGCGAGGAATGTTTCCCCGCCCTTGTCCGGCTCCACATGGATATAGATTTTCAGATCCTGCAGAAGCACCGCCCACGAGGAGCGCATCATGGACGCCCCCGGTACTCCGAGTGTGCTGATCCCCATATACCACATGGACTGGCTGTCGCTCTCTCCCTCTACCAGTGCGGCGTATCCGATCTTTCGAACGGATTCCAGTTTCCACGCACCGTACAGACAGATGTCTTTTCCTGCCCCATACTTCCATCGGAACTGCTTGTCTGCATATCTCTTTCGGTATGTGGCTTCGACCCCATCTTCCCGGTAGTACGGTATGTGTATGTACTGGATTCCGTCACGGTCTTTCTTGGTCTGCAGGCAGCATTGGTCTTTGAGCCATTCTTCCGGCAGCCGCTTTTCAAATGCGTACTGCGCTACCGTATAACTGGCGAGACCGCTTTTCTTTGCCTTCGGTTTTTCCTGCGGCTCCTGCAGTGCACCGTATTTCGCCAGAATCTGCTTATAGGCTTCATGATTGTCCAGTCCGTTCAGCTCGGCATAAAATGTAATAAAATTGCCGCCCCTGTCCTCTGCGTGGCACTTCCATTGCCCGGTCTTTAAATCCACCGAGAAAGAATTATTCCTGTCATCATGGAACGGACATAGCCCTGTGAGGTTGTCGCCTGTGATCTTGTGCTTTTTGATAACGGAGCAGTATTCAGTTTTATAATCTACCAAACGGTCTAAATCGACCTCCGCTGCCTGCATATCATCGCTCCATTCTATCCATTACGATTTTCTCGGCTTCCTGCCTTGTGTAATTCTTCACGCTTCCCTCTAGGAGCAGCGTTTCCGTCATGTATTTGATTTCCTCCTGCATTCCCTCGCTGATCACTCCGTCCACGGTTACCACATGAAAAGTCACGCAGAGGTCCATGAGCCGCTTTCCTGCGCCCATTCCGAAGTACCGCTCATCCGGCAGGTTGTCATCCATAAATCGTGGGAAGTAAAGGTGCGGTGCGATGGGAATTGCCCCTGCGGCCGCAATCATTCGGCAGGTATGCTTTGCCATCTCGATGTTCATCTGCAGCTGCTCCCTTGTGTCTGCACGGTATCTGGAGCAGATATATATCATCGGCATGAGGGCAGGGTTCTTATTCGTCCTTTGTCCTGCGTAACACTGCCCCGCATAGATCCATGGTGCATAAGGGTGTTCCCTGCGGATCGTATCATAAATGGGCAGACCGCCGACAATGTCAGCCACTTCGCTCATCTGTATCATAGAGTCATTCTGATTTCCTGCGTTTTCTCTGAAATGAAACATGGTTTCCCGGTCAATCTTCTCCCCGGTCTGCAGGCAGTCTTTTGGCAGCGTTGTATTCCAGTCGCCATATAATGGTTTCATGTGCTGTGCCTCCTATCTTTGCGAGGAGCGGTTTCCCGCTCCTCCATGCTTTTAATTAAAGGGCAGGTTTTCCTGCGCTCCCTCTACGCTCTGAAATTCCGAAGAGTCCACGGGTGCAGCGACATTATAGTCTGCTTCATCCACTTCCGGGATATTTCCTGCCATTGCTTTGACATTCTCGACCATGGCTTTCACTTCCACCCTCTGCTCATCCGTCAGCTTGCCGACAAATGCAAAGGCTGCCCTTGAATATGTGATTCCGTCTGAGGATTTCTCTTTTTTCAGTGTGATCTTGGTCACTGCGTCATAGCAGCGGAGTCCTTTCAGCAGGATTTTCTTTCCGATGTAATCCCGGATGTATTTCAGCGAGGTCGGAGGCAATGCAAGGATGATCGGCACGGGGTTGTTCTCCTGCAGGATGTAGCATCTGTGGATGTTTTTGCAGGCTTTTCCTGTACCGTTGCTCCCGAACTGGTTATGAGGGCATCTGCTGCAGTCATGGATTTCCCCGGTCGCTCTCTCCACACCCTGCTTGCCATCGTGGCTTGAGCAGTCTGGCTGTTCGTTGCCTCCGCTATACTGTTCTGCCCAGTACACGTTTACCGGGTGGTGGTGCAGGATCACGCCAGTGAGGTCTGTGCTCATCACAGGCTCGTCCTCGGTTTCTCCCGGCAGTTCAAAGGCAAGGCCGCCTCCGCTCGGTATTTTTGCCCTCTCAAACGGAATATTTCCCAGTCCGTCCATTTCCTCGGCGATTGCTTCTGCCAGTTCCCCGGTCAGCGTGACCAGTTCAAACTTCTTTCCTGTTACTGCTACTTCGTTCTTTGCCATGACTTAGTCCTCCTCGCTTTCTGCTTCCCCGGCTTCCTCGAAGCCTTCGCTATCTTCCTGCTGCTGTTCTTCTGCTTCCATCAATTCTTCCAGTGGGGTCGGTCTGCTTTCCCCATAGTAGAGGTCGTCCATGATCCTCTGGCTCTGCGCCGCCAGTTTGATTGCCTCCACTGCCACCTCGACCGCTGAATTGTAAAGGCTGCCTACCACGTTCAGCACATCGCCATCTCCGTTTGGAAGCAATTTCAGCAGGTCATCCATATCCGTTTTGGTTGATTTCATTTTCCCCTGCAGTGCGGAGTATCCTTCCGCTGCGATTCCGTATCCCTCGTGTCTGTTCTTTACGTTAGTGGGGTTCTGATATTCCTTGATTTGGTTCAGTGCAAACTTGGCGGCCGCCTGCATATTTTCCTTTAAGTCACGGTCGCTCTCTAGAGTGACGTCAAATTCCATCTGTTCATAATCTGCCATAGCCTTATGCCCCCTTTGCTGCTTTCGCCCGGTTCAGTGCCTTGGTGTTGGCTTTCCTCTTGGATACCTTGAGTTCCGAATAAACCGACAGCACCTCTGCCAGTTCTTCCGGCAATTCCCCATCATTCTCTGCGCTCAGATTGTTCATGGCAGAATCAAGCGTCCGTGGATCAACTTTCTCTGTGATGAGGTGTCCGAATCCCTGCTCTCTGAGTACATCAAAGAATACCAATCCTTTTTCCATCAGTTTTTCTTCTGAAATCTTGGAGTATCTCGTTTTCTCCTGCAGGCTGTACTTGAAACCGTCCACTGTGGTATCCGGCTTTTCCTCATCTATCATCTGCTGTGCGATCTCCTGCTCCATGTTTTTCAGCTGCTCGTTGTTTGCCTTGGTCTGCTTTTCCAGTTCGTCTTTTCTGTCGAGCAGTTCCTTGTAGGCTCTGACTTTGTCGTCCAGTGTCATTACCGCTTCCATTGTTGCTCCTCCTTTGGTTTTATAATTCATTTCCCCACTGATCCCAACCGTCACGCTCCGTCCGTGCGAAGAGTTCCAGTTTCTTTGCCTGCGGGAAAAATGCTTCTAACATCTGATAAGCGCATTCCGGCTTCCTGCTATGGCATCTCCTGCTGTTCTCCCGGAGGATGGTGGAAAACGCCCCGCGCTTATCCCTGTCCGGGAGGATGATGTTTCCTTTTTTGAAAAACCACAGCAGGTACTCATGTGCAAACCGCACCGTGTAAGCGGGTGCCGGCCCGTTGCCCTTATCCCATATCAGCCTTGCGTGGAGTCTGTATCCAAGCAGGCTCATGATTTCCTCTGTCTGCGGCAGGTACTTGTCTATCGTCCACATGAACACGTTGTGCTTTTCGTTCATCAGATTCCCTGTGACGAAATTATGCAGTTCCATGATTCCGGGGACGTCCATGGTGTCGTATGGCACGGTCATCCCGGTGGAGTTTGGTCTGGCTGCTTTCCTGCCACCCCTACCCTGTTGCCATGGCGGGTCTGTATAGAGGATGTCGTATTTTTCTTCTGTCGTGAAAATATCAATCTTCATAATGGCATCCCCTCGCTATCTTCCTGTTTTTCGTATTCTTCCATTGTTGGACGCTGACCGTCCAAATCATCCCGTACATACGGTTTTCCGTTTTTACGCTCCCAGTTTGCTCGATAGCAATTTCTGCAGGTACACCTGCCAGACAACCATCTCATTTCTCCCCAGTATTCTGGCTCTCCACACCCTTTGCAGATTACGATTCTGTCCATTTCATCCATGTACATCACTCCATTTCATCAATAAGGTTTCTTATCTCCGCTTTTGCTTCATCCGGCAGTTTTGCTGAGTATATGTCGTACCATCTATTAAACTTATCTTTCAGTGTTATGATGTGGGTGGGTGGAATCTCCATGAGTTCCTTGATTCGCTTATCTTTTTCGTTTTTCAAAAGTTTTGCTACTCCAGTTGGCACTACTACTGGATTTCCGCCATATGCTTTAACCTTTTTAATATCTTCCTGCGAATCCACCGGGATGGAATAAGGCTGTGGGTTCTGTTTATCAAATGATTCAATCAACATTTCCTGCACTTTTTTCACATCGTTCTGGTATGTGTTGAATTCAAAATGGTATACGTCATCCACTCTTTCCTCTACCATTTTCCTAACCGTTTCTATTGGTATGCCGCCTTTTACCATCGCTTCAGCAATCATGAGGGAAGTGATTTCTCCGACATTCCAACTGTCGCAGGTTTTCCGGTCACGCTCTAAACGTATGTACTTTGGTTTGAAATTGTATCCATACCGCAGATCGCTGTTACAGTCCACAAATAACCCATTAACATACACCTCTCCTGCGTAGTCCTCATCTATTATGATTTCTCCATAGTTCGTTTCCACTTTCTCGTAGTCGTATCCGCTTAAGTCGATCCAGACTTTGTATAAATCATTGAATTCTTCTTTTGTTACATTCCCAACCTCAATGCACAGCCCTGCTTCGTCCGTATCCTGTTTACTGACATAAAATGCAAGTATTTTTTCAAGCCACTTTTCAGAATTTTTAAACCTCGATTTCCAAACTTCTCTCTTCTCGTTATTGTATATTGTGAAAGTCTTCCCAAGCCTGTTTAATACAAGTGCTGCTATTTTATATCCCTCTCCAAACTGACCGACCGTATCCTCATTGTTCGCTTTGTTGCTTCTTCCCAAAAGCAATGTATTTATTTTCAAAACAGATTTGCGATTGATAAGCCTGAGTGCTTTTTCTTTTGCGTTGTATTCAACTTTGAATTTGTTCTCTTTATCCAATATCTCTTGGTCTGTTCCATTTTGGATCAGTTCCCGGATTGCATCATTAAAAGTCCAGTCTGATACATAATTTGGGGTTAATGTCAATTCATAACAAGTTGCATTGTTTTTCATCTCATCCATTAGAAATAATTCCTCCATTCATCGACTATGGTCTTTGCCAGATCCTCTTTCTTCGCCAGTGCTTTCAGCACTACTTCGTCAATCGTTCCCTCGGTGATGAGGTGGATATATGTGCAGGTATTCTTCTGCCCGATTCTGTGGATTCGTGCAAGGCTCTGGCTGTATGCTGCGTAGTTAAAATTGACCGAGTAATAAACGCAGGTATCGGCTGCGGTCAGTGTGATTCCCAGTCCTGCGGTATCGATCTGTGCGAGGAATACCATCGTTTCCGGGTTCGTCTGGAAGTCCTTGACGATGTCGCCCCGATCTTCCAGTTTCACATCTCCGTAAATCGAACCGTAGCGGAGTTTCTTCTTTTCGAGCATCTTCCCGATGAGGTCAATCTCTGGTCTGAACCGTGCGAAGATTACCAGTTTTTTTCCTGCGTCAATCACGTAATCGTCCACGATTTCCTCCAGTGCGTTCAGCTTGCCCCGGCTTACCAGTTCCGGCTTTTCCTGCCCATCCGCTACCAAAAATCCCCCGGTGTACTGCTGCAGCCGCAGGAGTTTTGTCAGCACAGTCGGCGCAGTGATTTGGCCGCCATTCTCCAGTTCTGCGAAACTCTCACGCTTGATGCGGTCGTAGATGTTCTTTTCCTTGCCTGTCATGGTAATGTACCGCTGCAGGAACGTCTGCTCCGGCAGGTCGAGTGCTTCGTCCTTGGTTACCCGGTAAGCGATGGAGTGTTCTTTCTGGATCAGCTGATCCAAGTCCTTATACCCTACGATCTGGTGTCTGTTGAAACCGCCCATGATCGCATACCTGTTTCGGAACTGATAGAAATTTGTTCCGAAGATGGTCGGGTCTAAAAAGCGGTACTGACTGTATAAATCTATGGCGTTGTTCTGCACCGGGGTCCCGGAGAGTATCAGCTTGTACCTTGCCCGGTCGCCCAGTTTGTGCATTGCTTTGGACTGCTCTGCGTCATGGGTCTTTATCCTCTGGCTCTCATCGCAAATGATCATATCCGCATCCCAGTCATAGAGTGCTTCAAATATGCCCTCCCTCCATGTGGATTCGTAGTTGATCACTGCCACCTTCAGTGCCTTGAATGGGAAGTTGTCAAGGTCGTTTAACAGTTTCAGCCTGCGGTTCTTATCCCCCATCAGTACCTTGATGTTTGCTTTAAAATCTGCAAATTCTGCAAAGTCTTTGGGCCATACGGAGCAGACAGAGGTCGGTGCTACCACGAGTACCTTCTCCACCTTGCCCATCTGATACGCTGTGCCTGCGATCATGATTGCGGTCAGCGTCTTTCCGCATCCCATTTCAAAGAGCAGACCGAAGCCTTTATGTATTGCGTTTTCTGTGTTTGGCATCCTGCCCCTCCTGTTCTCTTGTTTCAAGGTCACGCATCATGCGATCCCACTCTGCCTTTTTATCCTTGGCTGCGTGTGGGTTTTCGCAGGTCGTGAAACCTCTGTTATTCTGGTTCATTTGAATTTTCCTCCTTCAGCACCTCTGCAATGCCTTCCATCACGAACATGGCGCATGGAAGTGCGATGCCATTCCCCCACATCTTATAAAGTCCTGAGTCACTCGTGGGGTCTGCAAGCCACCGTTCCACCTGCTTTGCGTCTTTCGGGAGTTGGATTCCCTCGTCTTTCCCGATAAGCCGCCACCATTCTGCCCATGCAATCATCCATTCTCTGACTGTAGATGCTTTCGGGTTTATGATGGCTATGTCCTCTGCCCAGTCATCCGGGAAGCCTTGCAGGCGGCAGCATTCAAGCGGTGTCAGCCTGCGGATGATATATTCCCACTCATCCCCAGTGCTACCCATACTCTCCGTCATCGCTGCCCCGGTTCTCCCGGTTTCTACCTTGTGCGATACCCCCCCCCGGACCTTTTGCGACCAGTGTCTGGGCGACTTCTTCCTGTATGCTGATATTGTACTGGGCATTCTGTCCTTGGTTGAACGCTGCCCTGTCGATTCCGTATGCGACTGCGTGCCTGTCCGTTGCGGTCAGTGTGTTGGCAGGTGCTCCCGGCTCTCCGACTCCTAGTCCGTTGGCTGATCCGTCATTATTCCGGGTGCTGCCGCCGCCTTTATACCGGGTTGCTTTGTCTGCGATGGGAATTGGTTCGAATAAGGTCTGTGTGTTATGCGTGCTCAATGTCGCACTCTTATCAATTTGCATCAGTGCTCCTTTGCCTCCTCCCTCGCATCCACTTCGTATCTGCATCGTGATTGGTGGCGGTGTACCCCCCCCACGCTATTTCGGGGTGCTATGATCGTTGCCACGGAACTTCCGTGGCCGCAGCCATGCAGTGTTTCCGCTTTCGCATCTCCTAGCCGCTGATTCCTTAAATCTACCGCCCTTGCTTCATCCATTATCATCGGTACATTACCCCCCCCAGTGCCCATTTTCCCAGTTAAGGTAGGAACGATTCCGTCCTCTGAAATTGTGACCCGGCTGTCCTGCGGATGGTTTTCTAATACGATTGGCACGTTGTTCCCTCCAGTACCCATCTTCGTTGTCAGTGTTGGCGATACATCGCTCTGATCCGCTACTCTCCGTCTGTCGCTGATGTCATAGCACTGGACATCCTCTGTGCCTGCCTTATAAGTGCCCTCTTTAATATTTCCGGCAGTTCTTTGCCACGCTTCTCGGCTCTCTTTAAAATCCCCAGACAAGCCCTCTCGCTCAAATAATATTTTGGGTGCGGTGCCGCCTCCAAAATCTGCGACAAGGTAGATTCTCTTTCTTCTCTGGGGGACTCCCCAGTATTGGGCATCAATCGTTCGCCAAGCGATGGAGTAAGTGTCGCCCATGATGCATCCGGCTGCCTGCCATTTTTCTTTCGGAGGGAGAGGTACTGCGGCTGTGTCGTCCGTAACGCTGACGATTGCTTGCAGGACTGCTTGGAAGTCTTTTCCCTTGTTACTTGAGAATGCTCCGGGGACGTTCTCCCATACCATGAACCTTGGTCTGATGTATTTCCCGGTTCTTCCTTTCTTGATGTCATGCTTCCTCATCTCCTTTACGATTCTAATCTGCTCATGGAACAGGTTGCTCCGACTGCCATCCAGTCCGGCTCTCAATCCTGCTACGCTCATGTCTTGGCACGGAGAGCCGCCTGCTATCACGGTTACCGCTTCTGCTTTGCCACCGTCCATATAGTGAATATCCCCAAGGTGCGGCATATCCGGGAAGTGTTTCTTCGTGATCAGCATTGGGAGCGGCTCGATCTCGCTTGCCCACCTTGGCTCTATCCCGAAGATTGCTGACGCCAGTTCAAAGCCGCCGCTGCCGGAAAACAGCGACCCCATTGTCAGTTCCTGCTTCATTGCCGCCACCCCATCTTCTTTCCGCACCAGTGGCAGTGCGTGTGGTTATACTGCACCCGCTTTCCGCATTTCGGGCAGCACCACACTCCGCTGCGTCTGACTGGCTTGTCCTCATAGCAGAAACGTGTCATCATGTCGCTGTACTGCTGTGCGAGGTCGTGATAATCCTGCAGGCTGCTTGCCAGTTCCTCTGCTGCATTCTCCTGCAGGCTTTCCCTTGTCACTCCAAATTTAAGGAGCACCGCATCTATTTCCAGTTCCCATTTCCCTGCGCCCATCAGTGCCCCACCTCCTGTTTTGGCGGTTCTGCCAGTCCAAATGTCATTAGTGCCATGTTGTACCCTCTTACTTGGTGCGTGAAGGGCGACACCTTAATTGGTGGCGGAATGAGCGGGACAGGGGTCGGGTTCATCCTCTCCCTGTCTACTGCCTCCATGACCTCATTCAGTTTTTTTCGCTCGGCTTCAATCCTCGGCGGCAGGTTTACCAGCCCTGCCAGTTTGTTCAAAAGTTCGATATCTGCCGGCCCGCTGAGTGTCTGGGAGGCTCTGTTCCACTTCATCTTCCCCCAACTCTTTATGATCGTGAATTGGACGTTGTCTGCTTCCCTTATGAGAATTTGTCCGTCCTTCATTGCCATCTTCATGGTTGGCACTTCCTTTCGGTTCTACTTCTTGTTTTTGCTCTTATCACGGATGTGGTTCAGCAGATCTGTCATCGTGTCCTTGTACTCCCCAATGGCTTCCATCATTTCATCCAGTTCTGCCAGTGCCCTTGCCGCTGTTTCTTCGACTTCCTTCCAGTCCTTGATGTCTGCTTCACTTCGTTCCGCAGGATTATCGTCATCTGCGATGACGGATTCCTTAAAGATTAAAGCGGGGCGGACTCCAAGGCTGCCATGGCACGCAATGCTGTTGTGGAGCGTACCGCCTGTGTGGACATGGCGGACATAGTAGGAGTAGGCGGAGTTGCAAGTCCACGGTGTAGCGAGCCACCACCAGTCGTCTGCGTCCGGGATAAATTCCCGATACTTTCGGTACTGATCTGCGGTCAGCAGTGCTATGTAATCCGTGGTCTTTCCGTAGTCCTTCATCCCATCATCCGAAGTGAGGTCTACCTCCATCAGTGCCAGTTGCCTGTCAAGAAGCCTTACGACAAATTCCGAATTGAGGTACTCCCGGAGGCTGCTGTTCTCCCAGTTGTTGCACCCCTCTTTGTCCTCTTTGTGGAATGCTCTTTCCTCCAGAATGTTCTCCATGAGGCAGAGCGTTCCCTTGCCTTCAATGTGATCCAGTACCACCCAGTTGAACCCTGCGACTTTTACGGTCTTGCCTGCTTTTACATCCATTACTCTGATTGCTCCCATTTCGTCATCCTCCTATTTGGTATAAAATGTGTGATTCCCATGCGTGAATAATTCTTTCAGATGGGTGTTGTGCCATGTTGCTTCCTCGGTCGATTTCTCGAAGTAGGTTGCGTTCCGGCTTTCGTTCCATTGTTCTGCCTGCACCATTTCCAGTGCCCGGTAGCAGTCCTCATTTGGCTCTACCCGGTCGTAGCGTCCGTTCTCGTATGCTGTGAATTGTCCACCTTCAGTAATGACTCCTTCTATTGTGTCTGGGAAGTCGTCACTCCACACTCGGTTCAGCACCACAAGCATGACCAGTGCTTTCCCCTCTGTGTCCTCTCCCTCGGCTTCTGCCATAGCGATCTTGCACAGCATGTAGGATTCTTCCGCATCAAAGTCCATGCTCCCTATCAAAGACTGGCTCCATGCTTCCCGGAGGGCGATTGCGTCCTGCTGCTGTTCATATCTTTCCTGCGCCTCCCGAATGGATTCAGTGAATTCTTTGGCTTCAGCCTGTTCGCTTGCGAGGTACTCCTCACGCTCTGCCATCATCGCTTCATAGTCGTCCTTATCCCACCAGATTCCGCAGTACTCCACCTGCCCATAATGCTCCGGCACTGTCGGCTCGTATTCCTCGGTCGTGAACACCCACACAATCAATGTGCTGACTGCCAGTCCTGCTGCCACTGTCATGACCGCTTTCCCTACCATCCGCTTCAACCTCCGCTTTTGCCTGCGTGTCAGCCTTATCAACTCATCATGCACCTCTTTCCTTATTTCACGACCGATTCCAGTCGCTTTTCCTTTTTGTTGTAGAGGATCATCTCCTTGCTATCCTTTGAATGCAGCATATAATCATCCGGGCGCATCCCTCTCTTTGCCAGATACGCTTTCTGATCCCTTGTCAGTTTCTTTGGCTGCTTCATCTTTTTGCTCCCTTCCTGTATTTAGATACTTGACTTTCTGCCAGTACCCCATTATGCTCTCTAGGCTTGTTGGGTCTGGCATGGAACAGGTTCTCCAAGGCTTTGAAGAGTAACTGTTCTGTCCATGCTCCCTGAGTATTGTTTGGGGTAGCTGTACTTGTCGCCTGCAGTGCGGTTTCTTCCTTGCCGCCATCGGTATTGTTTCGCACCCACGCATCCATGCTCCCGATGTTCTCTCTCTGCGTGTTATCATCTGCCTCCGAACCGTTGTTGTTTTACTTGGGCCTGCGTTCCCTATCCCAATTACGACAGCCATCCATGCAGGCTCACTTCCTGCTGCCGGGGCGACTTATTGCGGCGGCTCGTCCACACCTATCGGTTTTTATACTGGTCGATGCGTGCCAGTCCATATTCAGTTGTTTGCTATGATGCATACGCACCGCTCTGTTTTCTTTGACTCTGTGTCCTGCACTGGGCAGGTGTAGTTGGTCTTGCCATTATCTGTGCTGCTGCGGAGCAGCCCGCTATCAAATAAATGTTTCCGTGCGTATCTTGCGCTTACTCCCTTGGCATTGCAGAATTGATTAAACTCCGGGACCTTGATTCGGTATTCTCCGTCTGTCCGCTCCCTGCCTTTTGTGAGTTCTTTTACAAATGCGTCTGTGTCGATGAGGGCGGTCTGCTTATTGAGTGCCCTCCACTCTGCCAGTTCGTCCAGTCCGTCAATGTCTACCTCTGCTTTACTGAATACATCCAGTATCATTGGTATCCTTTCGTCTGGTGCGGCCGCCAGTATTTTCGCTATCTGGATTGCGGTCTTGATGTCCAAGGTATCAGTGCTCCCATTCTGCCCTTCCATCCTGCGTTCCTCCTTTAGACGGATTTCTGTGCGACCTCTGCCCGATATGGAACTCCACCCTTTTCGAGTTCACGGTACATGGTACTTGAGTGAACCCCGATAATGAGTGCCATCTCATCGACTGTCTTTCCGTCTGCTGCCAGTGATTCGATTCTCTTACGATCCTCGAATTTCAGTCGCTTGTACTGTTTCCTTGGTCGCTGTGCGATTGCCATTCCGTTCCACCTCCCTGTCTTTTAGGCAAATAAAAAAATGCATCAGAGTTATTAACTCCAATGCATTCTGCTTGTGGTCTTTCTTCTATTTTGTTATAGAAAAAGATAAATGCAGGTGAGAGTTATAACTCATCTGCATTTATCTTATAATTCTTCGCCGTCTTTGCTTCCAATACTTCAATCGAAACAGCTCTCTCGGAATGGATACAATAAAAATAATGCCTAATACAATAGCAAATGCAATTTTTACAGACTCTATTCCCTTTTCCGCTGCTTTCATATACTGATTTGTCACCAAATAATATGCCGTATAATAAATTCCGGCCCCCGGAACCAGCGGAATGATTCCGGAAATCAAAAAAATCGTAATCGGACATTTCATTTTTACCGTCATCATTCTTGAAAACAGAACTCCCATTAAAGTTCCCAAAAAGGATGCTACCGCCGGCGAAACACTGCCTACAGACAGATAATACACCAGCCAGGAAAGCGTGCCTGTCGCACCACAGCACAAATAATAACGCTTCGGGACATTAAACATAACCGCATAAGCCGTAGTTGCCAAAAACGGGCATACTATATTCCAGAAAAATTGATGCAGAATTTCCATCATATTAAAAGCCTCCCCAAATATTATTATAAAGTCCCAAAGTAAATCCCACGCCAATCGCAATATACACAAACACAAGCACAGCATCAATCATCCGGACTGTACCGGACAAAAAATCACTGTCTGCAATATCGCGGATGGCACTCACAAATGCAACTCCCGGAATCAAAGGCATAATTGAACCGATAATCATCCCATCCAGCTTCAGCGGCACGCTGGAAATCTGCATCACTCCTATCGCCAGGATAGTAATCAGCACGCCTCCCACAATATTCATTATTATTTTCGAGATATGATGCTTTTTTGCAGTCAAAACCCATACATATAAGATACAGCCAATTACAAATGCTATCAGGCTCTCTTCTACTCCTGCTTTTAAAAGAAGGCCAAAGCATCCGCTTCCCACTCCGGCAGCAAGTATTTGGAAATAATCCTTCTTTGGCGGAATTTTTTCTATTTGCTCCAGCCTGGCTATTGCTTCATCAAGACCTACCTTGCCTGAAGCAATCTCTCTGGATAAAGCATTCACTTCTGCCACAATTCCCAGATGTGTCGATGATAACGGAACATTCCTTACCCTGGTATATACTTCCCCTTCGTGATTCTCAGCACTAATAATAATTGCATGGCTCAAAGTAAACGTATCCACCTTATCTACATGAAATCGGTTACAGATATGAAAAATTGTTTCATCAACCCGGAAAATCTCACCGCCATTTTTCAAAAGAATGCTTCCTGCATCCAACGCAAAATCCAGAACTTTTTTCAGATCTACTTCTGAATCCAGCTTTTTCTTCAGATATACCATATCTGTCAGCTGTATCCCATCTTCATAAATCGGTTCTCTATAGTTATCAACAAAAAAACCGGCAAGAATATGGGAATTAACAAATCCGCACTTTTCATAAAATCCAATACTCTTCCTGCAATTTCCTGTACCCACATACATAAAATCACATTGGCTGCTGTAATGCTCACAGAGATAATGTATGAGATATTTTGCATATCCATGCCCTTGTGCATCTTCTCTGGTAGCAATATTTTTAAGCTCACATTTTCTGTTTTTCAATAATACCACAACCGCAACTGTCTGTACAATCCCATTCTCGTATAACGCAAACATATCCCCAGTGTCCAGATATCTGTCAATCATGTCCTCCTGGGGATCTGCCTGTAATAGTAAATCCAAATATTCCTTTTTATTATCAATAATCTGCTGAATCTCCATAATATAAGCCTCTATATAATATTTCACTAACTAATTCAGCTTATTATAACACTCTCTCCTTGAAATTTACAGCAGTTTTTTCATTTATGCACTACCAGACTCTTCCTTTTGGATAAGCCACAACGCTGGTTGCGTCTTTCGTATATAAAACTCCTTCTATACTGCAATAATAAGGATTATTAGCATCCACCTCAATATAAAACAATCCTGTCAGTGTATCAAAAGAGCCTGGTTCTATATAACAGATATTAGCAGGGATATACACATCCGTAACCTCTCCGCCAAAAGAAGCCAGTGCTTCCGATCTGATTCCAACGCATTCCGGATCTGACGGCAGATAAAGCAATCCGTCTTCTACAACAAGTTCTCTGCCCGAAACCAGGTAACCACTTTCATCATAAACCGAACTGACAACTTCTTTCCATCCGGCATACAGTCTCAGTTCCGTCTGCCCCTGCTCTGCTTTTTCAAAGGGAATCGACGCTTCCGGATCAAGATACCAACCGGTAAATACTTTTCCTTCATACACCGGAACGACCAAATCGCTCTCACGCAGCCTGTAATTATACAAATCAGAAGAAAAGACTTCTGTACTGCCGCCATTTCCATCAAAAATTACACGATACTCCACCACGCCATAAGGAAGTTCAAAGCGGTTCTCCCCATAAATAATTGTAAGTATTTTCTCACCCGGAACAGAAGTATCCAACCCTTCAACCGTACATGCATCCAATGGTACGGCCTCATCGCCCAGTTTGATAGAAAGATGCTTCAGATCCGGTTCACTTCCGACACAATAATCCATTCTCAGGTTTCCATCCACAATGAATAAAGGCGCTGTTTCCAACAATCCACTCTCTTTACCGCCCGGATAATCAATCACCGTCTCTATCTCTGTTTCCGGCTCCGCATCCAATACCGCTGTATCTATCTCCACCTCTGCCCTCAACTCAGGAAAATTCGCTTTAGTTCTGCCGCTGGTTATGTTACGTATTTCATCTTTTAAAACAGTCGGAATAACAAACACGCTTTCTTCCTTTAAATTTTCATCATAAACATTTTCCGGAACCACAAAGCCAGCATCAAGCAGATTGCTTTGTATCGCAGAGGTAAAGTGAATCGCTGCCGTTTCCTCCTCATAAGGCAATGTAATTTTTTGAACAACAAAAAGTAAACTCAAGATTATTGCCGTCAAAATAATCCCCGTTACTCCCTTCCGGTAATGTTCATTGAAGAATTCACATCTCATTTCTTCATAGTGCATATATACGTCTTCTGTTTTCATAGACTTATTATAATATCTGTGAAATATTATCACAACAGAAAAGAAAGTGGCTTCTCGCCACATTGGCGCGCCACTTTCTTACCTTCTTATCCTTGTTCTTCTGTTCCGGGATAACAGTCCTTCCCCACTAGCTGATATATCCCGCTTTCTTAAGTTCTTCCTCTGCTTTTGCAAGGTTCCCATCTGACACTAAGATAATCGGTCCCGTGCAGCCCATACCACTCTCTGCATAGATTCCCATCTTCCACAGCGTCTTTACTCCTTCTTCCAGATCCATGATTTCTATTCCTGCTATCTGGGATGTTACGATCTCTTTCGCCGGTGCGGTCACTTCCTCTTCTGATGCAGCCGGTTTCTCAGCCGCCTTTCTTGCCGCCAGGATCTCTTTCAGACCTGCCTTGTTCGCTGCCTCAAACTCTTTTGACGCAACCTCAAAGATTTTCCCTTTTACCAGCTCCGCCGCATACTTGATTGCCCCTTTGATCAGCGGCGCCCCCGACGCCCTGGAAATAATCAGAACCAGCTGTTCATATCCTTCCCCGATTCCCGGTCCATACCCATATCCGGTCGCTTCATAGCTTCCCCCTGTCGTAAAGGAGGACAGCATCTTAATCAATATATTTCCTGACAGCGAATCGCACACCATGACATCCGGCGAGCCCTGGAGCACATCGTTTCCTCTCATAACGCATCCTCCGTCCGCTCTTGCAGATTCTGCAAATGTAATGTCATATCCGTTTTCTTTTAACTGTTTCAGCGCAATCTCTGTCTGGCGCGCTCCGTCAACATTCAGAATCCCCACCGTTGGGTTCGCATTCCCGCATGTCTTCGCAGCAATGATACCGTAAATTGCATTCTTAATCATTCCCTCAATACGGTCTGCACTGGAGGTTCCTGTCGTTGTGGCAACATACATTTCTTTGCCCTTTCCGGGTGTGATCGCACGCCCCACAGTGGATACACCAATCGGAAATGGAAAATGCATGGTAACCGCACCATCTACTTCTTTATTCCTCAGAAGTTCTTCCATCTTCTTGTGGCCTTCTTCTTCATCTGCAACTTTGACAGTCGTTACTCCCTCGGCCTCCAAGGTACCGATGTAATAAACGTCTACTCCTTCTTTTGCCGCTGCTTTCGCTGCTTCCATGGCGTTTGCTTCCCCATGCTCACTTCCCATGCCTGTCAGCGCTATCTTCGGTCTCTTTCCAAAGCTTCCGGTCTCAAGCCCTTCCGCCATCTCCAGGAAGGTGGAGGCAATCATTTTCTCAATACTTTTTGCCATATTCACCACCCCTTACTCTGCCATAAGTGTTGCAGCAAAATCTTTCATCGCTTTTGCGATCAGTCCCTTAACTTCTTCTTCAGACACTCCGGCCTGTGTCCCTTCCTCTGCAGCTGTATTTCCATGGATAACAAAAGATACCCCGTCAAACAGGTTGGTCATACGCCCAAGGAAAAGGCTTCCCTTCCCGATAATCATTGCATTCCTTATCTTCCCTGCAAGGATGTCTTCCCTTGCAAATCCGATATACGGAACCCCGGACGGGATATGTCCCTGGGTCGGCGCCCATCCGGTAAGCCCGTGCTCTTTTGTAAATCCTGCAAGTTCCTTTCTATCCAGCTCGCCCCGTTTTACAGCAAGGGCCGCGATCATCTTATAGTTAGCCAACGGCACATCGCCTGCTCCTGCCGGTTTGGTAATGTCCGGGTTCTGCATCTCTGGTGAATATTTGTCAATCTCCGGGATCTTCATCCCCGCCCTGTCAAGCGGGTCAGCGACAAGGCTTCCGATTACATTCTGCGGCGCAGATCCTGTACCTACACTGTGGCGTCCCAGCATATTTAAATCTATCTCCGGATTCACTCCATCATTTTCAGAAATGACTACCGCAAATCCTCCCAGGCAGTCCTCTAAAATCGGCAGCCCCTTCTTGATATGATCTTTCCCGTTCATTCCTAGCTTTGCCGTACATCCGCCGGATGTAACAACAACTGTCTTGTACGCGCCGGATTTTACTAATGCCGCAGCCTCAATCACTGCATGGGTCGGAGCCGCACAGAAGCCTCTTGCATCAGAGCCAGTCGCGTTGACAAGCCCCGCAACCTCTGCCGCCGCTTTTGCAAAGTTGCCGCCGCCCCTCTGGTTCATGTCTCCACATGCTTCCTCCGCACAGTCGATAACATACTCTACTTCCGCTTTATCAATTCCTGCATTGCGTACGGCATAGAGAAGAGCCAACACACTGGACGCCTTGCTCATTAAGTTCTCATGCATTACATGAGCGGATAAATTAACGTCAATATCATGGGCTCTCTTTACACATCCTACTAATTTTCCATCATGGTATAAGCCTTCCGCATGTTCTTCCTTTACAAAATGCTCAATCTCACTGAGTTCTACACCTTCATGGATTCTGCCTGCAATGTCATCTGTAATGATCGGGTTTGCCGCAAATGCATCTTTATATTTAGCAACAAACTCTTTATCCAGTCTTACAACCTCGAACATGTCGCTTGCCTGTACCAGGAACAAAAATTCTTCCTGTGGCATAATCTCGCCATATTTACCATAACGGTCTGCCCCTTCTTTTTTCTTGTCATACCAGGGGAACTCCACCTCTGCCAGCTCATCGGGATGGACATTACCGATATAGGTCTGGTTCGGCCAATAACTCACTGCTTCCTCATAAGAACGCAGGTTCTTCGGCACTTCTTTTAAATACTCCGATTCCGGATTCACGATTTTTTCTGTTGTCTGGGTCGTCCCATTATATAAAACCATATCAGGTGTATGTACTAACACATAACTTGCACCTTTTATTACACTGTTCATTGGTCTTCCACCTTTCTTTGACGGCTACATTGATTATGGCTTCTATCTGCATCTGATATAAGGAAATGTGCTGTCCCCAGCACATTTCCCGTTTTAGACGCTTAGCAATTAAAATTTACAGAACTCTTCTCTGATGGCGGTCATCTCTCCGATGATATCATCTACGTCAAGCACCATTTCCATCATGCTTACCTGTTCGTCATAAACAGCTTCGTCAAACTCTTCTTTCATCTCCGGCTCACATACGTGATATACCCTGAGTCCAAGCTGGACCCCTGTCAATGGACCTGCGAAAGTAGGATCTCCTGCTGTTACAGTTTCTGCTGCAAGCCCTGCAGCTTCTCCTTCTGCTGCGCCGAGAACGACTACCAGGTTCTCTGCACCGTATTCTTCAGCAAACTCCTTTACTCTCTTCTGATTCTCTAAGTCCATTGCGCCTGCGCTCGTTCAGACAAAACATTCCGTCGATGAAAATACAACTTCCGCGCCTGCTGTTTTCACACATTCAGCAATAGCCGGTCCTGGAATTCCATCACGGTCTCCGATAATTATTGCTTTTTTCCCTTCTAAAATAGCCATAACTATGCGTCTCCTTTCTACTTGTAATGCTTTTATATATGATAAAGAAACTCTCTACTGTCTAGATGTATTTCTTAATCATCGCTTCAATTGTCTCTGGTGTACAGTCATCTTTTACCAACTCTTCCACCTTTTCACCGCCTTTATAGATTGCCATTACAGGAAGTCCGAGAACCTTCTGTGCAATTGCAAGACGGCGCGCTTTCGTTGTGTTCAGAGATGTGAATTTCATCTTATCCCCATAAGTTTCTGCAAATTCATGTACCTTCGGCATCAACGCCTGGCATGGAACACATCCGTCACCGTAAAAGTCTACGAATACATATCCTTCTGCCTCCAACACCTCTGCCGCAAAATTTGTTTTGTCTAAATCTACCATTGGTTTCTCCTCCTTTTGAGTTCTTATTGTTTGTATGTTTTAGAAGTAATCTGACATACTTCTTTCAACCTGTACAGCAGCAATTGCGCCATCTGCCGCCGCTGTCACAACCTGTCTCAGGCTTTTGATGCGTACGTCTCCCGCAGCATACACGCCCGGAATATTGGTATGCATGTCATCATCTGTCTTAATATATCCTCTCTCATCCATGTCGATGCTTCCCTCAAACAGCTTACTGTTCGGGACAGTCCCTATGAACCCGAATACACCGAACATTCCGTCTTCTTCATCTGCCTCTACTGTTGTTATTTCTCCCGTCTTTACGTTCTTCACTTTCATCCACTGGAGAATGTCGTCTCCGCCCACTTCTTCCACAACAGTATCCCACATGAATTCAAGTTTCGGATTCTTGAATGCTTTTTCCTGAATAGATTTTGCTGCACGGAGTTCGTTACGTCTGTGGATAATGGTAACCTTTCTTGCAAATTTCGTAAGATACATTGCTTCTTCTACTGCAGAATCTCCGCCGCCTACCACATACACTTCAAAATCCTCAAAGAAGTTCGCATCACAGGTCGCACAGTAAGAAACGCCCTTGCCCATGTATTCAGCCTCGCCCTTACATCCAATCGGACGCGCATGCGCACCGGTAGCAATGATTACATTTCTTCCCTGGTACTCTGCCGTCGCACTCTTTAACACCTTCACTTCTCCCTCCAGGGAAACCTCCGTTATCGTGTCAGATACACGCTCTGCGCCAAACTTCGCAGCCTGCTCTGTCATCCTTGCTATCAGGGACGGCCCGGATTCACCTTCTACAATCTGCCCCGGATAGTTCTCGATTTCATCTGTAATCGCAATCTGTCCGCCGTCCTGGCCTTTTTCGATAATCAGAACGGAAAGGCGGCTTCTTCCCGCGTACAGTCCCGCCGCCAGACCGGCAGGCCCCGCACCCAGGACAATAACATCATAAATCTTACTCATCTTTGTCATTCTCCTTTTCTTTTAAGCAGTAATATCTACTTTACTCTGCCCGGCAAGAGCGCGCCGGGCACTTTCTTCATTTAATCAAAAATCGTCTGTCCGTCAACCTCTGTTGTCAAAGCGTCAAGTGCTTTCTCAACAATATGACGGCGGAGCGCTTTTTCCTCTGCTTTATCCAATGCAGGATTTCCAAGAGGATGTGGGATTGCAATAGCTGGAACAATTCTGTTCGCGCCAACTGTCATAGAAATAGGAGTTACTGTACAAACATGTACAACCGGAATTCCGGCTCTCTCAATTTCTTTCACCATCGTTGCACCGCAACGAGTACAGGTACCTCAAGTGGAGGTGAGAATTACAGCGTCTACTCCGTCTGCAACCAACTTCTTGGAAAACTCATCTGCAAAAGCTTTTGCGGATGCAACGGCCGTACCATTACCTGTTGTTGTGTAGAACAAGTGATGTAATTCTCCGATAATTCCTTCCTTCTCCATATCACGAAGTACATCCACCGGAAGAACGCGGTCAGAATCTTCGTTAGCATACACCGGGTCATATCCTCCGTGAGCCGTCTCATAGGTCTCTTCGGTCAGATCCATAACGCCTGTAATATCATATTCTCCATAGTGAGACGCACTGGAACTTTCAATATGATCCGGATTTCCTTTCGGAACGATACCACCAGAAGTAACAAGTGCGATTTTAGCATGTGCAAGATCCTTTACTGCCGGGTTTGGATCCACTCTATCAAAATCCGGCATTGGGAATTCTGTCTCAAATGGCTTGTCAGCCAACTTTTTAAGCAGCATTTTCACTGCTCTCTGAGATCCTCTCTCTTTTTCAAAAAAGTTTACACGAACACCATTTGGCATATAACCTTCTTCACAAGATGCACCGATTGTCTCACCTTTTGCAAGCTTTAATGCAAGAGGAGCCATCTTCTTAACCGCATCTCTCATACCTGCCGCATTGTTCTTGGTAGAAATCATATATACCTGATTCTTGAACATATCAGCGCCCGGATTCTCTACATACATACCTGTAACAGCCGGGATTCCAAGCTCTTCCTGAACCGCTGCTGCAATTGTACCGCAAGCAACACCGTAACGGCCTGCATTGAATGCCGGACCTGCTATAAATACATCCGGAGCCTGTTCCTTTACCCATGCAAGGATATCCGCTTTCGCTTTCTCCAGATTTTCGTTAAAATATGAGTCACCGCAGACAACTGTCGCAATAATCTCTGCTTCATCTTTAAAATTCGTTGTAAGCGCCATACCCGGTCCAACCACTTCGCCAACACGGATTTCTGCCGGATAATCAGCTTTTTCTTCTCCACCAATCTGTGCAAAGAACTGATTGATGTAATGAACCACTTTAATCTTAGCCATGTTCTTATCCTCCCTTCTATCTTGCGCTCAGCTTGTTGAAACCTGTCTCATTTGTTGCACCTGTAAGTACCTGAAGTTCAACCTCAAGAGAGCCGTCCTCCCGAAGTGTCTCTTCACTTGCACCCGCAATCTTTGTTACATAATCCAATGTTCCAATTACTTTATCAAGCTTTGGCAGGATAATTACCTGGTTTGCATTACCGCCGGTTACAACTGCATCGGCAGCCGGATCAGCATCTGCAAGAGACTGTGACTTACCGTCACGTCCTGCATACTCATCTGTAATAATAACCGTCTTAACTCCCTCAGCCTCAATCTTTTTACAGTTCATGATAAGGTCTGTATCCGGGTTTCCAAATCCTTCCTGAGATACAATAACACCATCCAAATCTAACATTTTACAAATCTTTGCTGTCCAATCAGAAGAACGCATTTTATCTGCAAGATATACATTTTCATTGGTGATAATCTGACATACAAAATTAATCGTTTTTCCGTGCTGTTCAAACAAGTCATGCACAACCGGATTGTTCTGATGTACATAAGTCGGGTTCTTATCACATGCAGATACACAGTTACCGGACACAATCGCACCGTCCATAACCTCTGTCGGGCTCATAATCGTAGGAACAATCTTCTTTGCATCCACGCCATATACGTATGTATCATGAAGAAGTCCCTGACTCTGAAGCATCTGGACATAGGCAACTCTCGGAAGCTCCGGATATTTTTCCATACCTTCTTTTATCGTACATGTCTCATAAACCTTTGTCTCATCCGGAGTAAGTTCACGTGCCAGTTCTCCAATATATGTGGCAACTCTGAATCCTGCGAACCTTACAGCAGCTTCATAATCATGCTGTTTGATTCCATCGACGGGCTCACATACCATAACAAGATTCAATGTCTTAGAAAACGGAGTATAATCAGCTCCTGGACCCGTCATATCAATAATACCTTCCTGGAATCCAACGATTCTTCCTGCTGTTACAACTGCCATCCCCTTTAATGCATAGGTTTTTCCGCTTCCAACAGTATCAACTTTGGCAATGACGCCTGGGAAGATTCCCCCTCTTCCTTCTACCTTTACACGTGGTTCAATTACATCCTTAACGGGTGTGATTCTTACAGACTCGCCCGGTTTTGCGATATCAAATGATGCGCTCTTAATCTTTTCATCTTCAAGAGCAACTGCCCTAACGGCCTCTTCGGATACATAAAGGATTCCGTCTTCAATCTTAGACTCTGCTGCGAACTGAATATCCTTAATGTATATGTGTCCCATTTCTAACTTCACTGTAAATTCCCTCCTTTTAATATTGATATTATTGTTAAAGCTCTTCGCTATTACAACCCTCTTGGGTGATTACAAAGTATCTGCCGACGCCATGGCACTTTCTAATAATGTCCAGTCAATCAATTGAAAATCCTGATATACCTCCGGTTTATATTTGTCTGCTTTCATCATAAACTTTCGGCACGCTTGTATCGCATTTTCAATTAACTTCAGAGAATCGGCATCCACATCCCTCCTTTGCCGGCTTATTAAAATGGATTTGTATGGCGTTTCATTGGGTTTGACACTGCCCGACAATGGATGTGTCAAAAGCACATGTCCTTCATGTATTCTGTCCCGGGTTTCCCGCAGAATCTCTTCATATGAAACGTCTTTATAAATAATCTCCCGGCTGTTCTCAAGATTCTTAACAACCAACGGATTATTCGTAACTATAACATAGGGAGTTCTCATATCAGTTTGCCTCTTTTCCAAAAACTCTTACCTAAATCTCAACTAAAAAAGGACGATGCAAACACGGATACGTGCCATCGTCCTTTCTGTCTTTTGCCCTGATAGCTTCGTTTCCATAAACAAAAGCTTATTATCATTTCAACACAAGATTCAGAATGCAGTCCTTTTTCCAGTCCTTTTGCCTGAAAGTTTCACCCAGATCATGTTCACCTCCATCATCCCGGCTTGCCTCTTCGGCGGCCGCCTAACGGCTCTCTCTTGAAAAAAATCATCCCGCTATTCACTTAATATATAGATATTATAAATATTTGTTATTGTTTTATTCTATAGTAACTGATTGTTAGTTTTTTTGCAATAGTTTCAAAAGATTTTCCTGTTTTTTGTAATATTGCACAAACCACGCTCTGCATTTTCATTAAAAATTACTTTTTCTTTGGTTTAAAGTTTTTAAAATAATCCTCATGCACCTGTTTAATCACACCAGTCAGTGCAAACAATGCCAGAATATTCGGAATAACCATCAACGAATTAAATGTATCCTGCATGGTCCAAACAAGTTCAACTTCAGCAAGAGAACCAAGGAACACACACACTGCCGCAAGAACAGCATACACTTTTACTGCCTTTGGTCCAAACAAATATTTGATATTCGCCTGTCCAAAGAAATACCATCCGAGGATTGTAGAAAATGCAAAGAACAGCATACATACTGCAATAAAAACATCTCCGCCTTTTCCATACAGCGTAGAGAAAGCATACTGGCTCAGCTCCGCGCCCGTCAATCCCGTCGGAATAGAATGAGTCGTGATAATTACAAAAGCTGTTAGGTTCAGGATAACAAACGTATCAATGAACACGCCAATCATAGCCACAAATCCTTGTTCTGCCGGATGATCTACCTTTGCAACCGCATGTGCATGGGGTGTGGAACCCATACCGGCTTCGTTAGAAAAAAGTCCACGTGCAACACCTTTCGTCAAAGCAAGCTTCACCGTTGCTCCGGCAGCGCCGCCAACAATAGAAGAAGGCGCAAAAGCTCCTACAATAATTGCATGGAAAGCATATGGAATTTCCTTAAAATTAAAAATAATTACAATCAAAGCGCCTACGATATAAAGAGCTGCCATAACCGGAACAATCAGCTCCGTAATTTTAGCAATGCGTCCCATACCGCCCATAAATACAAACAACGCTACAACAGCGATTATCAACCCCATAATCCACTGCGGAATTCCAAAAGCAGTATTCCATGCCGCTGCGATGGAATTGGACTGTACGGCATTTCCCATGAAGCCTAATGCCAAAACAATCAGCACTGCAAAAATCCCTGCCAAAACTTTACCTGCCGTTCCCTTAAACGCTGCGCGGATATAGTATACCGGACCGCCCGTTACAACTCCGTCAGAGCCAACCTGCTTATACTTCTGCGCCATGAGTGCTTCTGCATAGATAGTTGCCATTCCCAAAAAAGCAGCAATCCACATCCAAAAAATCGCTCCGGGTCCTCCAATAGCAATCGCCGTTGCCGCCCCGGCAATATTTCCCGTACCAACCTGGGCCGCAATCGCTGTCGCCAACGCCTGGAAGGAAGACATCCCATCCTTATCTGCCGAACCCTTTTTGTTAAAAAGTCCACCAAATGTCCTTCTCATTCCTTCGCCAAAACCTTTTACTTGGATAAAACCAAGTTTGACAGAAAACCAAATACCGCCGCCAAGAAGAGCAACAATAAGTATGTAGTTAGAAAGATAACTGCCAATCGTTGAAAATATGTCGTTTAATATTTTTTCCACAACATTACCCCCTTTTCTCATAGATTATATTAATATATTCATTTATTATATCTATATTAACATTTTTGTAAATTTTATTCAATATCTTGTATTAATTTAAAATTTTTTCGTATGTTTTTCACATATTTTGTGTAATTCAAAAAAAGCTACGTAACAAAAAAACAGCAGAAACATAAGAGTTTCCGCTGTTTTTTTCTTAGCACTTTTTTTTACATTTTTGGTTATTTTGCCATTTTCTGTCTTCTATACATTAATTTCTGCTTTCACACCCAGAATATCTTTATTAGCGTCAAGGAGCGGACGGATTACTTTTTTCAGGTAATCATCCACCTGGACGGAGGCGCGTCCAATATATTTCGAAGGATCCATCGTCTCTTTCAATTCCTCCAACGTAAGGTTAAATGCCGGATCAGCAGCAATCAGTTCCAGCAGATTGTTTTCCAGTCCCTTTTCTTTCACATTGCGTCCCGCTTCCATGGAAAGTTCACGGATCCGTTCATGAAGTTCCTGCCGGTCACCGCCTGCCTTCACGGCATCCATCATAATATTTTCAGTAGCCATGAACGGCAACTCAGACATCAGGTGTTTTTCAATCACCTTCGGATATACTACCAGTCCATCCACCACATTCAGGCACAAATCCAGAATACCGTCAATCGCAAGAAATCCCTCCGGTATGCTTAACCTCTTATTTGCAGAGTCATCCAGTGTTCTCTCAAACCACTGCGTTGCCGATGTAATTGCCGGATTCAACGCATCAATCATCACATATCTGGACAAAGATGCAATACGTTCGCTTCGCATCGGATTCCTCTTATACGCCATAGCTGAAGAGCCAATCTGTGTCTTTTCAAAAGGTTCTTCCACTTCCTTCAAATGCTGAAGAAGACGGATATCATTTGAAAACTTGTGGGCGCTTGCAGCAATTCCGGCAAGTACATTTAACACTCTCGTATCAACTTTTCTTGAATAGGTCTGCCCAGATACCGGATAACAGCTTTCAAATCCCATTTTCTCAGCAATCATAGGATCTATCTTATCAATGGTTTCCTGATCCCCGTCAAAAAGTTCCAGAAAACTGGCCTGCGTTCCGGTAGTTCCCTTTGAGCCAAGAAGCTTTAAACTTCCAAGCACATAATCCAGATCTTCCAGATCCATTGAAAATTCCTGTAACCACAGAGTTGCCCTCTTTCCCACGCTCGTGGGCTGCGCCGGTTGGAAATGCGTGAAAGCAAGCGTCGGCTGTGCTTTATATTTCTCTGCAAAATCCGCCAGTTCAGCAATCACATTCACCAATTTCGTTCTTACCAGCTTCAGAGCCTCAGACATAACAATAATATCCGTATTATCTCCCACATAACAGGATGTTGCTCCCAGATGAATGATTCCTTTCGCTTTCGGGCACTGCTGGCCATAAGCATATACATGGGACATAACATCATGACGGACAATCTTCTCCCGTTCCTTTGCAACATCGTAATTAATATCATCTGCGTGCGCTTTCAGCTCCTCAATCTGTTCATCTGTAATAGGGAGTCCCAGCTCTTTCTCCGTTTCCGCGAGAGCAATCCAGAGCCTTCTCCATGTCCTGAATTTCTTATCAGGCGAGAAGATATACTGCATCTCCTTACTTGCATAACGCTCCGACAACGGGCTTTGATATCTGTCGCTGCTCATAATACTTACCTCTCTTTTCTCTTAATTATTCTAATCAAATGCATGGGAAATATCTTTTCCCGGCACTTCCATAGGATAATTGCCGGTGAAACATGCATCACAATACCCTAAATCTCCAACCATCTCTTTTAGCTTTTCAATCTCCATATACCCCAGTGAATCCGCGCCGATCATCTCTCTGATTTCCTCTGTAGTATGGGAATGGGCAATCAACTGCTCATTGGAAGGTACATCCGTTCCAAAATAGCAGGGATAGAGAAACGGCGGTGAACTAATCCGCACATGAACCTCTGTCGCCCCCGCACTTTTCAACATACGGATGATATTGGCACAAGTTGTCCCGCGTACAATGGAATCATCCACCATAACAATACGTTTTCCCTTTACCACTTCTCCAATAACATTCAATTTAATTTTAACGCTGGATTCTCTTTCACTCTGTTTCGGTTTTATAAATGTCCTTCCCACATAACTGTTCTTATGAAAAGCCATTCCATATGGGATTCCCGATTCTTCCGAATACCCCTTAGCCGCAACCAAACCGGAATCCGGCACACCCACGACCAAATCTGCCTCTACGGGATACGATTTTGCTAGGGCTTTTCCCGCAATAATTCGTGAATGATAGACATTTACCTCATCAATCACACTGTCCATTCTTGCAAAGTAGATATACTCAAAAATGCATCTTGCCTGCTTCTCCGGCGAAATCGTCATACTCATATCTGAGCTTACTCCATGCTTTGTAAAGGATACAATCTCACCCGGTTTCACATCACGGACAAATTCTCCTCCAACCGCCGCAATCGCACAGCTCTCAGATGCAAGGAACCAGGTATTATCACGTTTTCCTATACATAATGGTTTCAATCCAAACGGGTCTCTTGCTCCGATCATCTTTCTCGGCGAACTCACTACCAGTGCGTAAGCTCCTTTGATTTTCTTCATGGCATTCTTAACGGCATCCTCTGCTTTTCTTGTCTTCAGCCGTTCCCGGGCAATATGGTACGCAATCACTTCTGAATCAATGGTAGTCTGGAAGATTGCTCCAGTATACTCAAGCTCATGCCGAAGTTCTACTGCATTCGTCAGATTTCCATTGTGGGCAATCGCCAGCGTCCCTTTCACGTAGTTGATAACCAGCGGCATTGCATTCTCTGCCTTTGATGCTCCCGCTGTAGAATAGCGCACATGCCCTACCCCAAGGTTACCTTTCAGAGACTCCAGCGACTCCGCGTCGAACACTTCATTCACCAGTCCCACTCCTTTTTTCGAGTGAACTTTCCGTTCTCCATACGTATCGGTCACTGCAATGCCACAGCTTTCCTGACCTCTGTGCTGTAATGCAAAAAGCCCATAGTATACGGTGGAGGCAACGTCGCCTCCATCCATATTATAGGCTCCAAATACACCACATTCCTCTCCCAAACCTGTCGTTACCTTCTCAAATTTGTTCATGAATGTTTATGCTCCTTACTTTATGCTGACTGTTTTTTTCGTCTATTTAATGCCAATTCTTCTGAACACTTCCTGATAAGCTCCCTCTACATTTCCCATATCTCTGCGGAAACGATCCTTATCGAGCTTCTCATGTGTTTCAATATCCCACAGACGGCAAGTATCCGGTGAAATCTCATCTGCAAGGATGACTTCTCCGTGATATCTTCCAAATTCAATCTTAAAGTCAATCAACTCAATACCTGCTTCCTTAAAGAACTTCTTCAAGACCTCATTCACCTTAAAAGTATACTCTGTAATCTTATTAATTTCCTCTCTTGTAGAAGCTCCAATGGCAATTGCCATGTAATCATTGATAAGCGGATCGCCAAGGTCATCATCTTTATAACTAAACTCAAGTGTTGGTGCAATTAAGCTTGTTCCCTCTTCAATCCCAAGTCTCTTAGAAAAGCTTCCAGCAGCCACATTACGTACAATCACTTCCAGCGGAACGATATCAACTTTCTTTACCGCTGTCTCTCTGTCACTCAGTTCTTCAACAAAATGTGTCGGGACTCCCTCCTTTTCAAGGATTTGGAAAATGTAGTTCGTCATACGATTATTGATAACGCCTTTTCCTACAATCGTCCCTTTTTTCTCGCCATTAAATGCAGTTGCATCATCTTTGTAATCCACAATTACAATATCCGGATCTTCTGTTTTAAAAACTTTTTTTGCTTTTCCTTCATACATCTGCTCTAATTTTTGCATAATCGGCACCTATCCTTTTCTTTGTTTTCTCTAAATGATAAAATGTCAAAATGTGACATTTCACACAACAAGTATAATACAAGAGTATTATAAAAGCAATATTTAGTCTTGTCCAAATTTGCCAAGGAATTCCTTCATTCTTTCGTTAGAAGAGCCAAACACCTCCTCCGGAGTTCCATATTCTGCAATCACTCCCTTGTCCATAAATATAATGTGATCTGAAACATTTCTGGCAAAATTCATCTCGTGCGTTACGATAACCATCGTCATATGCTCAGACGCAAGAGCTTTAATTACCTTCAGTATCTCTCCTGTAAGCTCCGGATCCAGCGCGGACGTGGGCTCGTCAAAGAACAGGATATCCGGTCTCATGGCAAGTGCCCTTGCAATAGACACTCTCTGCTGCTGTCCTCCCGAAAGCTGATGCGGATAAGCATTTTCCTTATCTTCCAGTCCCATCTTCTTTAACAGTTCTCTTGCTTCTTTATATACCTCTTCTTTATTCCTCTTCTGTACCTTTATAGGGGCGTCCGTAATATTCTTCATCACAGAAAAGTGCGGGAAGAGATTAAAATTCTGAAACACTAACCCAAATGTCCCTTCATAGTGGATTTCTCCCGAATCCTGCGTCTCCAGATTCGTCGCGCAGCGAAGAAGAGTGGATTTGCCGGAACCGGAGGGACCGATAATCCCAAGAACTTCCCCTTCGTCTACTTTCAGAGAAATATCTTTCAGTACTTCTATACCGTCAAAACTTTTTTTGATATGCTTCATTTCCAGCAAACTCATGGCAGTTCCTCCTCTATTTATAATAATTCATCTTCTTTTCCACCTTTTCCATCAGAAATGCTACTATAAAGTTAAATATGTAATAGAAAATTCCCGCAAAAACATAGGGAATCATATTTGCCTGTGAAGATGCCAGTGCCTTTGATACCGTAAACATTTCCAGAATACCGATGGTAAATGCCAAAGAAGTATCTTTTACCAGTGTAATCATTTCATTCGTAACAGACGGCAGAATACGCTTCATGACCTGTGGCAGAATAATACGCAAAAAGGTCTGGACCTTATTGTATCCCAGAATCTGTGCCGCCTCATACTGTCCGGGATCCATAGATTCAATGCCGCCTCTGTAAATTTCTGCAAAATACGCTGCATAATTCAGTATAAAACCAATAGCTACCGCACTATTTTTCCAACTCGAAGTTATCTGAATCCCGAAAATGTAAAAAGGTCCAAAATAAATTACCATAAGCTGCAGCATCAGAGGAGTGCCTCTCATAATTGAAATATAAACCTTTACAATAGACTGAATAAGCTTATTTTTAGACATCCTTCCGAAGGATACTAAAAGCCCCAAAGGTAAAGAGAATACCAGTGTTACCGCAAATAAAAACAAGGTCGTTACCATACCTTCGGATAATTTAGCCAACATAACCGAAATTGCCATTCTATTACTCCTTTGCACAGAAAACGGGCCATCATAAAGACAGCCCTTTCCTATCATTTTTATTATTTCCCTATTGTTGTAATATCTTCACCAAACCACTTTGTAGAAATCTCGGCGAGTGTTCCGTCTTTTGCCATCTCTTCTAATGCACTCTGTACCTGATCCCGCAGTGCTTCATTTCCCTTTGCAAATCCTACGCCATATTCTTCTGCCGCAATCTCATAGTCGAGAATCTTAAATGCTGCCGAACGCTTCTCAATCTGGTAGGAAGCCACTACAATGTCCATTGCCACCGCATCTACCGCGCCTGACTCTAAATCCATAAAACCAGTATTATAATCCGGTATTACCTGAAGATTTGCAAATGTAGATACCAGATCCTGATTGTCATCCAGTGCTGCCTGCGCAGAAGAATCTGTCTGTACATCCACTACTTTCCCGGCAAGATCGGCTTCTGTCTCAATACCTGAGTCTTCTCTTACAACAAATACCTGTTTATTATTCAGATATGCATCTGACCAGGTATAATCATCCTCACGTCCATTAATCGTAAAACCGTTCCAGATACAGTCAATGCCGCCGGATGCAAGCTCAGCGTCTTTGGAATCCCATGCAATCGGCTTCGGCGTAAACTTCCATCCCATCCTATTGCAGACCTCTTCTGCAAGTTCTAAGTCAAATCCGGTATATTCTCCATCATCGCCCACAAAACCCATAGGTGGGAAATCCTGATCAAAGCCAACGATAAACTCGTCGCCTTCTTCCTTCTGTACATACTCCGTTTTTGCTTCACTACTCTCATCTGCACTCTTATTCTCGGTTTCCTCTTTACTTCCACAACCTGCCGTTACTGCCGTAAGTGTAAGAACAGCTGCCAGTAATAATGCTAATCTCTTTTTCATGTGATAATCCCTTCCTCCCGCGCGGTGCTTCATTCTTTTATCAATTGATTACTCTACCACGCTAAACTGTTCTGTTATATTATCACATTTAACTGCTACTTGTCAATCCTGCGATATTCCTTTTTCCATTCTTCATAAACTTCTTCCGTCATATCTATATCTATCGATTCGTCTACTTCCTTCATTTCCTCCTTAAGCTGAGAATTCAGGCTTAAAAACACCGGTTCCTTTGACAGCATCTTTGCATACTCTTTTTCCGGCATATACCGGTAACAGCAATACAGATACGTCTTAAGCATCTTATCATCCTGACAGGTCTCATACCCTTTTTCATACATCTTTGCTGCTTCCTCATAAAGGAACATCCTTCCATAAGCAGAACCAATGCAGCCGTATATATGTCCATAAAAGTCTTTTCCCACAGAATCATCCCACTCTTTATTCAAAATGGACTGATAAACAAGAATTGCCGATGAATATTCTCCTGTTTTCAAAAGATTGTCTGCCTTGAATTTTTCACGCTCTACATCATTTTGATTCCGCAGCTGCTCCAGGACATTATGAATCTTTGTAATCTCTGCCGCCGAATAGATGGATGCATGGCTCAATACCGTCAGCACGAATTGCTCCATCGGCGCATTCTGATTCAACTGTTCTCTCAATTCATCCGCCAATGCAGACAGACCCAGTTCATCGTCCAGCCAGTCGCAAAGCTGCCGGTTTGTAATGGTATAATCTATCAAGTAAAGATTATTGCAGAAATAGTAACATAGCTCTTCCATTGTATAAATGTGCATATGCACTCTGGATATTTCATATGGATGTCTTGCTTTCTTTTTATGACAAAGAATTAAACTGCCCATTGCTTCCTCCTAAATGTATAACCTTTTCCACCTGGAAATCTGTAGCCGGGAAAAAATCTCCGAACCCCGCGTCCTTAAAAGTAATCTTACATGTTTTTTCATCCAAAAACATCGTCTCGATAGACAGCCGCAGAGAATAATCTCTCCGCTCCGGCAAACCTGCAAGTGATACCGTCTCTGCTTCAAGCTCTCCGGTTGCCAGGGATTCTACATGAATCTCAATATCCGAAGTATCTTCAAGCAGCACTTCCCATTGTCCGTCAGCTTCATACCAGTGCGACCCCCATGCCACAATCGGATACCAGGCCTCCTTCCCATTTACCCGCATACGCAGACAAATCTGTTCCATCATCTTTGTCTCATCCAAATATACCGGACTTCCCTCATAATCCCTGCACCTTCTGTAAGAGGTATAGCAAGCTCCCTTACTGTACAAATTATTTCCGATAAAAGCTCTTCGTCCATTACAAAGCACCTTCAAAGAATTCGGATACCAGTTGTTTTCAAATCCTTCTCCTGTTAAGAACACAGAAGATACCACTTTTTTATCAAAAACCCCTTGTATGAAGGTCTTAAATCTTTCATCTGCATTCTTCGCCTTCTCTACATTCAAAACAGGATAAATCGCTGCCAGCTCCTGCATCTGAGCCCTTGCCACTTCATCAACGGCTACAAACACATCGTTTCCCCTCCCTGTTATTGTGCGCAGCTTCCGCAGCATATACGCCCGTATTTCATTGCCATCACAATAAAACAACGCCGCCTCATACTGCCACAATTCCTTGGGCTGGTAAAACATATAGTGACAGAAACTTTCCTTATAATCCTGTACATAAACCCGTTCTTTCGGTACGCCGATAAACTGTCCGATTCCTTTTAACATCTTGCTGATGTCGATATTAGTATAAGGCACCGAAAAGGTAATGTACTCAATATTCTTAAACTGTTCCAGTGCAAGCTGAATGTACTTTGCCAGAAGCCAGATTGCTTCATGTGTCTTTGCGCCCACACGGATTTTTTCCTGATGCACGGCTCTCCGGAACAGATCCGATACTGTACATCCTTCATTAATCGTCGCCAGACGCTTCGCCTCTCTTCCATACACCCACGCATTCTGATAGTATCCCAGCACAAGTGGAAGCTGGTAGTTTTCTACAGCCGTTTCCAAGGTCTCCGGCTCATGGGATGCCTCGTTATAAAAGCTGATCTGACATGTCTTTTCATTCAATTCAAATCCTAATATTTTCCCGTCCTTCACCTTGCATAGCCTCCTTTGTCCTTATCTAAAATTCCTGAAAAATCCGTTCTGCCATGAGCAGTTCCTGCTGATAATCCATCATTGCCTTCTTCCGCTCTGCCGCTCCCATCTCCGACATGGCATTCAATTTACCAAATCTTCCGATAGACGGAATCCTGCGCTTCTGCTCAAGCACTCTTTCTTCCTGTGTGATAATCTTATTTTCCTGTGTTTCCTGAAAATAATAACGAATCCCTTCATTCTTATAGAGCATAAAAGTTTTCACATATATATTTTCATACATGGGAGTAAGTCCCTCGCTCCGGTAATCCAGTTCTTCTGACTCTCCGTTTTTCATTTTATAGAAAATTCTTACTTTCCCGCCTTTTGATGCCCTGTATTCTACCATCACTTTATCATAAAGCTGCGTCTCTCTCAGCCATGCTTCATCATACTCCAGATAGAAAGGAAATACAATCTGCTTCTCGCACATTTCCTGCAGCACCTGATGCAGAAGTTCTCCGATCTCGTCATCATATTCCCTGTCAGAATAGTACCGTAGCACAGCAATCTTGCAGATGTCCGCCAATTCTTCCTTTAACTTATATTCGTTAATAATAATTTCAAATACAGATTCCCCATTGATTCTCCCATTTACCATATACTCTCTGGATGCATATGCCAAATACGCCTGTTTCAAGCGGAAATACGGATTCCCATTCAGATAATAATCCAGAAAAATCTCTTCTTCCCCGAACATATCTTCTGAGAAAATCATCTGTGTAATGATCCGCTCTCCCAGCTTCACAACCAACACTCCATATTCTTTTGCAGTCTCCCACAGTTTCTTCATATCCCTGGTCGCCCCACAATAGAAATTGGCAAGATAGGTAAGAATCACCTTGTCATACTGCTGCCGCTTAAACAACTCAAAACACAGATACAACAGGAAATCATCTTCCTCGTAATTATCTTCCCGTATTCTTTTACTGCAAAGACGGAAAATCTCTTTCTCATCAAAAGCATCCATTCCCTTCATCCGCAGATTCTCAAACGTAGGCTCTTCCTTGTTCCTTTCATAGGACCAATTGGATATATGTGTCATATATTTCTTACACATCTCCATAAAACGAGGTTCATAGAGCAGACGAACCGTCTCGTACAAGATGGAATCCGTATAGTGCCGCCCGTCCTTTCCTTCCCAGATAATACGTGCGTCTTTGTCATAAAGGTACACAATCGTCCCTTCTTTCCTGACCGGAACCCTTTGTTTGATACTTCCGTCCTTCTCAATAACCAGCACACATTTCATATTATCTGCCTTTGTCGTCACCCGATAAGCATAGCAAAGATCATACATCGCCTCCAGTCGTTCTCCTGTCATCTCTTCTTCTGTACAAAAGCGTTTATAAATAATCTTCAGAGAATCACTGATATGGCGCTTCATCAGCTGTTCCCAGGCAAACTGTACCATCTGCTCCCGGTAACTGATATAAAGGTCACTGGCATACTGCTCGTGCGTGATCAGATTCGCATACAACAGCGCCGCCTTCTTATAATTCAGGTTATTCCCATGCATAAAATACAGAAAAATCGAACGCGGAAGTGCATCCCTGACTTTCGACTCATCAATCGTAGCCATATAATATTCATATAACTGCGCTATCTTAAGCTCCGCATCTACCGCCCTCTGATACCATACAAAATAACGTCTTTCATCTTTATTGCCTTTAATCAAAAATGTACAGATTGCATTCAAAATCATGGGTTCCTTGTACATGTCATAAATCCGCTCCAGAACCCGGAACAATCCTTCATGATAACTTTTCTGCTGGCTGGCAAGATTTGCCACATAAAGAGCTAATTCTTTCGTCATCAAACGGTATTTCGATGCAAAATTCAGTACCTGGAATTCAAATTTTCCCAACTTCTTTAGCAGATTTGTCTTTTCCTTATAGCAGCGATATGCCTCCAGATAAATCAGGACCTGATTCGTATCATATGCATAAAACTGCTGCTCCAGCACTTTAATCCTCCGATAAGGATCTTTGTACTGCGAGTCTATATCAAGAAGCATAAGAAAAAGCTCCCAGGAATCCTGATGCCGCATCCACACCTTCCCTATCTCATCAATCACTCTCTCCACATGGCTTCCCTGCCTGCGGATCAGCGCTGTCAGATACAAATAATAAGCATTGCTCTTCGGATCTTTTCCAATTGCGAACCGGTTATAATTATAGTTTTCCAGGATCCACTTTGCTTCTTCAATGTAATTGCCAATAATATAAATATGCGCAAGGAATAATTGGATCATATCGTCCAGCGGGGCATGAGTACGCATCTCCTTTGCCTTTTCAATCGCACTTTCACTCCAACGGTTCAATTCCATCCTCCCCGCCATATAAGAAATATATTCCTTCATAATCTGCGCCATCAAAAATGTAACTTCTCTTCTGTCTTCATCATATTCGCAGTTCTGTCTTACCTCAACCTCATAAGCCAACACTTCATACGGCGTCACAAAAAGAATTTTCCCAAAGTTGCGTCCCCCGTGTAGGCGTTCCGGATGCACAAGAAATTCCATCTCATACATATTTCCGACAAAATCATCGGTAGTCAGCCTGGTTCTTCCTGTTGTAATAAATCCACCCTCCAGGCGTACCTCTATCGGCATAAACCCCCATGTGTTCTTAATGATCTTCAGAGTTCCTTTCGACGCTTCCTTAATATCTTCAAACAGCATTCCTTCCCCTGAGAGGGTAAGGAATATACATTCTTTCTGTTTGATTCCTACAAGAAACTCTTCCATCGCCTGTTCATCAAGAGACCATTTTCTCATATTATCATAAAGATGGAATACTCGTGGGTTCTCATATTTCAACACTTCATAAAATTCCCTGGAACGGAACAATCTCTGTGCTTCCGAAAAATCCTTAATAGCCAAACGCTTGAAATCTTCCGTACTCTGAACCTTCCCATAAGAAGTCATAACATAGGGTTTCTCGATAATTGCTGTAAACGCAATTGTGTATTCTCCGCCATTACATACGATAGAAAAGGTACCTTTCTCCACATGACCCGGACGCAGTCCTCTGCCGTCATACTCAAAATTCACCTTAACAGGATTTCCTTCAAATCCCTGCTCGATACAGCGCATACGAAAAGAAGACGGATATACAAGTCCTCTTATAACTCCGTCTGATAGGCTCTCTATTATAAAATTCCCCTTGTACACTTCCCCTTCACCAATGGTGAGAAGCAGATGTGTCTCCGGGAATACGATATCCGGATGAGCCACCTGAAAATCACCTTTTGAAAATTTTTTAATTTTATTTTTCAAGCCTGCCACCTCTTCTTGCATTGCATTTTCATTTAAACATACTATAATAAATTATAGCATTCTTTTAATATGAATAGCAATGCTGAAACACAAATTATTCAACCATTATTCAAGATTCTGTAAGGAGGACATATGAATACAAATATAACACCAGCCTTTCACGGCAGTGATCTAGAAAAAATAGCTGCCTACTACCACATTCCACAGGAGTCTATCATAAACTTTGGGGCAAATGTCAATCCACTAGGTCTCTCTCCTTCCGTAAAATCTGCTCTTGCAGACAATCTGGATGTAATTACCCGGTATCCGGACAGGGACTACAAAGCCCTTCGCGAAACCATAGCTGCATATTGCAGCGTCAACACTGACCAGGTAGCAGTAGGTAACGGATCCACAGAACTGATTTCTCTGCTTATCGGCCATCGCAAAGCAAAGCACGCCTTGGTCGTTGGTCCCACCTACTCAGAATACGAAAGAGAACTTTCCCTGACAGGGGGCAGTATGTCCTATTATAATCTGAAAGAACACGAAGATTTCCATCTGGATCCATCTGACCTTTTAAAATCACTTCCGCCGGAGACTGATTTTTTAATCCTTTGCAACCCCAATAATCCTACTTCCTCTGCCGTCAGACAGGAAAACATTGAAACGATTCTTTCCGAATGTAAAAAAAGAGGAATATTTGTCATGATTGACGAGACTTATGTGGAATTTGCGCCCTGCATAGAGGAAATCACTGCCATGCCCCTTACAAAAATCTTTGACAACCTCATGGTTATTCGGGGCGTATCCAAATTCTATGCTGCCCCGGGACTCCGCCTCGGCTACGGCGTCACCGGCAACCAGGAATTTTTGTCCTCCTTGAAACGCTGTCAGAATCCCTGGAGCTTAAATAGTATAGCCGCTTTTGCCGGTGAAAAAATGCTGCAGGATACTGCTTATATAAAGGAAACCAGAGCGTTGATTCTTTCCCAGCGGAAGCAGCTTTGTAAGACTCTGAGAGAAGTGCCCTTCTTAAAAATCTACGAACCCTATGCCAATTTCATCTTAGTCCGGCTCTTAAAAGAAGGGCTGACCTCCCATCAGGTTTTTGAACACGCCATCCGGCAAGGGCTGATGATTAGAGACTGCTCTTCTTTTAAAAGCCTCGAAGGAGAATATATCAGGTTCTGCATCATGAAGCCAGAAGACAATGCCCGGTTAATACAATGCCTGAAAGAATTACCGTAACCTCTTCATAGCTTCTAAAGACTTTCCAAGGCCTCAGCAATGAGGCTTTTTTCTGCGGAAAGGCTTCCCTGCACCATCTCCGGTTTTCCGCCGCCTCTTCCCTGAAATTTCTCATTCAGCATTCTGCTGACCGGCCTTACATCCTCCGTCCTGCTGCCGATTACATAGCGGTATCCCGTCACATCCGTCCCGGCAAACACAGCGCACACCCTCGCGCCCCGCTCCAGCAGAAGATTCATCAGTTCTCTTGGTTCGTTTCCTGTCAGCTCTTCCTCAAATACACGCACGATAGGTTCCTGAATCTCAATTTCCTGCGCCTTATAAACAAGCATCTGCTGCCGGAGAGATGCCGCCTTGCTCTTTAGCCTTCCCTGTTCTTCTTTCAGCCTTTCTACGGCTTCTGCTATCTCATTTTCCTTTTCACAGAGAAGCGCTCCAATGCGCTTTGCATTTTCCTGCTTTCTGTCATAATCTTTCAGCGCCCGTCCTCCACACAACATGGTGATACGCTCGCCGCCTTTATAATTCATCCTATTAACAAGCTTAATCAGTCCAATCTCCCCGGTCTTTTTTACATGAGGGGCACAGCATGCACAAACATCATATCCGGGTATCGTCACGATACGTACTTGACCGTCAATCTCTATCTTGCTCCTGTATTCCATCTGCGCAAGCTCATCCTTGGACGGATAAGTCACCAGGACATCCAGATTTTCAAAAACAGCCCGGTTTGCTTCCCATTCAATTTCCTTTAATTCTTCTTTTGTAATCGGACCATTAAAATCCATCGTACAGTAGTCATCTCCCAGATGAAAACCAACATTCTCATATCCGAACCTGCGGTGTACGATTCCCGACACGATATGCTCTCCACTGTGCTGCTGCATCCGGTCAAATCTGACTTCCCAGTCAAGAATCCCATGGACGCACTTTCCCTCTTCAAGGGCAGTGTCCGTCTCATGAAAAATGATGCCGCCCTTTTCCTTCGTATCCGTCACCTGCACTCCGTCCAGGCACCCGACATCACCGTACTGGCCTCCCCCTTCCGGAAAAAAGGCAGTCCTGTCAAGAACCACCCTATATCTCTCTCCTTCCGGCCGGCAAGATACTACACAGGCATCAAATTCACGGACATAACCGTCCGCATAATACAATTTCGCCGTCTCTTTCATATAGAATTACATCCTTTCCGGTGCCTCAAAACCAAGCATATCAATACAAGCTTCCAATACTTTCTTCGTAATCACCAGCAGAGCAATATAACTTTCTTTCTTCGCCTTTTCTTCTTCTGCAAGAATCTTTGTCTCATGGTAAAATCGATTAAATGCATTTGCCAAATCATAAATATACGCGCAGATTTTATGAGGAGCAGTCTCTTCAAAGGCGTTCTTAATAACCCCGTTATACTTCGCTGCTTCCAGCATCAACGCCTTTTCGCTCTCACTATGTGCACCTGCAATTTTCAGCCCGTCCAGGCTGTCTCCCGCTTCCTTATATTTATTCAGAATGGACTTAATCCGCACAATCGTATAAAGAATGTACGGGCCCGTATTTCCCTCAAAAGACGTGAACCTGTCCACATCAAAAATATAATCTTTGCTTGCCTGATTCGATAAATCACCATATTTAATCGCAGATATTCCTACAATCTTCGCTGTCTCTTCCGCCTCTGCTTCCTCTACGGTACGGTTATCTGCAATCTTCTTATACATCTCTTCCGTAATCTCTGCAATCAGATTCTCCAGGCGCATCACGCCGCCTTCCCTTGTTTTGAAAGGCTTGCCGTCTTTTCCGTTCATGGTTCCGAATCCCTGGAAAATAAGCTCCGTAGACTCCGGTACAATCCCCGTCTTCTTCGCTGCACGGAATACCTGTATAAAATGAAGTTCCTGCCTTTTATCCACAATGTAAATCACCTTGTCCGGATGATAGTCTTCTTCCCTCTGAACCAGCGTAGCAAGATCTGTGGTTCCATAAAGCGAAGCCCCGTCAGACTTCTGTATCATGCAGGGCGGTATCTCCTTCGTATCAGACGCTTCCTTCACGTCAATCACCAGCGCGCCCTGATCCATATACGCATACCCTTCTTTTTTCAAACGGTCAATCATAGCCGGGATATATTTCTGAGCATCAGATTCTCCCTTCCACAGATCAAAGTCCACATTCAGGTTGCGGTAGTTCTTCTTCAAATCTGCAACAGACACCTGCATAATATGATTCCAGATAGCCGTATAGCCTCTGTGCCCGTTCTGGAGCAGATATGTGGCGTGAAGCGCCTCTTCCCTATATTCCTCATTTTCCTTGGCAAATGCACTGGCAGCCGGATAGATTTCCTCCAACTCTCCAATGGTAAATGGTGCTTCCTCAGGATACTCCCCCAAATAAGCTTCATCAAAATACGGAAGTTCCGGCTTGCGCTTTTTAAGTTCTGTAATAATCAGTCCCATCTGATATCCCCAGTCGCCCAGATGGATATCTCCCAGGACCTCATGTCCCATAGCGCGGCAAATTCTTTTAATGCTCTCGCCAATAATCGCCGAACGCAAATGTCCTACATGGAGCGGCTTTGCCACATTGGGTCCGCCATAATCCACAAGAATCATCTGAGGATCTTTTGCCTTCTCAAGCCCCAGCGCTTCATCCTCCGCCATCTGATTCAGATACTCTGCCACAAATCCGTCATCTAATTTCATATTAATAAATCCCGGTTTCACTGCTTCAACTTCCGCAATGCACCTACTTTCTCCAAGCCTTCCCACCACGTCTTCCGCAATCATAAGCGGCGCTTTCTTATACGTCTTTGCCCCCGCCATCGCACCGTTACACTGGTATTCACACAGATCCGGACGATTGGACAGTGTTACTCTTGCATATGATTTATCATATCCTGCCTCTTCAAAAGCTTTCTTAAGCTCTGCTGTTATGAGGTCAATTATCTGTTTCATTCGTCATCCTCCTTGTTATAGCCATTTGCAGAAACTGCTATCTAATGTATAAGTTTAGCATAATTCTTATCCTCTCTCAATAATAACTTGACTTTTCCCGGCAAACGTATTATTGTACTATTAAGATAATACAAAGTGAGGTGAAGCAGATGCCATGGGAGTTAGATAATGACCGTCCCATCTATTTACAGTTAATGGAACGCATACAGCGAGACATTATTGCCGGAGTCTACCAGCCCGGTGATAAGCTTCCATCTGTCAGGGATCTCGCAGTAGAAGCTGCCGTAAATCCCAACACAATGCAGAAAGCATTATCCGAACTGGAAAGAAACGGACTTGTGCATTCTTACCGCACAAGCGGACGTTTTATTACGGAGGACAAAACCATGTTAAGAAAGATGAAAGAACAACAAGCTTCCCGCCAAATCAAAGAATTTATAGAAAAGATGAGGCAGCTTGGCTATCAGGATCCGGAAATACTGAGTCTTATTAAAGAAACTATCAACGGAGTGGGAATGCAGCCATGAATCCAATCATAGAATGCCGGGGACTTTCCAAAAAATACGCCAACGATTTCTATGCTCTTGCCAACCTCAATCTTGTACTGGAGCGCGGTCAGATCATCGGATTGCTGGGTCCCAACGGAAGCGGCAAAACAACGCTTATCAAACTAATCAACGACCTTTTGGTTCCCACAGAAGGAAGTATATGGATCGCAGGGAAAACCCCCGGAGTGGAAACAAAGAAACTGATATCCTATCTTCCTGAGCGGACTTACCTCGATTCCACTATGAAGATTCAGGATTTGATCCATTACTTCACGGATTTTTACGGTAATTTTATCCCAGAACGTGCATATCACATGCTGGAAGACCTGAAAATCAAACCGGAAGACAGGCTTCGCACACTTTCAAAAGGGACGAAAGAAAAGGTGCAGTTAATCCTTGTCATGAGTCGTGACGCGGACCTGTATATTCTCGATGAACCAATCGGAGGCGTCGATCCGGCTGCAAGAGATTACATTTTAAATACTATTCTTACGAACTATAACGAGAATGCGACCATACTCCTATCCACCCAGCTTATTGCAGACATTGAAAACATCTTAGACAGAGTTCTCTTCCTGAAAAACGGGCAAATCATCCTCAATGCCGCTGTTGATGAGATTAGAATGGAGCAGGGGAAATCTGTAGATACATTATTCAGGGAGGTATTCAGATGTTAGGGAAACTGATAAAATATGACTTAAAGGCCTTAAACCGCTTTCTGATTCTTATCCATGCTTTTTTATTGGCCGCATCCGCTGCCTGCCGGCTTTTTATAACCGGCCGCATAAATGCTGATGCAAACGAACTGAATCAGATTCTGCTTGCACTGTCCATTATTTTTTACTTCATACTTTTTATTGGTGTATCCTGGGGAACCCAGATTATTATCGCAGTCAGATTCTATAAAAATATTTTTTCTGACGAAGGATATTTAACCAACACACTTCCGGTCACCCGAGGCCAGCTCCTGCTGTCCAAGACGATTGCCGGAAGCATCTGGAGTACAATTGACGCAATATTCATCTATTTGTGCACATTCCTCTTGCTTGCTACTCCTTATGTAATAACAGCAGTGAAAGAAAACGGAGACGAACTTCTGCAGGTATTCGGAATCCCTAAATCCATCTCTCTGGCAGCAGTATTTTTCTGGTTTCTTCTGCTTATTTTAATTGGCGGAATCGGCAACACCATTTTGTTATACGCATCCATTGTACTTGGACAGTTATTCGGCAGCCACCGGGTACTCGGTTCCGTTGTTGCCTATTTTGTGCTGACTGCCTTAATCTCTGTTTTTACACTACTCTTTATGACAGTGACAGGAAGCTTTTCAGTTGCAATGACATCCGCTGCCGAAAACACGATCCTGCCTTATGACTATTTTAAAAACACTCTTATGATAACAATCATTCTCGAAACAGTTACTTCTATCATACTATATGGAATCTCCTACTGGATGATGGAAAAGAAAATGAATCTGAACTAAACCGTTACCATTCACAGCCGATTTGAGATCCAATATGGATTCGTCGTGCTTGCACGTAAGAAGATATATTGGATTTCAAATCCGGTCTGTGGAGCAGTCACCCCACCCGCATAAGCAGTCTTAGCTCCGACAGGAGCGGGACTGGAGCATCGAAGATGCGACGAGTGCGCGTGCTGGTGGGGTGCTGTGAATGGTAACAATTGAGAAATATGCAATTTTTAACACCGGGAATTGTTGACTGTATAAGCCACAATTCCCGGTGAAATTCTAATCTTCAAACTCTGCCTATCAAAATTACTTTTCAAATTTCTCAGTAAACCGCATAATTATTGTTGCACATTCTGCTCTCGTCGCATTTCCTTGTGGGTCGAGAAGTGTTCCATTATTTTTACCGCTAATAATTTTATTTCCTACCGCCCACCGCATTGCTTCTTCTGCATACGCACTCACTCTGTCTGCATCTGAGAAATTATTAAAATCCGCCTTGTTTCCTGTATCATAACCCTTGTAATTGGCATATCGGTACATCATAACTGCCATTTGTTCACGATTAATATTATCTGCCGGACCAAAACATCCCGTATTGCTATACCCAGTTACCACTCCGATATTATTTGCCCAAAGGATAGCATTGGTATACCATACATCATCAGAGACATCTGGAAACACTTCTGTATATGTCACAGCGGGTTCATCATTCATCCGATGTAGAATCACGGCGAATTGTGCTCTGGCTAGATTTTCATCAGGTGCAAAATGTGCATCGTCTTTACCCGTCATTATCCCAGCCATATAATTATAACGCACATACTCGTAATACCAGGCGCCTTCTTGAACATCGACAAAAGAACGCTCTTCTGGCGGATTAACCGGCTCATTTTCTTTAACCGTAATAGAAACATGCTTTACCGCCTCCTGATAATTGTTGTTTCCAGCAGATTTCACCGCAATTTGTACAACACCCTTTGCTTTCGCAGTAATTACACCCTGATTATCAACATTTGCAATCCTCACGTCTGCGGACTCATAAGTAATCAACCCTGTCGATGATTCTGCTTTAATAGAGAGCGTCTGTCCCACAGAAAGAATATCCGTATTATATGTAATATTAAACTTTTGCTCTGCTTTATTCACTGTAACAGCAATTACTTTCTCTGTTTTTACATACTCATCAGTCCCTGCGGCAGTCACTGTAATGCTGGCAGTTCCTGCTCCAATGACAGAAGCCGTCCCTTTAGCGTCTACTGATACCACCTTCTCATTATCCGATGTATATGACAGAACACCATTTCCTTTTGTAAGAATACAATCTAAGTTAAAATTGCTATCTCCGTATGTTTTTATATAATGATCCGTCCCTTCGATAACCTGTGCCTGCTTTCCTAATATCGGAATCACTTCTTCCTCAATTTCTCCACACGTCTGACAGATATGCTCTTTTTGGCCTTCTTCTGTATTTGTAGCTTCCTTAGTAACTATCCATTCGCCCCATTTGTGTTCACAAATAATAGTAAATTCCTTTTCTGTTACTCCTTCATAGCAATTAATTCCTTCAATTTTAATCTTTGCTGTGCCGGGCTTATCGTTTCCCTCATAAGAAACTACAAAATCAATATCCTCCTTAAGCTGTTCACCACCTAAGGTAACTATTACTTTTGGACAAACCTCTTTCCCTTCGTACAAACAAGACTCTTCTTCCAGTTCTACTTTTGCATCCACAATAGATTTACCGGAAATTTCATTCAATTCATCCCAACATACTTCCGGATGAAATTCATAGCAGTCTTTCGGCTTACTCAACTGTAAAATATGAAATTTACAATTGGAATGATTAAATGTAATTTTTTGCTTGTTTTCCGGTGTAGCATCACCAGTCAAAACCGTTTTGTGATACTGTGATGCTCTAAAACTATATGAATCACCATATTGCGTAAAGTTACCTTTTAAGTACAAGGTTCCTCCAACCAAGGAATCAGAACCATTAGAAGAATATACAATCATATCGCCTGTAACATTCACAATTTCTTTTACATTCTGCATTAACAGAGAGCCGCCCCGCACAATCTCTGTCTCATCTGTAACTGAATTTATCTTCCTCCCACATAGATTATAATTTCCATTGACCTTTAAAGTTCCTTTATTTAACTTCATTGTTCCAGATGGCTGATTCAAATCCCCATTAATATTCAGCGTATGTCCATCCAAATCAAACGTACCTGCGAACGCTGGCATCTCTCCTTCTACCGTAAGGTTATCCGTCAGTTTCCAGCCGGTTATCTTCCCTGACAGCTCTACCTTTTTGCTGGAAAAATGTGTATTGTTATTCAGATAACTCTTTGTGCTTACAAAACTAACTTTAGTAGTTCCTTCTTTCAGGAAATTAATACAAAGTTCTTCTCCCGGTTCAAAACTTCCACTACTTGAAAAATACCCATAATCCCCTATCTGCTCAAAATTTCCATATAGATTTAATGTACCTGCCGTTAATGGTGAAGATCCATTATATCCATACGTCACAAAATCCCCTTTTACATTTACCACATCTGTAGTATTGTTCATCTGCAATGTCCCGCCACCGATTTTCTTGGGCTGGCCGGTTGCACTGTCCACCGTTTCCTCGTATAGGTTATAGGCACCATCTATATTCAGCGTTCCTCCATTTACATTGACATATCCATCTGGCTGATTTAAATCCCCATTAATATTCATTGTATGTCCATCCAAATCAAACGTACCTGCGAACGCTGGCATCTCTCCTTCTACCGTAAGGTTATCCGTCAGTTTCCAGCCGGTTATCTTCCCTGACAGCTCTACCTTTTTGCTGGCAAAATATGTATTGTTATTCAGATGGCTCTTTGTGCTTACAAAACTAATTTTAGGAGTTCCTTCTTTCAGGAAATTAATACAAAGTTCTTCTCCCGGTTCAAAACTTCCACTACTTGAAAAATACCCATAATCCCCTATCTGCTCAAAATTTCCATATAGATTTAATGTACCTGCCGTTAATGGTGAAGATCCATTATATCCATACGTCACAAAATCCCCTTTTACATTTACCACATCTGTAGTATTGTTCATCTGCAATGTCCCGCCACCGATTTTCTTGGACTGGCCGGTTGCACTGTCCACTATTTCCTCATATAGGTTATAGGCGCCGTCTATGTTCAGCGTCCCTCCATTTACATTGACATATCCACCTGGCTGATTTGCATTTCCTCCTACATTCAACGTAAATCCATTTAAATCTAATGTTCCATCATGAACTTCCAAATCACCATAAGTTTCCCAATCGCCTGTTAATATAGTATTTTTCGTAATGACAAGATTAGATGTCTTAATCATATCCCCACTCAATTGCTGGACAATCGTCTCCCGCTCTTCTTGTGTTATTTCCTGCTTTTCTTGTGAAACATCTGTATTTGCCGATACTGAAGAGCCATATTCATCCAAATACAAATTCATCATATAATTGCTAACGAAAAGCATTTCTGAATTCATATTCTCTTGAATATTTCCCAGTGTTTTCTCTAATTCATCATACTTTGTCTGATTAAAAAAACTGTATAACCAGTTGACTACGCCGCCGCTGCGTACTGCTTTCACAAAATCTTTCGCATAATCCATTCCCATATCCATTGTTTTATATAACATACGAACAGACTCATTAAAAAGCACAGCATTCTCATCAGTACTGTTAGATTTGTATCTGGATTGGTATCCTTTCACCGTTTTTTTCAGTGCATCTTCAAAATCACAAATCATTTTCATTGAATACCATTCTTCCGCAATCTTATCTGTGCCAACTAAAATATTACTGCCCAGTTTTCCTACAGATTGTCCGACTTTAATAGATAATCCTGCCGCACCACAACTAGCCAGCAATCCGTCCCATATCCCTTTAAAGCATTCTTCTGCGGCAATACTTATCACTGTATCAGCTGTAAACCATGCGGCAATCTGTTCTTCCGTAAACATACCACCGCATGCTTCAATCATTTCATTTATTGCATAACCCAAAGCCAAATTATCGGTATTTCCCATAATAGATGTCAGCACTTCTCCACATTCATCTGGGAGATTCATAAGCGCTTCAATTTTACATATCCTATTGATTAAATCACCAGCATCATTTACATATCCCAATCCTTTCGTAAAGGTGCTGACATACTTCATAGATTTTGTAAACACTTTTAAATTATTCAGTTTATTGAGAAGTTCTTCATCCACTTTCGCACTTTTTGATATTGTAGAATCCAACTCTGCCAAGCTTTTCCAACAAGAAACATTCAAAGCTTTTATATTTTTTTCATAATCCTTTAAAAATGTTGAATTAGACACATCCTGATATAAAATATCAAACAATATCAACTTATAAAATTCAACTTGTTTTGTTGTGTATGTAGTTGCTGCACCTGCCCCCAGCGTTCCCACTTCCCACGCTGCAAGAGTTGATTCAAAATTAGTTCCACCTGTTTCTACATAAGTGCGGTATGGAGTATTACACTCTTCTAAATAAAAATTTAAAGTAGAATCTTCGGAATAATAATTTGAAAGATATTGATTATAAGTCAAACCTGACGCATGGGAAATATTATAAATTCCTGCCACACCTATGATAACAACCACCATGCAAATTAATAACGCTAATGCCTTTTTCTTCATTTTCATTCTCCTTCATTCCCTCCCATTTCCTAATACTTAACTTATAATTCTATTAGAATTAGTTTAATTCTTTTTGAACTATATTTCAAGCATAAAAAAACTCTTAGATTATCAATCTAAAAGTCTTTATTTATCTGCCATCTCAATCAAAACTTTGACTACTTCCAATATTCTCCTTTTTTCTTTTTTAGATACTTCCGCCATCATATCATACAACTCATTTGATGTCAGCTGTTCTGAAACATTTAATAAATCTGCTAACAAATAATCTGCATCAACATCCAATTCATTCGCAATATTCAGAAATGTCTCAAGCCTCGGTGCTTTTATTCCACGCTCTATTACACTAATATGCTGAACACTGAGATTAACTCTTTCTGCTAACTCTTCCTGTGTATATCCTTTTCTTTCTCTAGCTCTTTTAATTTTTTGTCCCATAGATTTGAAATTCATAGCTAACTCCATTTACAATTCATTCTTTAAGAATTAGTATAATTCCTTATCGTTTTTCAATACACAATCTATAAGACTCTTTGTAATTCTTTGAGAATTATATCAAAACACCGCCTGTATCAACACCATATACAGCACAGTACCCGTCCCGATACTAAGTAGATTATTCCGCTTCCACACGTGAAGTCCCGCCGTCACAGCCACGGCAATCAGCTCCGGTATCCCATGGGGAGCTTCCATAACAGGCGTCGCCTTCAGGCAGTACACCACCAGCATCCCAATAACAGCGGGCGTCAGCACCTTCCCCAGGTATTGAATGACCGGAGGAATCTCCTTTCCTTTCGGAAATAAAAGAAACGGAACCACGCGCGTCGCAAACGTAGTAATTGCCACCAGTAAAATAATAAGAAGTGAAGTCCCGACTCCTACCGGCATGATTCTTCCACCTGCCCTTCCAGCCTTGTCCTTCCCACAAACAGAACAAGGATAATTAAAATCATGGAAGGCAGCACGAAGCTGTCCTTTCCAAATATCTGAAGGCAGATAAATGCCGCCACAATGCCAATAATCTCTGGAATCCGGTTCTCTGCCTCCATCCACTGTTCTACAAATATCACCACAAACAAAGCGGTCATCGCAAAATCTATTCCTTCTGAATTGAAGGGAAGCAACGCTCCCGCCAGTCCCCCGATTGCAGAGCCAATCACCCAATAGGATTGATTCATAAGTGAAATCGCAAATAAAAACTTATCTTCTTCCACGTCATCCGGGACTTTCGTTGTACAAAGAAGGGAATAGGTCTCATCGGTAAGCCCGAATATCATATACCATCTCTTCTTTCCCATTTTATTAAATTTCTCAAGTAGTGATATTCCATAAAAGACATGTCTGATATTCACCATCAAGGTCATAAATACCACTTGAATAAAAGAAATACCCGGCACGAAAAAATTCACTGCCAAGTATTGTCCTGAGCCTGCATAAACCAGCAGGCTCATAAGTATTGCCCATAAAAAGGAATATCCTTTCTCTGCAAACATAACACCAAACGCAATCCCTATAAACAAATAACCAGTAAGAACCGGTATAGTATAGGGAAATGCCCGGCGAAATGCCTTTTTGTATCCGGACATGATTTCTTCCTTCCTTTATCTGTTCTCGTAAGCGTTCTTTAAATCCTGCAATGCTTCCGCAAGCAGCGCATCCGACGCAACTGCATTCTCATAATCTGTCTGTATCTGTGCCATCAAAGACTGTACATCTCCATGGGATGCCAGTGTATTCACCAGTTCCTGGATTCCCTCCTGTTCAGGAGCCGAATCTATCTGATATTCTCCACTGTCTGCATTTTTCTCCACATAGAGCGTCCCCAGTCCCGGTACTTCCGTATAAATATCCTTGATCTTCATATCGTAGCGCACAAATACTACATAAGAATCTTTATACCTTCCCTTTTTCGTATAAATCTGTACATTATGATAGTCCTCTACAAATCCTGTATCTTCCTTCCGTTCAGAATAGTACTTTCTCACAGCATCTTCCAGCTCCGGGTATGTATCAGATAAGAGTGGATTCGATTCCATATCCAGGTATCCCTCGTTTTCCTCCAATACAACTACTTCACCGGACGCTGCCATCTGTGCGTTATCTTCGGTAAGAATGAATCCCACTGCTGCAGCTGCACAAAGCAATACCACACAGGTCATAATCCATCTTGCCTTCATAGACTACCTCCACTATGCATTGATATACGGTTATGCATTAAAATAATACTCGCTTCATTTTTAATTGTCAATCATTTTGGGTATTGTTTTTTAAGAACAAATATGTTAATATAATTATTGTCTCTATAGCTCAGTGGATAGAGCACTGCCCTCCGGAGGCAGGTGCGCCAGTTCGACTCTGGTTAGAGACGCTTTAAAAAAAGATTGCGCTTATGCGCAATCTTTTTTTATAACATAGGAAAGTTCTCACTTTCCTATGTTATAATAACAGCTCTTTTTTCTTTCGGTCATAATAATACACATGATCAGAAAGAACCTCTTCTTTCTGCACCTGTGTCTCATTCACTTCTTTTACAATGGCAGACAGATCATTTTGCCTGGCAGCCTTACTTTCCGGAATCATAATTACCTCATGCACACTGCTGGGAAGCACAAAATAATTTTCTTTAAAATAATCTCCGATTCCTTCCAGGCGATGTTCATAAAGGATTGCCGTCGCTCCAAAATTACGGATAGAATTCGTCAGGACATAGAGTTCTTCCTCTATATTCTCAGGCATTTCCTCTCCCAGCATCTCCCCTACTGCTGCTGACATTGCCGAAAATTCATAAGGAAGCAGTTTTTCTGTATTTTCCTGAGCGATTTTGTACAATTCTTCCTCCTCAATTTCCCACCACGCAAGATGTTCTTTCCGAATCAGCATTGTTGCCAGCCGTTCTTCTCCCCTGTTCAATTCTACCAGCACATAAAAGATAATTGCCAGATCCAAATACGGAACATATGGCACATCCCGAAGCATCTGCATATTTTCATCCCGGTTCACCAGCTGATAGATAATTTTATCCTTCACACAGGTATATTTACGTACGAAATCCCCCTCCCAGGAATGCTTGAATTTTACCTGTTGATACAATTCCATTACCGACTGTACAATCTGTTTTATATCTCCCGTCCTTTGAAATCGTTCATAATATTCTTCCATATATATGGTCGGCGATATATTGATTCCTGCCTCCTGGAATGTAATCCCTTTTCGAATTCTCCCGTTATTTTTTAACGCAGACTGCAGAAAAACTCTACGGTTCTCTCCCGCACACTCACCGAGCTCCTGCTTCATCCGCTCAAGAAACTGTTCATATGACATAATTCTCCTTCCTATCAAAATTGCAACATCTTACAAATGGATATGGCATGATAAAAATACCGTGACATCTTATGATGCAGACCGGCTAATGCCGGATAGATAAATATTATGGTAACTTTTATTATAATCATGGTTACCATAAAAAGCAAGTGTTTTTCATAAAAAGCTTTAAAATGTCAAAAAGAGCGTTACTATTCACAGTCGATTTGAAATCCAATATGGATTCGTCGTGCTTGCACGCAAGAAGATATATTGGATTCCAAATCAGGACTGTGGGGCAGTCACCCCACCCACATAAGCAGTCTTAGCTCCTTCAGGAGCGGGACTGGAGCATCGAAGATGCGACGAGTGCGCATGTTGGTGGGGTGCTGTGAATTGTAACAAAAAGAGCACTCCTCCCGGAATGCTCTCTTACTCTCCTTATGCACGTGACAGATATTCTCCTGTACGGGTATCAATCTTAATCATCTCATCCTGCTCAATAAAAAGAGGAACCATAACTAAAGCTCCTGTCTCAACTGTGGCGGGCTTGGTTGCTCCTGTAGCAGTATTGCCCTTTACACCCGGCTCCGTCTCTGTTACCTTAAGCTCTACGGATGTAGGCGGCTCTACCAGGAACGGATTCCCCTGATAAGAACTTACCGTTACAATCTCATTGTCTTTCACAAACTTCATCCACTCTTCTGCAACATCAGCACCAATGGAAATCTGCTCGTAAGTCTCCTGGTCCATGTAATAATAGAAATCTCCGTCATTATAAAGATACTGCATTTTCTTACGGTCAATATGAGCCTTTTTAAACTTGTCCTCCGGCTTAAATGCAGTCTCAAGTACAGCGCCCGTGATAATGTTCTTATACTTTGTGCGGACAAACGCTGCTCCCTTACCAGGCTTTACATGTTGGAAATCTACGATTACACATACCTTTCCGTCAATCTCTACTGTAACGCCCTTTCTAAATTCACCTGCTGATAACATATATTACCCTCCTTAAACTTGCCCTCCGGCAATATTCCTTCTATTCACTTGTTCCATTCTATAATAAAATACGCCTTTTTTCAACCTTTTTTTATTGTTTCAGGCTTCTCTTATAAAAAAACAGGACTATTTTCTCTAAATAGCGCTTCAGTACAATCTGAATCTCTTCTTTCGGATGAATCGGCTTCACCAGGATATTGGGAATACCGGCCCTTTTTGCGCCCCAAACGTCTGTAAAAAGCTGGTCTCCCACAAAGACAGTATTCCTTACATCCGTCCCCATAATCTCCATTGCCCTACAGTAATTCTTAGTAGAAGGTTTATGAGCATCATAGACATAATCCACCTGTATTTTCTCATTAAACATCTTTACACGCGGCTCCTGATTATTAGAAATCAGGCAGCAATGAAAGCCGATTTTTTTCAGCCTTTCAAAAAGCTCGATTGCACGTTGATCTGCCGGAGCCCCATGAGGCACCAGCGTATTGTCTATATCAAAAATAATCCCCCGGACTCCTTCTTCGTACAGTTTTTCAAAGTCTATGACATATGTGGATGCCACATAGCGGTCAGGAAAAAACATATCAAACATTATTCTTCTTCCATTTCTTTTATTTTATTTACCAGTTCTTTACAAATCTGTGGTACCGTTTTCCCATCTGTCTGTACCACCACATCTGCGGCAGCCTCATATTTTGCGCGCCGCTGCTCCATCAGCTGCGCAATTCCCTCCACTGTTTTCCGTCCATGTAAGTTAGGCCTGTCACTGCTTTCCTTCACTCTATCATATACCGTCTCAGGTCTTGCCGTAAGAAGTACAACCTTTCCATTTTTCTTCATCTCAGCCACATTGCACTCCCGCAGGGCAGCGCCGCCTCCGCAGGAAATAATCAGATCCTTTCTCGACTGAAGTTCTGCCAAAAGGCTTGTCTCCAGATTGCGGAAATATTCCTCCCCATGAGCAGAAAAGATTTCCGAAATGCTCATTCCTTCCCGCTCTGCAATCACTTGATCCATCTCTACGGTCTCCATATTATACATCGTACTGAGATATTCAGAAACCGTCGATTTTCCCGTTCCCATAAACCCTATCAGTACAATATTATACCCAAACTTCTTATCTCTCATCTCTGCTTCTATCCTCGCCTTCTCTCCCGCTATCTTATCTCTGGTATCCCGGTTCACCATCTCTTTTAGCATCTGCATATAAGGAATGCCCTTCACCTGTTCACTGCCATAAGTAAACTGCAGGTCATATTCCAACGGAAGCCAGGTTTCTATCGGAGCTTCGTTGTGCTGGATAACTGCCTCCAGCTTATCAAGCGCCTGTGTAAGCTTCGATTCCTTCGTCCTTTTTTCCACGACTTCTCTGAATATTTCCTTCAGCTCTTCCCGGTACGGTTCCGGCAGCTTCTCCGCTATCATAACCAGAGTTCTCTCTTCTCTGTCCTCGTCGGAGGCCGTCTTCTCAAAGGCTGGGATATCACCGGTGACCGCCTCACCCAAATCATGAAACAAACACAGCTTCATAACTCTATCCATGTCATATTCCGGAAATTCATCTTTCACAAGCCATGCAAATACCATCATCCTGTAGGTATGCTCTGCCACACTCTCTTTTCGTCCGCTGGAAGTCCAGGAATGTCTGGTATGACACTTCATCTTCTCCGCAAGCGCCAGAAAATCCAGCAATGTTCTTCCATCCATACCCTTAGCCTTCCAGAATCTTTACATAGAACCTGCGGTTTCTCGGGCCGTCAAAATCGCAGAAATACAGATCCTGCCAGATTCCGAACACAATCCTTCCCCCACTGATAATCAGAGTCTGGGATGGTCCCACCAGGGTGGTCTTCATATGTGCATGAGAATTTCCTTCCGCATGGCGGTAGAAATCTGCCGTCGTGGGGAAGGCTTTCTCATACCCTTTCAGCATATCATGTACCACATCCGGGTCAGCATTTTCATTAATCGTGAATCCTGCCGTCGTATGGGGAGAGTACACCACAGCAATCCCATCCTTTACTCCGCTTTTTTCAATATCTTCTCTCACGATATTTGTTACCTTGGACATCTGCTGCGCCCCTTTTGTTGAAATCTGATGTTCATATAAATACATAGGGAAACCTCCTTTATTCTTTACTGCTCCATAAATCTTCTCAGTTCGTCAAATTGCTTTTCCATCAGATGATAACCATGCTCATAGAAATTCATCAATGTGTCATAATCCTTCTCCAGCCTGGACACAGTTGGGATAAGCGGCCGGATAACAAATATCTTTTTCTCCGCTTCCAGCTTCTCAATCCATTCCATGGTTCTGTTATAAGACGGATTTCTGTTCACCACGCTTTTCACCAGATTCGGGTACTTTGCATACGCCTTTTTATAGACCTTTACGCTTCCTTTTGAAGGTAATTTCTTACGGTATCCGGGATTTCTGGTAAGTACCAGGATGATTTTTTTATTTCCTAATTCTACTGCCCGGCGTATGGGAATAGAATCCGCCAGTCCTCCATCCAGATAAGGTACACCATTCATATTCACCATTGGCGAAATCAGCGGCATGCTGCTGGATGCCCGGCACATTTTCATTAAACGCTCTTTATCTTTCCGTTCCTTCATATATTCAGCTTTTCCCGTCTCACAATTGGTTGTCACAATCTCGCATTCCATTTCAGACGCAAAATACGTATCATAGTCAAAGGGGAATATCTCATTCGGATACTTATCAAATATCATATCCATGTCAAGCAAACTCTTTTTTCTCACAAATTTGGTAAATCCATAGTAATAACTATACTCTTTCTCTTTGTGGATCATACAGTCTCTTGTCCGCCCCGGCTGTCTGGATACATAATCCACCGCATTGCAGCTTCCTGCAGATACCCCGATTACATCTGACGTATAGAAATCCTGTTCCATCAGATAATCAAGGACACCTGAGGTAAATACACCTCTGGTTGCACCGCCTTCTAATACCATCGTTGCTTTTGTCATTTTCCATTCCTCGCTTTCCGCTATCTATTATATACTGTTTTTCTCAGATGGCAAAGGTAAAATTTATTGCTATTTCCGGCTTTTTTTGATAAGATAGGCAATGTATGCAACAAGATGGTTATAATAATGATAACGTCAGTATGCACTGACGCTGATAAGGAGATAGATAACTATGATTAGTACAAGCAACGTAACTTTGCGTGTCGGCAAAAAAGCATTATTTGAAGATGTAAATATTAAATTCACGGAAGGAAACTGCTATGGTCTGATTGGAGCAAACGGCGCCGGGAAATCTACCTTTCTAAAAATTCTATCCGGCCAGCTGGAACCAACCAGCGGCGATGTCATCATTAGCCCCGGAGAACGGCTCTCTTTCTTACAGCAAGATCATTTTAAATACGATGAATACATGGTACTTGACACTGTAATTATGGGAAATGCAAGACTCTATGAAATCATGAAGGAAAAGGAAGTCATCTATGCAAAAGAGGATTTCACAGACGAGGACGGGATCAAAGCAAGTGAACTGGAAGCAGAATTTGCTTCCCTGAATGGCTGGGAAGCAGAATCTGACGCCGCAACCCTTTTAAACGGTCTTGGAATTGACACAGAAATGCACTACAAAATCATGAAAGACCTGAACGGTTCTAAGAAGGTAAAGGTCCTTTTAGCCCAGGCTCTTTTCGGCAATCCGGATATTCTTCTTCTCGACGAACCTACCAACCACTTAGATCTGGATGCAATTGCATGGCTGGAAGAATTCCTGATTAATTTTGACAACACGGTAATCGTAGTATCCCACGACCGTTATTTCTTAAATAAAGTCTGCACACAGATTGCAGACATTGACTATGGCAAGATTAAACTTTACGCCGGGAATTATGATTTCTGGTACGAGTCCAGCCAACTCTTAATCCGTCAGATGAAAGAGGCCAATAAAAAGAAAGAAGAAAAGATTAAAGAGCTCCAGGACTTTATTTCGAGATTCAGCGCCAATGCTTCCAAATCCAAGCAGGCTACCAGCCGTAAGCGCGCCCTTGAGAAAATCCAGTTGGATGAGATTCAGCCTTCCAGCCGTAAATATCCTTACATCGACTTCCGCCCGGAGCGTGAAATCGGTAACGAAGTCTTGTCGGTAGAAGGGTTAAGCAAAACCATTGATGGCGAGAAGGTTCTGGATAATATCAGCTTTACCCTGAACCACGACGACAAAGTTGCCTTCGTCGGAAGCAACGAGCTTGCCAAGACAACTCTCTTCCAGATTCTGACAGGTGAGATGGAACCGGACGAAGGAACTTACAAGTGGGGTGTTACTACTTCTCAGGCATATTTCCCATTGGACAGTGGTGATGAATTTGACAATGACTACACGATTGTAGAATGGCTGACTCAGTATTCTGAAATCAAAGATACCACCTACGTCCGCGGTTTTCTCGGCCGTATGCTCTTCTCCGGAGACGACGGCGTGAAGAAGGTCCGTGTACTTTCCGGAGGCGAGAAGGTCCGCTGCCTTTTATCCAAGATGATGATTTCCGGCGCAAATGTCCTTCTCCTGGATGAGCCGACCAATCACCTGGACATGGAATCCATTACTGCACTAAATAATGGGCTTATCAAATTCCGGGGCGTAATTTTATTCTCATCCCGAGACCACCAGATTGTCCAGACTACGGCAAACCGTATTATGGAGATTGTACCGGGCGGCAAACTAATTGATAAAATCACCACCTACGACGAATATCTGGAGAGCGATGAGATGGCAAGGAAGCGTCAGACCTACAGCGTACAAAAAGAAGAGGAAGACTAATAAATATAAGCACGGAAAACAGATTTTACTCTGTCATCCGTGCTTATATTTTCTTAACTCAAATACCTTTTACCATTCTATACTTCTGCTTTAATCCTCGTGATCAGCTCTTCGGCCTTCATGCCTCCAATATCGCCCTCGTCACGTTTTCTCACAGAAATCGTACCTTCTTCTACTTCCTTCTCTCCCACGATTACCATGTAAGGTACCTTTTCCATCTGCGCTTCACGAATCTTATAACCCAATTTTTCATTTCTTAAATCAATTTCGCTTCTTACGCCTGCCTCTATAAGCTCATCCTGTATTTTCTGTGCATAATCCGCAAATTTCTCAGATACCGCCATCACCTTTACCTGAACCGGTGCCAGCCATGTCGGGAATTTGCCTGCATAATGCTCAATCAGAATTCCGATGAACCGCTCAATGGAGCCAAATGCTACACGATGAATCATAATCGGCCGATGTTTCTCACCGTCTGCTCCCGTATACTCCAGGTCAAATCTCTGAGGCATCTGGAAATCAAGCTGAATCGTACCGCACTGCCACGTCCTTCCAATAGAATCCTCCAAATGGAAATCAATTTTCGGCCCATAAAATGCACCGTCGCCTTCATTTACAACATAAGCAAGGCCCAGTTCATCCAACGCGCCTCTCAAGCCTTCTGTTGCCATCTCCCAGTCTTCATCGCTTCCCATACTGTCTTCTGGTCTTGTAGAAAGCTCTACATGATATTTGAATCCGAACTTAGAATATACTTCATCAATCAATCTTGCAACACCTTTGATTTCGTCACGGATCTGATCCTCCGTCATAAAAATATGCGCATCATCCTGTGTAAAACAGCGCACACGCATCAAACCATGAAGCTGTCCTGATTTCTCATGGCGGTGTACCAGTCCCAGCTCTCCCACACGCATCGGAAGATCCTTGTAAGAGCGAGGTTCTACCTTATACACTAACATACCGCCCGGACAGTTCATTGGTTTTACCGCATAATCCTCGTCATCAATGACCGTCGTGTACATATTATCTTTATAATGATCCCAGTGTCCGGAGTTCTCCCACAGATGTCTGCTCAGGATAATCGGCGTAGAAATCTCAACATATCCCTCTCTCTGATGCAGCTTTCTCCAATAATCAATCAGCAGATTTTTAAGAACCATTCCTTTCGGGAGGAAGAACGGGAATCCCGGCCCTTCGTCCATGATGGCAAATAATCCAAGTTCTTTTCCTAATTTTCTGTGGTCACGGAGTCTTGCCTCTTCCATGCGCTTCAGATATGCTTCCAATTCTGCCGCTTTCGGGAAAGAAGTACCATAAATTCTTGTCAGCATCTGCCTGTGCTCGTCCCCTCTCCAGTAAGCTCCTGCCACACTTTGAAGTTTGAACGCTTTTATAACACTTGTATTTGATACGTGGGGTCCTGCACAGAGATCCAGATATTCTCCCTGCTTATAAAAACTAAGCTCAGCATCCTCCGGTAAATCCTCAATCAGCTCTACCTTATATGGCTCATTCTTTTCTTTCATAAGATCGATTGCTTCCTGCCGGTTCATAGTAAAACGCTCCAGCGGCAGCGCTTCCTTCACAATTTTACGCATTTCCTTTTCTACTGCTTCCAAATGCTCTGTGGTAAATGGAAAACTAAATTCAAAATCATAGTAATATCCATCCTTAATTGCCGGCCCAATCGCACATTTTGTATCCGGATACAGACGTTTTACTGCCTGTGCCAGGATATGAGAGGTTGTGTGATGAAACGCCTCCTGTCCCAGTTCATCTGCAAATGTCAGGTCCTGTACAGAACCATCTTTCATGCTTACTTTCATGTTACTTTCTCCTTTCAACTTATACCCATTTTTCCAAAGCAAGGGGAGCATTTTATGATACAGGAACGTAAGAACTTCCTATACCATAAAAAACACCCTTAAACAGACGCCTCACGCCTGTCTAAGGGTGCAATTATCTGCACGGTTCCACCTTAACTTTTCACTTCGGATTCTCATAAATCCTATCCCTTAACGCTGGAATTACGGCAATGCTTACTGAAATCTGTTCAGCATCACAGCTCAGGAATGGTTTTCCCCTGTGTTCTGTTATAAAAGGCTTCCAGCTTCCGCCCTTCTCTCTGGATAACTCCCACAAGCTACTCTTTTCCGTCTTGGCTTTTCTCATGTTCTATACTGTTAATCAGCTATTTCTTATTATAACAATCTGTCCCAAAATGTCAACAAAAAACTGAAAAGCACCTATTCTGATATAAACTGAAAAGCACCTATTCTGACGGTGTGTTTTCTATTGCCTGTGTTATATCATCCCGAAAAGCGGCAAAAGCATCTTCATTTTCAACAAAATATTTGGGGCAGTTTTTCCCCGTTACATCGTAATGACGGATAACATCTTCCGACGTCAGGTCAAACTTCATACAAAGCCATGCACACAATTTTACCATAGACTGATAGGTAGCATCATTGAACCTTCCCGTCTCATCAGGATGGCAGCACTCGATAGACACCGTATCTATATTTCTGGAATTGGACGCATAGGCCACCTCCCAGGTCGGCACACATTGAACAATCTCTCCTTCAAGCCCTACTACAAAATTACTGCTTGCCTTCGTCTCATGGCTGTCCTTCAGCCCTTCAAAATAATTTCGGTTGTCCATAGCCGTCGACCCCGGATTTGCCGTATAATGGACAACAATCCCGGTAATCTTATTCGTCTCAGTGCCAGGTCTGGAATAAGGATTCACAGTCAACAGCTCCACATCAATATCCGGCTGAAACGCATTGATCGCCTCTCCGTTATTCTCCTTATATTCATCGCTTGCGAAAAGCGGCACTACAAACTTCACACCTACAAGAATAGCAAATACTGAAGCAAGTACAAAAACACCTGCTTTTTGGATCTTTCTCATTCCCTGCTGGCGCTGTCTGGCCGTCAATTTTCTTTTCTTCCTTCGTTTCTTTCCCATCTGCTTTATTGTATATTAGTAAAATTTAAATGTAGTTGTCGTATCGTATGCATCTCCTGCTTTTACAACAGGACTTTGAAACTGCGGCTTATTGACTGCATCCGGAAAATACTGTGTTTCAAAACAAACTCCGTGGCGCCAGTGATACCGGGCGCCGCCTTTTCCGGTTTCATCTTCGACATAATTGGCTGTGTAAAGCTGCATGCCCGGAAGATCTGTGTAAACCTCCATCCGGATCCCACTTTCCTCTGCAAGCATCTCCGCCGCCTTACGGAATCCTTCTCCATTCAATACATAGTTGCGGTCATAGCCACGGCCAAACTTCAGGTCAATATAATCCTCTTCTATATCTCTTCCCAGCGTCTTCATCAATCTGAAATCCATAGGCGTGCCTTCCACCGGAAGAATCACACCCGTCGGCACAGTTTCTTCATCTGACGGTGTAAACGTATCAGCATCAATCCATACCTTCTGTCCGAGGACCTCGCCGGACTCATGTCCATTCAGATTAAAATAGCTGTGATTTGTAATATTAAAAATGGTATCCGCATCCGCTGTCCCATGATAATGGATTGTCACTTCGTTCTCATCCGTCAGAGTATAAGTTACTTCAATATGTGCCTTTCCCGGATATCCCTGATCTCCATCCGGGCTGTCAAGCGTCAGCATAATATGTTTTTCATCTGCTTCTTCTACCTTCCACATCCTCTTACTGTAGAAATCAAGCCCACTGTGCAGATTGTTTTTAAAGTTATTCTGTGTAAGCTCATAAGTTTTTCCATTTATCGTAAAGCAGGCTCCTTTGATGCGGTTCGCATTCCTTCCGATAATTGCACCAAAAAATGCACCGCCCTTTTCATAGCCGGCCACATCATCATACCCAAGTACTACATCACGGATTCTTCCATCTTTATCGGCAGTAAGGATACTGACAAGAGTTGCTCCGTAATCGGATACCGCAATCTTCATTCCTTTTTTATTACTCAGTGTATAAAGAGAAGCATACTCACCTTTTTGTGTGATTCCAAAATCTTTCTTCATCTGCCAAATCTCCCTTGCTTTCATTAAACCAAATCTTTCGTATGGCAAAAAGCGCAGCTTCTCGCTGCGCTCCGTCTCTTATTCATCTACGCTATAGTTCGGCGCTTCTTTCGTAATGTGAATATCATGCGGATGGCTCTCTTTCAGAGACGCTGCTGAAATCTTCACAAACCTTCCATTCTTCTTTAAATCCTCAATGGTAGGTGTTCCGCAGTAACCCATACCGGAACGCAGGCCGCCCATCAGCTGGAACACCGTATCCTCTACCGTCCCCTTGTATGCCACACGTCCCTCTACGCCTTCCGGTACCAATTTCTTCGCATCAGACTGGAAATAACGGTCTTTGCTTCCGTTCTCCATTGCCGCAATAGAACCCATGCCGCGATAGACCTTATACTTTCTTCCCTGGTATAATTCAAATGTTCCCGGACTTTCATCACATCCCGCAAAGATGCTTCCCATCATGCACACGTTCGCTCCGGCGGCAATTGCTTTCGTCATATCACCGGAATACTTAATACCGCCATCTGCGATAATCGGAATTCCATACTTGTCTGCCACCTCATAGCAATCCATAACAGCAGAAATCTGCGGTACACCAATGCCGGCCACGATACGCGTCGTACAGATAGAACCTGGTCCGATACCAACCTTCACTGCATCAACGCCCGCCTTAATCAGCGCTTCTGTCGCTGCTCCCGTAGCCACATTCCCGGCAACAACCTGCAGATCCGGGAACTTAGACTTCACCATATCCACAGTGCGGATTACATTTGCAGAATGTCCATGTGCAGAATCCATAACCACAACATCCACCTTGGCATTCACCAACTCCTGTGCTCTTTCCAGACAGTTTGCCGTAATTCCGATTGCAGCTCCACAGAGCAGACGTCCCTGAGAATCTTTTGCGGATAATGGATATTTAATCTGCTTCTCAATATCTTTGATTGTAATAAGCCCTTTCAGGTTAAAATCCTTATCAACAATCGGAAGCTTCTCTTTTCTGGCTTTTGCAAGGATTTTCTTCGCCTCTTCCAGAGTAATCCCTTCCTGTGCGGTAATCAATCCCTCAGAAGTCATGGATTCTTTTATCTTCTTTGTAAAATCTTCTTCAAATTTCAAATCACGATTCGTAATAATCCCAACCAATTTCCTGCCTTCGGTAATCGGCACACCGGAAATCCGAAACTTCGCCATTAATTCATTCGCATCTGCCAGTGTGTGCTCCGGGGACAAGAAAAACGGATCCGTGATAACCCCATTTTCAGAACGCTTTACCTTGTCTACCTCTTCTGCCTGCTGCTCTATGGTCATATTCTTATGGATGATACCGATTCCACCCTGTCTTGCCATCGCAATTGCCATGCGGTGTTCTGTAACCGTATCCATCCCCGCACTCATCATTGGAATGTTCAGCCTGATTTTTTTCGTAAGGTAAGTAGACAGATCTACTTGATTCGGAATCACCTCTGAATATGCGGGTACCAAAAGCACATCGTCAAATGTAATTCCTTCTCCAATAATTTTTTCCATGACTTAAGCCTCTCTTTCTGTTTTCCATTCTTTTGTATTTTATCTGTTATCATACAAAAAATTCCCTGCACTTGTCAACCTGTTTTTCACAATTAAATACTTCTGTGGCTTTCTATATTTTGTTTACAAACTACTTTCTGCGGCACCAGCGTCTTCATTCCCTTTAAAATCGTCTCATTAGGTTCAAATACAATTCGCTTTGTCTCCTCGGAAAACACAACAACCATCTCATATACTTCTGCATTAGGATTCCCACTGGTATAATCTCGCACGTCTGCGTTTTTAAAGGCATTCAACCGATCTGAACCTGATGGAGCCAGAAGTTTTACATCAGCAGCATTCACCGAAAACAACCTTTTACGTCTTTCCTTATGCACAATTTTGTCAATCTCAAGATCTCCATCCAGATATAGATATTCATATTCTATATCCAGAGCCCGAAATACAAAAACATCAATAATAATCATAACAATTAAAAGGATAATCCCAACAAAATGAATAAAAACAACCGCTGCCGATACAATGGTTACCGCAAGCAATAATACTTCTATCATCAGGTCTTTTACGCTTTTTCTTTTTCTAATGAGCTGTTCTGTATAAAAACCATCCATTTCACTGCCTCCATCTCTTCGGATGCGCTGTTCCATCCAATACTCAATCGTATTGTACCATACTTTTATACAAAAAGGAAACTCCCCTAAAAGAGAGTTCCCTGAATTTTCTATATTTATTTTTCGTCACAGGGATTACATCATTCCCATGCCTGCTCCGCCTGCCTGAGCCTGTGGCGCATCTTCTTTAATATTTGCCACAACAGATTCGGTTGTCAGCAATGTGGATGCTACGCTTGTCGCATTCTGAAGAGCGCTTCTTGTCACCTTCGCCGGATCAAGGATTCCTTCTTTTACCATATCTACATACTCTTCCTTGTAAGCATCAAATCCAATTCCCGGTTCCTGTTCTCTTACTTTATTTATAATTACTGCTCCCTCAAGCCCTGCATTCGCTGCAATATGGAACAGTGGAGCTTCCAGTGCTTTCAGAATAATATTAGCGCCTGTTTTCTCATCACCTGACAGAGTCTCGGCCAGTTTTTCTACTTCCTTCGTTGCATGGACATATGCAGAACCACCACCTGCAATGATGCCCTCTTCTACAGCAGCTCTGGTAGCTGCAAGTGCATCTTCCATGCGGAGTTTTGCTTCCTTCATCTCCGTCTCTGTTGCAGCTCCGACACGGATAACCGCTACGCCTCCTGCAAGCTTCGCAAGTCTTTCCTGAAGTTTTTCTCTGTCAAAATCAGATGTCGTCTCTTCAATCTGTTTCTTAATCTGAGCGACTCTTGCTTCAATTGCTGCTTTGTCTCCATATCCGTCAACAATAACTGTATTCTCTTTCTGAACTTTAACGGATTTCGCACGTCCAAGCTGATCTAAAGTTGCTTCCTTAAGGTCTAATCCAAGTTCTTCTGAAATCACCTGACCGCCTGTAAGAATTGCAATATCCTGAAGCATCTCTTTTCTTCTGTCTCCATATCCCGGTGCCTTAACTGCAACCACATTAAACGTACCACGCAGTTTATTTACAATTAATGTAGTAAGAGCTTCACCCTCTACATCCTCTGCAATAATAAGAAGTCTTGCTCCTGCCTGAACTACCTGCTCCAATAAAGGAAGGATTTCCTGGATATTAGAAATTTTCTTATCTGTAATCAAAATATATGGATCATCTAAGTTTGCTTCCATCTTATCCATATCCGTTGCCATATAAGCGGAGAGATAACCGCGGTCAAACTGCATACCTTCTACCAGATCAAGCTCTGTCTGCATTGTCTTGGATTCTTCAATTGTGATAACACCATCGTTAGACACCTTCTCCATAGCGTCCGCTACCATCTCTCCTACGCTGTCATCACCGGAAGATACTGCCGCAACTCTGGCAATCTGCTCTCTGCCCGTTACTTTGCTTGACATCTTCTTAATCGCTTCCACGGTTGCATCCGTAGCCTTCTTCATACCTTTACGAAGAACAATTGGATTTGCACCGGCGGCCAGATTCTTCATTCCTTCGTGCACCATAGCCTGTGCAAGCACAGTAGCTGTCGTAGTACCGTCTCCTGCTACATCATTGGTCTTGGAAGCCACTTCACGAATTAACTGTGCTCCCATATTTTCAAATGCATCTTCCAATTCAATCTCTTTTGCAATAGTAACACCATCATTTGTAATCAGCGGTGCGCCAAATGATTTATCAAGAACCACATTACGTCCTTTTGGTCCAAGTGTTACTCTTACTGTATCAGCCAGCTGATTTACTCCTGCCTCAAGAGCTGCCCTGGCTTCATCTCCGTATTTAATTTCCTTTGCCATAATAAGATTACCTCCTTAATTTCTTTACCGATTCTTCTCTATTCTTCAACAATTGCAAGAATATCACTCTGTCTTACAATGATATAGGTCTCGTCATCTGCTTCTACTTCTGTTCCTGCATATTTTGAAAAAATAACCTTCTGTCCTTTTTCCACATTCATCTCTATCTCTTTTCCATCAACAATTCCACCAGGTCCGACAGCAATAATTTCTGCCTGCTGCGGTTTCTCTTTTGTCTGCCCTGGTAATACAATTCCGGATTTTGTAGTCTCTTCAGCCTCCAACTGTTTTAACACGACTCTGTCTCCCAATGGTACTAATTTCATATCTGGTTCCTCCTTTTAATAATATCTATTTTGTTAGCACTCATAAAAAGAGAGTGCTAAAAAACTCTAGATATAAAATAGCACTCTCAATTTACTTTGTCAACACCCTTTGTTTTAGTTTAGATTATTTTTATAAAATCCATTTTCTATCCGGAACCGGAGATGATTTCCTTTTTTATTTATATATCTCTCCAAAACCCTGCCCAGACATATCGTCACTCCTTCCGCTCCCCGGATTCTGCATTCGTATTCAGCATCCAGAGAGATTTCGGGAAGCTGTGCATTATTCAGGAGAAGGCAGATCTCATCATCATTTTCGTTATATTTTTTTATCTTGCAGTCAAAAACTTTTCTGCTGAGTTCTTCATCCATAAGAAATGCCTTTTTTTCTCGTAATTCTACTGAACATCCTTCATGCATCTTCCGCTCTCCTTTCAAAAAGAAGGGCATCCTTACGATGCCCTTTCTACGATTTATTTTTTGCGTTCTTCTTTGATCTTATCCAACTCTGTAAATACGTAGTCATTTACCACTTTAATATATGTTCCCTTCATACCGGAAGACCTGGACTCAATCACACCGGCACTCTCAAACTTACGGAGCGCATTAACAATAACCGAACGGGTAATTCCCACTCTGTCCGCAATCTTACTTGCTACCAAAATTCCTTCTGTACCTTCCAGTTCATCAAAAATGTGGATGATCGCTTCCAGTTCAGAGAAAGAAAGCGTGCTGATAGCAGACTGGACAATATGTTCCTTCCTTGTCTCTTCCGCATTTTCCTCATTTACAGAGCGAAGCATCTCAAGCCCTACTACCGTTGTTCCATATTCACTTAAAATAATATCGTCAATTTCATATCCGGCTTCTTCTTTGTAAATAAATAATGTACCCAGCCTCTCTCCTGCAATATCTATCGGAGTAATAATTGCCTGATAGCCTTTCACCGTTTCCGGTGAAAACCCAAGGGTCTCCAGATTAACATTCTCTTTTGTTGACAAAATCCCAAGAAGCCGCTCATTCAACATTTCATCAATATGAATCCCTACTTCTCCGCCAATCAATTCGTGAATCGGTCTAACCCTATCGCACTTACTGATACCCAGCACTTTCCCCTTTTTGCTGACCACTAATACATTAGAATCCAGAATTTCCGTTAATACCGCACAAATATCATTAAAAACCACTTTGCTGGAATTGTTATTGTGAAGTAATTTGTTGATTTTCCTAGTTTTATCTAATAACTGTACGCTCATTTTCTATTCCTCCATTTTTAATTGTTATATTATCATACAATTCTAACAATTTCAATAGATTTTCACTTTTTTTCATTTATTTAACAAAAACATAGCCGCACTGCGCATCCCCGCATACTAACTTATTGCCCTTCATTACCATATAACCTCCACACTTCGGACATTTCTCTTCCGCCGGTTTCTGCCAGGACATAAAATCACAATCGGGATTATCTTCACACCCATAATACTTTCTTCCCTTTTTTGTCTTACGGAGCACAATATCTTTTCCACATTTCGGACAGGAAACACCGATTTTTTCCAGATACGGCTTCGTATTTCTGCATTCCGGGAATCCGGGACAGGCAAGGAATTTTCCATGAGGGCCATATTTGATAACCATATTCCGTCCGCATTCTTCACAGACTACATCCGTCACTTCATCTTCTATCTTTACGCTTTCCAGCTCTTTCTCCGCAATCTGCACAGCCTCCTCCAAATCCGGATAAAAGTTGGAAATAACCGACTTCCACTCTACCTTCCCTTCTGCCACTTTATCAAGGAGTCCTTCCATATTTGCCGTAAAATTCACATCCACAATTGCAGGAAAAGACTGTACCATAATATGGTCTACTACTTCTCCTATCTCCGTCAAATACAGGTTCTTCCCTTCTTTAGCAACATATCTCCTTGCTATAATAGTAGAAATCGTGGGGGCATAAGTACTGGGGCGTCCGATTCCAAGCTCCTCCAGTGTTTTGACAAGGGAGGCCTCTGTGTAATGCGCCGGGGGCTGGGTAAAATGCTGTTTTGTCTCAAAATGATCCTTGGTAAGGACAGAATCCTTATCCAAACCCTTCAGCAAAACATTATTTTCAACCTTCTCCTCTTCCGATTCGGTATATACCAGTCGAAATCCTTCAAATACAACCTTCGATGCCGATACAGTAAAACAATACTTTCCTGCTGAAATCTTTACCGATGTTGTCTCATATAATGCCGGTTTCATGCGACTCGCCACAAATCGCTTCCAAATCAGCTGGTACAGCCGGAATTGGTCTCTGGTAAGAGAATCCTTCATAGCGGCCGGAGTCCGACTTACATCGGTAGGCCGGATTGCCTCATGTGCGTCCTGGATCTTCTTATCCGTACTTTTCTTCACAGAACCGGAAACCACATATTCTTCTCCATAATTCTGTCCAATATATCTCCTTACATTTTCATCAGCCTCTTCTGAGATTCTGGTAGAATCTGTACGCAGATAAGTGATAATTCCCACTGTACCATTTCCTTTAATATCAATTCCTTCATATAATTGCTGCGCAATCCGCATCGTTTTCCGTGTCGCAAAATTCAACACCTTAGATGCTTCCTGCTGCAAAGTACTTGTAGTAAACGGAATCGGCGCTTTCTTCGCACGCTCTCCTTTCTTTACCTCTGTGACAGAATAATCTGACGTCTCCACTTCTTTTAATATTTCATCCAGCTCTTCTTTGGAACCAATTGTCATTTTCTTCTTTTCTGTCCCATAAAACTTGGCAGTAAGAAGCTTTTTCTCTCCCTTGACCTTCAAATGCGCATCCAGCGTCCAATATTCTTCCGGAATAAATGCATTAATTTCTTCTTCTCTGTCAGCAATAATCCGGAGAGCTACCGACTGCACCCTTCCCGCACTCAGCCCTCTTTTCACCTTTGCCCACAAAAGCGGACTAATCTTGTAGCCTACAATTCTATCAAGCGCCCGTCTTGCCTGCTGGGCATCCACCAGATCCATATCAATCTCTCTTGCGTTTTTTATAGATGCCTTTACTGCATTCTTCGTAATTTCATTAAAACTAATCCGGTATGTCTTCTTCTCCTCCAGCTTCAGTGCCTTATACAGATGCCAGGAAATAGCCTCTCCCTCACGGTCCGGGTCAGTTGCAAGATACACTTTATCCGCTTTTTTCACTTCTTTCCGAAGCGCAGCAAGAATCTCCCCTTTCCCACGGATGGTAATATATTTGGGTTCAAAATCATGTTCAACGTCTATTCCGAGCTGACTCTTCGGCAAATCGCGAACATGTCCGTTAGATGCCATTACCGTATAGTTACTTCCTAAAAATTTCTTAATCGTCTTCACTTTCGCGGGAGACTCTACGATTACGAGATAATGCGCCATTACCTATACTCCTTCATTCATGATCCAGGCCCACGCTATAGCTGTGCTCTGACATAATAATTTTTTGATATTTCTTTAATGTATCCCTTAATTATCAGCGATGTCAACTGCTGCATCAATTCTGCCGGCATCATTTTTGTCTCATCAAGCAGCCTGCTTAAACTTTTGGGATACAAATCGAGCTTACTATACACCAATTTTTCAGCTCTTTCAAGCGTTTTTTCATTTTTGTCTGTGTTCGCGCCTATTTTAGCAGGGAAAAAATTGCGGGATAATCCCAGCTCCGCAAGCAGTTCTTCCGGCGACAACAAAATTCCCGCACCCTGACGGAGCAACTCATTACACCCCCTGCTCAGCCGACTTGTCACCGGCCCGGGCAGTGCATAGACATCCTTTCCCTGCTCCAAAGCCATATCCGCCGTAATCAAAGAGCCGCTCTTTTCTCTTGCTTCCATAACAAGAACAACATCCGATAATCCGCTGATGATTCTGTTTCTTGCAGGGAAAAATTCTTTTAACGGAGGTGTCCCTTCCGGCTGTTCAGATAAAATGCCTCCTGCTTTCTGTAAGTCTGCATACAAACCGATATGTTCCCTTGGATAACAGATGTCTATTCCGCACCCCAGAACTCCGTAAGACTCTCCTCCTGCATTTAGCGCGCCTCTCTGGCCTGCACCATCGATTCCTTTTGCCATTCCGCTAATTACCTGTATTCCATTTGCTGCAAGTACCTCGCCATAAGCAATCGCCATCTGTTCTCCATAAGATGTACATTGCCTTGCACCCACAATCGCCACTGACGGTCTGTCATCGTCCGGTAATTTTCCCTTGATATACAGTGCGTATGGCGGCGATGGTATTTCTCTCAGCCGGCTGGGATAATCAGGGTGAAAATACGGGACAAAATATATCCCTTTTTCTATGCATCTTTCATATTCCTGACATATTCCTTTATTCGTCCTTGCTGCATTCAATGCCGAAATATCTTTTTCTGTCAGAAATCCAAGAGATTTTAACTTGGTTTCTTCTATATAATAAATATTTTCGCCGCTCTTTAGCTGCTCATGGAGTTTCCATTTTTTCCCGGCAGACAAGGCCCTGATTCCCGCAAACCAGTACTCATATGCAAGGTTGTCGGACTTCTTTTCCTTCATTATACTCGCCCCCAATACTTTTTATCCATCATTCTGTAGCCGACCGCCTCCGTAAGATGCTCCGTCCGGATTCTGTCTTCCCCTGCCAGATCTGCAATCGTCCTGGCAACCTTCAGGATTTTATGATAAGTTCTTGCCGTAAGCTCCATCCGGTCAAACACCTGGCTCATCATCCGTTTCCCTTCGCTGTCAAGTTCACAGTATTCTTCCATCTCTGCTGCTGTAATCCCCGCATTAAACGCAAATTTTGCTCCTGCAAATCTCTTTCTCTGTATCTTTCTTGCCTGCATGATTCGTTTGCGTATGTCTGCAGAAGATTCTCCCTGTGGTTTCCTCTGTAATTCCTCATACTTAAGTCCCGGTACTTCCATACAGATATCCATCCTCGAAAGGAAAGGCTGGCTGACCTTATACAAATACTGTCTGATCTGATAAGGAGTGCAGCAACATTTTTCTAAATCAGGATAATAGCCGCAAGGGCAGGGATTCATGGCCGCCACTAACATTACATCCGCCGGGAACCGGAAATTCCCCTGACTTCTCACAAGCTGAATTTCTCTGGTCTCAAGAGGCTGACGCAGCGCTTCCAATACAGATTTCTGGAACTCTGCCAATTCATCCAAAAACAGAACACCCCCGCTTGCCAGACTGATTTCACCCGGTTTCGGCAAACTGCCGCCCCCAATCAGCGCCGCCTTAGACACCGTATGATGTACCTCACGGAAAGGGCGCTCAGTTATCAGGGGATGCTCTTTCTTAAGCAGGCCCGCCACGCTATATACTTTCGTAATCTCAATGCTTTCTTCCATAGTAAGCGTCGGAAGAATCGAAGGAATTCTTTTGGAAAGCAAGGATTTTCCACTTCCGGGTGGTCCCATGAGCAGCAGATTATGCCGCCCGGCAACAGCAATCTCTGCTGCACGCTTCGCCGCCTCCTGTCCGTAAATATCCCGAAAATCCAAACTGTCCCCACTTTCCTTATCAGTCATATCTTCCACATATCCGGCGTCTTCAAAAGAAATCTCTCCATTCAGATACCGGTACACCTCTGCCAGGCACTTCACCCCTATTACCTGTATCTGCCCTATAATTGCTGCTTCCTTTGCATTTTCAAAAGGCACGATACAAGCACGGCACCCTTCTTTCTTTGCTGCCGCCACAATGGGAAGTATTCCTGTACATCTGCATACCCTTCCATCCAGCCCAAGTTCACCGATCACCAGTGTCTTCTCAAGCCTTGCCCGTCCCACCAGCCCCAGCGAAGCAAGAATCGCTAAAGCAATAGGCAGATCGAAAGACGCCCCTCTTTTACGTATGTCCGCTGGAGACAGATTAATCACTGTTTTCTTTGCCGGAATCTCCAGACCGGAATTGCGGATTGCCGTCCTCACCCGTTCTCCCGCTTCCTTTACCTCTGCCGACAAATAACCCACCATGTGGAACATAGGCAGGCCGTTGCTTAAATCAGCTTCTACCGAAACAAGACGTACGTCCATTCCTTGTAATACTGCCGATAATACATTACTGAAACTCATTCAATGCTCCTTCCTTCTTCAGTTAATTTTAAAAAATCTCTTAGACTGTGAGCACTTTCTCTATGCAGTTATAGTGATCCTCTGAAAAAACGGCCGAACGACCTCTCAAGACACCAGAGTCCGGCAGCCCGGACCTGGCGTCAGAAAATAATACAAACGAATTTATTGAATATAATTATATATACTTTACATAAATCTGTCAAGCGATTAATTGGGGCTATCCTTTTCATTTATTATAAATGGAAAAGCACAAACTTTCAAGCAGGTTCATAAACTGTAATTAAATACGCTTTGAGGTGCTTCTTTTGAAATCCTTTCCTCACCCCTTGACTGCCGCCGAAGAACAATACTATCTGCAAAAATATACGGAAGGTGACCTGGAAGCAAAGCATATTCTGATTGAACGGAATCTGCGCCTCGTCGCACACATCGTCAAAAAATACCAATCCATGGAAGAAAATGCGGAAGATCTCCTCTCTATTGGAACCATCGGGCTGATTAAAGCTGTTGTAACATTTAACCCCAATAAAAATGTCCGTCTTGGCACTTACGCAGCCCGATGCATTGAAAATGAAATTCTTATGCATCTGCGCTCGAAAAAAAAATCTTCCCGGGAAGTATCCCTGTATGAACCAATCGGCACAGACCGGGAAGGCAATGAGATACAGCTTTTCGACATCATTGAGACGGAGGACAGCGATGCCCACCAAAAACTGGCTCTCCGAGAAGATATCAGACTTCTTTATTCCAAAGTGGAATCTATCCTTTCTCCCAGAGAACGATTAGTATTAAAAATGCGCTATGGACTATATAACGAAGAAGAATATACACAGCGGGAGATTGCCCAGAGACTTGGTATCTCTCGCTCTTATGTCTCAAGAATCGAAAAAAGCGCAATTGAAAAGCTGCGGGATTATTTTTAAAAAGTCCCGCAGTTTTTCTTTGAAAGTCTTCTTATTTGTGTTAGGATAAAGGTAGTAATTGAAATATGCATTGTGGGGAATGTATCAATGAATCACGAAAAGTCTGCTATGGCTTCCAGAACCGGCAGGATCCTTCTGTTAAGCTTCATAGTTATTTTTGTTGCACAAATTAACATGAACTTATTTACCGATGACTTCAAGATCTCTATTGCAGTCATTTGTTTTCCTGTATTCCTATATCTTTTGGACTATATGCCATTAATTCCCGTTACTATCCTTTCGGCCTCAGGTGTCTACATTTCCCGCATCCTTCTCTACTGGCTTCAGCACGGCAGCATCCGGTATTTTTTCCGGCCTTATCTGCCGGAGTTTTTCTTTTATTTAATATACGGCTGTCTTCTATATGTATACACCAGGGCAGTCAAGTCCGGTTGGTCCGTTGTCCGCCTTCTTCTTTCCCTTGTCCTGATTGATTATTTTTCTAATCTGACAGAGCTTCTGCTCCGTGTGGGAACAGAGGCCCTTGTACTGCATACACAATTAGGGATTCTTGTAGTGGCTCTTGCAAGATCTGCTCTTGCCGTCGTAATCATTACAATATTTAACCGCTACCGTCTCACTCTGCTTAACCGTGAACACGCTGAACGCTACGAACGACTGATGCTTTTAATCTCCCGCCTGAACGGAGAAGTTATCTGGATGCAGAAGAATTCTTCCTTCATCGAAAAAACTATGAACACTTCCTATCAGCTCTACCACAAGCTTCAGGAAAAAGGCGGCGATCCCGACCTTGCCAATTCTGCATTAAAAATTGCAAGGGATATCCATGAAATCAAAAAGGAATATCAGCTTATTATGCGGGGACTTTCAGAAGCGCTCCACACAGAAACTCAGGTAGAAGGGATGCCTGTCTCCGATATCCTCGCTCTGCTGGAAAATGCAGTCACTCTAGAGGGAAAGGCCGTCGGGAAAAAGGTATCTGTCACGCTAAAATGTAACCGCCATCTATATACTGACCGGCATTATCTTCTATTATCTGTGTTCCACAATCTTTTTAACAATGCACTGGAGGCATCTGTCTCTGATACTGTCAATATTTCTCTGATACAAACGATACAGGATAGATGGTATCTTTTCACCATTTCTGATGATGGCCCCGGCATCGACAAGGACTGTATGGATCAGATTTTCGATCCGGGCTTTTCAACAAAAATAAATTATGACACCGGAACAATCAGCCGGGGACTGGGACTTAACATTGTAAAAGATATCGTGGAACACAAGTTCCATGGACAGATTGCCGTTACGTCCCGCCCCGGGGACACCACATTTACTCTATATATCCCTATAGATGAACTGGAGGAAAAAGACCTATGAAATTCTATCTGCTTGACGACGACAGAACTATCACTAACATTTTAAAAATTATTATCCAAAAAAGAAACCTTGGAGAGGTCTGCGGGACAAGCACCCACGCTGTTGAGGCCCTGGAAGATATCCGGATTTTGAAACCCGACATCATCATCACCGATCTTCTGATGCCGGAAATGGATGGGATAACCTTTGTAAAAAAAGCAAAAGAAATTCTTCCTGATGCTGCCTGCATTATGCTTTCTCAGGTGGCATCAAAAGATATGATTGAAAATGCATACGAAGAGGGCATTGAATTCTATATCCAAAAACCACTCAATAGTGTGGAAGCAGAAAAGGTCATTCAAACCGTTTCCCGAAATCTTTCCATGCAGCGGACTCTTCAGAAAATGCAGAATATTTTTGAAGACAGCGTGCAGACCTCCGTTTCTCCCACACCTCAAAAGCAAAAGGACTATCTGCCCAAGCTCCAGAAAATCCTGCAGCGTCTGGGAATCATCGGTGACGCAGGAAGCAAGGATATCATTACGATAATAGAATATTTAATTGAAGAAAAAGAAGATGTCACGAATACTACTCTGCATGAATTGTGCAGCCATTTCACAGATTCTCCGAAAACAATGGAGCAAAGAATACGCCGCGCTGCCGCCAATGGCATGGTAAACCTGGCACATCTTGGCCTGGAAGACTATGGCAATGAAATATTTACTGAATATGCTAATTCTCTCTATAACTTTGAGCAGGTTCGGAAAGAAATGGACTTCATCCGCGGGAAAACAAACAAGCATGGAAATATTAAAATCAGGAATTTTCTTAATGCCCTCCTCATTTCCTGCCAGGAATAGAAAAAGAGCAGATGTTTTCGGCATTTTTCACAAAAATATATTGTTTTTGATATTTTTATCATTTATTTTGATATTTTCTGAAACTTTTTGAAACCTCAATTGTATATTCATCTCATCAATAAGAGAACGTACTTATAATTACTATCAATATTAAAAGGATGAGGTGAATTCTATGTGGACGATTATTTCAGGAATTGGATTGTTACTATTGACTCTGGCGGGATTTTCATTATTCAGCCTCAAAATGCCAAAGGGACAACTTGCAATGTCTGGCATGGCAAACGCTGCAATTGCTACTTTTTTAATAGAAGCTGTACATAAGTATATTACCGGTGATTTGTTCGGTCTGTCATTCTTCCAAACGCTGGGCACCACCGCCGGAAGTCTCGGCGGTGTTGCCGCGGCGATTACCGTTCCTCTGGCAATGGGGGCAAACCCGGTATTCGCAGTAGTTGCAGGTGTTGCAGTCGGAGGCTACGGTATTCTTCCGGGATTTGTTGCCGGCTATATAATCGGACTTGTTGCTCCTGTTATTGAAAAAAAACTGCCAGAAGGCTTGAACATTATTGCAGGCGCCCTCTTAATTGCTCCACTGTCACGCCTAATTGTTGTTCTCGTCAATCCGGCAGTGAATGCTACTCTGGTAAAAATTGGCGGAACAATCTCCGCAGCCGCAGAGCAATCTCCGATTATCATGGGATTCCTGCTGGGCGGAATTATCAAAATGATCTGTACCTCCCCGCTAAGCTCTATGGCGCTGACGGCCATGTTAGGATTGGACGGGCTGGCAATGGGAATTGCCGCAATCGCATGTGTAGGCGGTTCCTTTACAAACGGGCTTATTTTCTCAAAATTAAAATTAGGAGACCGCAGTAATGTAATTGCAGTAATGCTGGAACCTTTGACACAGGCTGATATTATTACTACCCATCCTATCCCTATATATTGTTCCAACTTCTTCGGAGGCGGGCTTGCCGGTATTTCTGCCGCTGTGTTCCATATTGTAAACAATGCACCCGGAACCGCTTCCCCTATTCCAGGACTTTTGGCACCATTTGCCTTCAATCCGGCAATTAATGTGCTGGGAGCTTTACTCTTCGCAATACTGGGCGGATGCCTTGCAGGTCTTGTCGGCTCCTTTGTATTCAAGCGTAAAGTAAAAGCTGTCTCCTTACCGAAGACAGCTCCCGCTTCCCAGTCTCTGGAACTGGAAATGTAATATATTAACGAATAAAATTAACCCTTTCTTCTCAATATATCATATTTGTCCGCCGCACTTCCAAGATCAACGAAAAGAACCTGCTTGGGGTGCGGCGCACTCGTCTGTTCCTTTCCATCTTCATCTATAATTCTCCTGACGGTCACCTCAACATTTCTGCCATCCGGCTTCATAATCTCTATCTGTTCACCCACGGAAAATTTATTGCGCTGTTCAATCCGGTACAGACCACTCTTTTCTTCTCCTATAATCCCCAGATAAGTATACTCTTTCACATAGGTATTACTGTCATAGATCTGCGTCTCTTCACTGGGCTTTCCAAAATAAAAACCTGTCGTAAATTGGCGGTACGTACAATTTGATATCTGATCCAGATACCACGGCATATTCTCTTTATAAAGTTCCGGGTCTGTAAGATAGTCATCAATTGCCTTGCGATAAGTCCTGGCTACCGTCGCAACATAAAGCGCTGTCTTCATGCGCCCCTCGATTTTCAGGCTGTCAATTCCGGCATCCAGAAGCTCCGGTATGTGCTCAATCATGCACAAATCCTTGGAATTAAAAATATAGGTTCCCCGTTCATTTTCATAAACAGGCATATACTCTCCCGGACGCGTTTCTTCTACAACAGAATACTTCCAACGGCAGGGATGCGTACACGCCCCCTGATTGGCGTCTCTTCCGGTAAAATAATTACTCAGCAGGCACCTGCCGGAATAAGAAATACACATAGCGCCATGAATAAAGCTCTCGATTTCCATCTCCGCCGGAATATTTGTCCTTATTTCTTTGATTTCTTCCAGCGACAGCTCCCTTGCAGAAACCACCCTTTTTGCTCCCAGCTTCCACCAGAAATTGTAGGTTCCATAATTGGTATTATTTGCCTGTGTGCTAATATGGCGCTCAATCTCCGGACATACTTCTTTTGCAATTTCAAAAACCGCAGGGTCAGCAATAATCAAAGCATCCGGTTCTATTTCTCTGAGTTCCTTAAAATATTCCCTGACTCCTGCAAGATCGCTGTTATGTGCCAGAATATTTGCTGTCACATACACTTTCACCCCATGCTCATGAGCAAACCGAATTCCTTCCGCCATATCTTCCATAGAAAAATTCTTTGCCTTCGCGCGGAGTCCAAAAGCCTCGCCGCCTATATATACCGCATCCGCTCCAAATATAACTGCTGTTTTCAATACTTCCAGACTGCTTGCCGGAATCAATAATTCAGGATGTCTTGTCATCACTTATCATTCCTTTCTTTTCTGACGCTAAGCGCCACGCCGTCCCCCAGTGGGATTACAGAAGTAAGAAGTTCCTCATTATGCTTCAACGCATATAGATACTCCCTCATCCTACTGTGTATTGTGCGGTTCCTGCGCTCCACGGCAAACCTGGATTCAATCACATCCCCATCCTGAAGCACATTATCAGATACCAGAATCCCGCCCGTTCCAAGCAGTCTCATTACCTCCGGCATGTAATGGATATACTGTCCCTTTGCAGCATCCATAAAAATAAAATCATAAGAACCTGAAAGTCCTTTCATGACTTCCAGCGCATCCCCCTCGAGAAGCGTAATCTCCGTTTCCTTTCCTGCCCGCCGAAAATTCTCCCTGGCAATGGGGATTCTTTTTTCATATTTTTCAATCGTCGTAATATGGCTGCCCTCAGGGGCATAAGCATTCATTACTAATGCGGAAAAACCAACCGCTGTACCAACCTCCAGAATCTGCATTGGTTTCCGAATGCCGACTAAAACCTTCAGAAGGCTCTTCGTTTCCTTTCGTATAATCGGCACATGGGCCGCAAGCGCTTCCTGCTCAATTGTCTCTAAAAAATCACTCTCCGGCATCTCCAGAGAGTGAATAAATGCTACCATCCGCTCGTCTACTATCATAATCCTAAACATCCATAATGATCGGTAAGATCATCGGTCTTCTCTTTGTACGTTTCCAGATAAACTCATTCATGGTATCACGCACCACCAATTTAATTTTACTCCAATCCGCACCGCGCTGATGACTCAGGCATTTATCAATAGCATCATTCAGCACATGCCTTGCATCTTCCATCAGCCCCTCGGACTCTCTCACATAGACAAATCCTCTTGACACAATGTCCGGTCCGGCAAGAAGCCGGTTCGTTTTCTTCTCCAATGTCATTACCACGATCAGGATTCCGTCCTCTGCCAGATGCTGGCGGTCGCGGAGTACAATGTTCCCCACATCTCCTACTCCAAGTCCGTCAACCAGCACTTCTCCTGTATGGACCTTATCAGCCACCTTCGCCTCTTTATCACTGACCTCCAGAACATCTCCGGACTGCAGCATAAAGATATTCTCCTTCGGAATTCCAAGAGACTGTGCCAGAGTTGCATTTGCCTTTCTGTGGCGGAACTCACCATGGATCGGAATTGCATATTTGGGTTTAACCAGTGAATAAATCAGCTTCAGCTCTTCCTGGCAGGCATGTCCGGATACATGGGCATCTTGGAAAATAACATTCGCACCCTTTTCAGAAAGTTCATTAATGACTCTTGACACGGATTTCTCATTGCCCGGAATCGGATTAGAACTAAATATAACCGTATCTCCCGGCATAATAGATACCTTCTTGTGAATATCAGCAGCCATGCGGGAAAGAGCCGCCATAGATTCGCCCTGGCTTCCCGTCGTAATCAGCACCGTCTTCTCCGGCGGATAGTTCTTGAGCTGGTCAATCTCTATCAGCGTCTTATCCGGCACGTTCAGATACCCGAGTTCCTGAGCTGTAGAGATGATATTTACCATGCTCCGGCCTTCCACCACAACCTTTCTCTCATATTTATAAGCAGAATTGATAATCTGCTGTACACGGTCTACGTTGGACGCAAAGGTTGCTATAATAATCCTGGAATCTCTGTGCTCTGCAAACAGATGATCAAACGTATGCCCTACTGTACGCTCTGACTGCGTAAATCCGGGACGCTCTGCATTCGTACTGTCTGACATCAGCGCCAGAACCCCTTTCTTCCCAATCTCGCCAAACCGCTGCAGATCAATGGCATCGCCAAACACCGGCGTATAATCCACCTTAAAGTCTCCCGTGTGCACTACGATACCTGCCGGTGAATAGATAGCAAGTGCAGACGCATCCTGAATACTATGATTCGTCTTAATAAACTCAATCCGGAACTGTCCCAGATTAATAGATTGTCCATGCTTTACAACTTTCCTTCTTGTGCTGCGGAGAAGATTATGCTCCGCAAGTTTCTTCTCAATAATTCCCATAGTAAGCTTTGTAGTATAAATCGGTAAATTCATCTCCCGTAATACATAAGACAAAGCCCCGATATGATCTTCATGTCCATGGGTAATAATAAATCCTTTCACTTTTTGGATATTCTCTTTTAAATACGTAATATCCGGGATTACCAGATCAATTCCCAGCATATCATCCTCCGGGAATGCCAGACCGCAATCCACAACAATAATACTGTCCTCATACTCAAAGGCAGTAATGTTCATTCCGATTTTCTCCAGACCTCCAAGCGGAATGATTCGCAATTTTCCCTTGTTTTCGTTTTTCAAACTTGCACCTCCATATGTTCATTTAATCCGTTACTTCTTTTTCTTGGCATTCTCTGCATTGTCCGTAGAATTTCAATTCGTGATCAAGCACGCGAAACCCTGTCTTTCCTTCAATCTGCCCTTCCAAATCCTCCAGAAGGTCATCTTTAAAGGGAAACACACGTCCACATGTCCTGCAAATCAGATGATGATGGTGATGCCTGAATTCCCCATCAAACAATCCACCGATTTCATACCGTATACAACCATCATCCAGATTAACACGATCCACTAATTGCATTTCCAGCAGCAGCTGCATTGTCCGGTAAATAGTAGCCAATCCGATTTCCGGATAGTCTTCCTTCACCAGTTCATAAATGTCTTCTGCAGTCATGTGTTTGTCACGATGCTCTGCAAGTACTTCTAATACAAGCAACCTCTGATTCGTTACTTTCAACCCTTTCGCCTTCAACATTTCCTTGAATTTCTCTTGACTTATAGACATAGCATATTACCTTTCAATATCAATATCTTCAAGCAGTTCTTCAAAAACTTTAGACACCACAGAAAGTTCTGTATCATCTTCCACAATTACATATGTGCTTTCCACGTCATCTGTCTTGGAAATGTCTTTTAAAATCAAACATTCTGCGTCTTCATCTTCCGAATCTGTCACAAGAATGTAGGATGTACCACTTATCTTCGTCTGTTCCAGCACAAAAAAATCTACTTCTTCTGCCGTATCTTCAGACATAAATTTAATTTTTTCCATAAAAACACCTCAAAATCCATATTCTGTCAGTTTGTTGATTTCTGAAAGGATTTCGAGTCCAAATATCCCTGCAATATAAAAACAGCCGCAATTTTATCAATATATTTTTTGCGATCTTCCCGTCTTACTTTACTTTCAATTAAAGTCCGTTCTGCCTCTACCGTAGTCAGGCGCTCGTCCCACATCACAACTTCAAGCCCCGTGCGCCGTCTCAGCATCTCACCAAATTCCAGAGATTTCTCCGCTCGATCCCCCACATCATTGTTCATATGCTTCGGAAACCCAAGCACAATACACTCCACCTCATATTCAGCAATCAGCTGCTCAATACGAGCGCAAGTCTTCCTCAGCTTATTCTCTTCTTTACGGCAAATGGTTTCTATTCCCTGGGCAGTAAAGCCGAGTGGGTCGCTGATTGCCACGCCCACCGTCTTAGAGCCATAATCCAACCCCATAATCCTCATATACCATTATCTCCAACCATTATGCTCAATATACGTCTTAAGCATCTCTTCTACCAGCTCGTCTCTCTCCATCTTCATAATCAGGCTTCTTGCGCCATTGTAGCTGGTAATATAAGTAGGGTCGCCAGACATAATATAGCCTACAATCTGGTTCACCGGATTATATCCTTTTTCACTCAACGCTTCGTACACAATCTCAAGTATATCTTTTGCTTGAATCTGTGGACCGCTTTCTACCTGAAAAAACTGGGTGTTGCTTAAATCCTTCATATACTCACGTCCTCCAAAAATACTTCAGTTTTATTCTACATGAATCTATGAAAAAATTCAATGTATTATTTGTAAACGATTCTCAATTTCTACATTTATCAACTGATTCTCCAGATTTTCTGATGTTTTAAGTCCAATTTTGACATATTCCTTCGTATGCCCCACCTGATAAATGCCATCTTCCCTCTCTGCCCTCTCTTCTATCAGGACTTCCACTGTCCTTCCTATCAGCTTTTCTTCATAAGCCCGCTCTTTCTGACGTCCAAGCGCAAGCAGTTCACTGCTCCTTGCCGCTTTGATTTCCTCAGGAACCTGGTTTTTCATCTCCGCCGCCTTCGTCCCCGCACGCTTAGAATATTTAAAAATATGTGTTTCATAGAAATTCACTTTATCTACAAATGCCCTTGACTGCGCAAATTCTTCTTCTGTTTCTCCCGGAAATCCCACAATCACATCTGTGGTAAGCGCCGGGTCTGAAAAATACATTCTTAACAATTCACATTTTTCAAAATATTCTTCTGCGGTATACTTCCGGTTCATTCTCTTTAACGTCGCATTGCATCCGCTCTGCAGCGACAGGTGAAAATGCGGACAAATTTTAGGAAGCCCGGCAATCGTTTTTACAAATTCTTCCGTAATTATCCTTGGTTCCAGAGATCCAAGACGTATTCTCTGAATTCCGGCCACCTCATGTACCGCCAGAATCAGCGAAAGAAGGTTATCTCCCCGCTCTATACCATAAGAGCTTAAATGTATTCCTGTCAGAACCACTTCTTTGTAGCCATTCTCCGCCAGCGTCTCCACTTCACGGACAACCTCTTCTCTCGCCCTGCTTCTGACCCGTCCTCTTGCATACGGAATAATACAATAAGAACAGAACTGGTTGCAGCCATCCTGCACCTTTATATAAGCACGGGTATGTTCCGCAGTCTTACTAAGATGCAGACTCTCATATTCCGCAGTATGGCCGATATCCAGTATTTCCCTGCTCACTTGACGGTCTTCTGCTTTTTTTCTCCAATATTCATCGAGAATCTGTATCAGATCCTGCTTTTTATTATTTCCAATTACAATATCTATACTATCATCTATATTTTCTGCCTTCGCCTGAACATAACACCCTGCGGCTACTACTACTGCATCCGGATTCATTTTTCTGGCACGGTGAAGTATCTGCCGGGACTTTCTGTCAGCCATATTCGTTACCGTGCAGGTATTAACAATATAGACATCTGCTCCTTCCTCAAAAGGCACAATCTCGTACCCGCTTTGTTCCAAAAGTTCCTGCATTGCCTCTGTCTCATACGCATTCACTTTACATCCCAGATTATGCAACGCTGCTTTTTTCATCTGCTTTTCCTTTCTTTTCCTTTTTATTTCTTGACTTTTCAGCACTATCCTTTTAAGATAGACATAGAATATGAATTTAAGGAGGCATTTAGTTTAATGAAAACAGTAGAAATATCTTTAAACTCAATTGATAAAGTAAAATCATTTGTAAATGAAATCACAAAGTTTAACTATGATTTTGACCTGGTATCCGGCAGATATGTGATAGACGCCAAGTCCATCATGGGCATCTTCAGCCTGGACCTGTCTAAGCCGATTACGCTGAATATCCATGCTGAATCTGATGTAGACCAGATTCTTGAGGCATTAAAGCCCTATCTTATTTAAAATGCAAGAACACCCACACAGCCTCCATACGGATTGTATATACGCAAACTGTATGGAGGCTGTTTTGACTGTTGCTATTTTACTTCTATAATTTCTACCGTCTCAATTGCCTGACGCACCAACCCATCAATCTTCTCCGCCAGATTCTCTTCTGATTTCTTAATGATATTGATATTGGGCTTCGTCACCGGATGCTTTGCAACAAATATCGTACAACAATCTTCGAAAGGCTGTATGGAAGTCTCGTAAGTATTGATTTTCTCCGAAACCTCTACGATTTCCTGCTTATCAAATCCAATCAAAGGCCGGTAAACCGGGAGCGTGCAAACTTCATTGGTCGCCGCCAGGCTCTGCATCGTCTGGCTTGCCACCTGCCCGATACTCTCTCCGGTAATCAATCCCAGACAGCCATCTTCCTTTGCAAAATGTTCTGCAATTTTCATCATATAACGACGCATAATAATTGTTAGTTCATCATGCGGACACTTGTCATAAATATAAAGCTGAATATCAGTAAAATTCACTACATGCAGCTTAATCGGCCCCGCATATTTTGCTACCAGTTTTGCAAGATCTACCACCTTCTGTTTTGCTCGCTCACTGGTATACGGCGGAGCATGAAAATAGGTTGCCTCAATCCCTACTCCACGTTTAGATACCATATATCCTGCAACCGGGCTGTCGATTCCCCCTGACAGAAGAAGCATTGCTTTCCCGTTGGTTCCCACCGGCATTCCCCCCGGCCCGGGAATAATTTCCGAATAAATATAGACCTGATTTCTTACTTCTATATGAAGCATCACATCCGGTTTGTGCACATCTACCCGGATTTCCGGAAATGCTTCCAGAACTGCCTCGCCCACCAGACAATTAATCTCCATAGAATTCAGCGGATAAGTCTTCCTTGCCCTCCTCGCTTCTACCTTAAAAGTAATCTTCTTATCCGGATACATCTCATCCATATAAGCAACTACATCGTCCTTAAGCTTTTCAAAACCTTCATCCTCTTTTCTGACTACCGGACAAATGCCTACAATTCCGAAAACTCTCTTTAAACTTTCCACCGTTTCATCATAATCATAGTCTCCTTCGCAGTCAACATAGATTCTCGCCTGTGATTTATATACAGAAAATTCCCCATCCACATCTTTTAAAGCATATCTGATCTGACGCACCAGTGCATCTTCAAAAAGATGTCTGTTCTTGCCTTTAATCCCTATCTCTCCATATTTTATCAAAAATGTTTGAAATGTCATTTTCCTTTTCCTTTCTCATTTATCCGCAGTATTCTAGCGTCTGGTATACCTGCGAAGCATCGGAACTAAATTATAAAGGGTTTCCAGCGTATAGTCAATCTCTTCTCTCGTCGTAAATTCCGACATACTGAACCGCAGCGTAGCGTCCAGATATTCTTTCTTCGCCCCGATTCCTTTCAGCACGCCGCTGATTGCCGGATGGTTCGATGCACATGCAGAACCGGACGATACACAGATTCCCTTTTCTTCTAATGCATGCAGAAGTACTTCACTCCTGATACCTGCAAATCCCACACTGATAATATGCGGTGCGCTGGTCTCATCATACAATCCGTGAATCGTTGTATTCTCGATCTTTGTAACGCCTTCTATAAAATGCTGTTTCAGTTCCCGCATAAAAGCAACCTTTTTATCCAGATCCGTATAAATCTCTCTTGCCGCAACAGAAAGCCCGGCAATACCCGGAACATTTTCCGTACCGGAACGTATATTTTTCTGCTGTTCACCGCCAAAGATAATCGGTTTAATCTTAACCTGTTCACCAATATACAGTGCTCCGACTCCTTTCGGGCCGTGAATCTTATGACCGCTGACAGAAAGCATATCTATCTTCATCCTTTTCGGATAAATATGGTATTTACCAAATCCCTGTACTGCGTCTACATGGAACAAAATATTTTTATTATACGCTTTGACCATACTAGCTGCTTCTTCAATTGGCTGTACGGAGCCAACTTCATTATTCACATACATGACAGAAACCAGTATCGTCTCGTCACAAAGCGCCTCTTTCAATGCATCCAGCCGGATTCTACCATACTGATCTACCGGCAAAAATGTCACCCGGAACCCTTCCTCTTCTTCCAGATACCGCATAGTATTCAGAATAGCAGGATGTTCGATGGAAGAAGTAATCAGATGCTTTCCCGCACGGCGGTTCGCCCTTGCCGCACCAACCAGCGCCAGGTTATCACTTTCTGTTCCGCCGGAAGTGAAGAAAATCTCTTTTTCCTGCACCTTCAGAATTTTCGCCAACGTCTCTTTGGCTTCTTTTATATATTTTTCTGCCTCCACGCCCTTCGTGTGCATGGAAGACGGATTTCCATAGTCTTCGCATAATACTCTGCGCACCATATCGCCCACTTTATCATAGGCTCTGGTAGTCGCAGAATTATCCAGATAAACTTCCATGATTAACTCCTATTTCTATTATTCTTACTATATAATTTATGCTGCTTATGATTCCAGGTGATACATCAGTATGGACAATGTTGTAAGTCCTGCAGTCTCCGTTCTCAAAATCCGCCTGCCAAGGGTAATCACCCTGGCTCCCTTATCTGCCGCCGCCTGCACCTCTGCCTTCTCGAATCCCCCTTCCGGGCCGATAAAAATTCCCACCGACTGTCCCGGACAAATCCCTTCTATAATTTTCCTCGTGCAATCCATGCCTTCGGCAAGCTCATAGGGAACTAAGACAACATCCAATTCTTTCGCATATTCTGCTGCTTCTGCATAACGCATTACCCGGGTAACCTGCGGCACGATTCCCCTGCCGGATTGCTTCGCTGCACTCTTTGCAATTTCGTTCCAACGGCTCACTTTCTTCTCTGCCTTCTTTGCATCAAGCTTTACTACCGTTCTCTTTGTCTCAACCGGGATAACCTCATACACGCCAAGTTCTACAGCTTTCTGAATAATCAGCTCCATTTTATCACCTTTAGGAAGTCCCTGAAACAAATAGACCCTGGACGAAAGCTCTGTATCCAGCGGCAGCTCATCCCGGATAGAAACAACAGCTTCGTCTGCCTTAAAATGTTCTACAACACAAAGATACTTTTGATTATTCCCATCACTCACCACCAGTTCTTCCCCTTCCCGCATACGAAGCACATTCTTCATATGGTTTACATCAGAACCCTTAATATAAATATATGGCGGCTTCACCTGATCCGGCGTTACAAAAAAATGCTGCATCTTTACTCACCCTTGTCCATTCTCTATTTTCTTGCAGTAACAGATACCCATTCACCCTGATGATGAACCTCCAGCACCGTAAGACCTGCTTTCAAAACAGCGTCCACTACTGTCTGTTCCTTGTCATCAATAATTCCGCTGGTAATATAGATGCCTCCCGGTTTTAACTGCGCAAGGATTACCGGGGTAAGCGGGACTAACACATCTGCCAGAATATTTGCCACTACAATATCATATTTTTCATAACCGACTTTATCCTGAACCTCTGTATTATCAATAATATTTCCAATCATAACCTCATACTGCTCTCCGGAAATACCATTCACTTCCATATTTTCATGGGTGGCATCAATGGCACATGGATCCAAGTCTGTACCCACCGAATATTTCGCTCCGAATTTAAGTGCCAGCATCCCCAGGATACCGCTTCCACAGCCCACATCCAGAATCACCGTATCCGGCGTTACATATTTTTTAATCTGTCGGATGCAAAGCTGCGTTGTCTCATGCATTCCGGTTCCAAACGCCGTTCCCGGGTCTATATGAATAATCATTTTATCCTCATCTTCCGGCTGCACATCCTCCCACGACGGAATAATCAGAACATCATCTATGGTAAACTGATGAAAATACTGTTTCCAGTTATTCACCCAATCCACGTCTTCTGTCTGTGATTCCTCAATGCTTGCTTCCCCTACATTCGCGTAAACGGCAATATCTTCAAGTTCTTCTCTCACTGCAGCAAGCACTGCTCCTTTATCTTCATCCTCTTCCAGATAAAAATTAATATATGCCACACCGTCATCCACATCAATTTCCGGCATAATATCTACAAACATCTGCTCTTTATCCGATTGGGTAAGCGGTATCTTATCTTCCAGCTCAACGCCCTGGATTCCCAGTTCCATCAGGCTGCTGCATATAAGATCTTCTGCCTCTGTCGTTGTTTTGATACGAAATTTATTCCACTTCATTTTTGCTCTCCTTCCGAACGCCACCTCGGAAACTTCCTTTCCTCGATGTCCGTTGCACTTCGGACTTCTGCGTATCTTACGCTCCGAACGCCACCTCGGAAACTTCCTTTCCTCGGTGTCCGTTGCACTTCGGACTTCTGCGTATCTTACGCTCCGAACGCCACCTCGGAAACTTCCTTTCCTCGGTGTCCGTTGCACTCACATAAATCCGTGTGAAGATGCTTCCGCCTGCAAGCAGCCGGCGCATTTTTACACGGATTTGCGTTCGTCGCTATGCGCTCATTATATCATATTAGGCCTAAATGCTCAATTAGGATTTTCACACCTAAAAGAATTAAAATCACGCCTCCGGTAATCTCGGCTTTCTTCTTGTATCTGACTCCAAATACATTGCCTATTTTGACTCCGGCGAAAGAAATCAAAAAGGTAATTACTCCGATAAAACTCACCGCCGGAATAATGTCTACCTGAAGGAAAGCAAAGGTTACACCTACCGCAAGTGCATCAATGCTTGTAGCAACCGCAAGACCTGTCATGGTACGTACATCCAGAGAATCATCATGTTCCTGGCATTCGTCGCAGCTTCCCATCGCCTCACGAATCATGTTGGCACCGATGATTCCCAATAAAATAAATGCGATCCAATGATCGACAGATGTAATAATATCCTGAAACTGTACCCCCAGTAAATAACCAATCGTAGGCATACCTGCCTGAAAAACGCCAAAATACAGTCCGACAATTCCCGCTTTCTTCCAGGTACATTTCTTCATGGCGAGTCCCTTACAGACAGACACTGCAAACGCATCCATGGACAGACCTACCGCAATTAAAAAAAGCTCTGCAATTCCCATTTTATTTCCTCCATTCATCGTCTCCAAAATCTTTTTGGTTATAGAACAAGGCGCTGCGCATATTATGCAGATCATTTTTATGCTATCGAAAGCAAAAACTGTTCTATAGCATAAAAAAAACCTATCCGTGGCATATCATCCACGGATAAGTCTCATTATTTAAAGTAATGCCAGATGCCCCTGCACCAGTATGTTGACAAAACCACGCATATCTGCGCCAACTACTCCCTTACCTTAGAGCCTATTATAAGGATTTTTCAAAAGCTTGTCAATAATTTTTATCAATTCGCGCCTTGCTGTGAGTGAATAGCAGCCAGATGATAATAATCCAGCACAAACTGTCTATGCCTCCTGCGCGCCCGCAAACGCTTTCTGCGCCGTTCCATCTGAATATGGAGATAATAACCATATCCTCCCACAGCACATACTATAAGAAGAATCCCTACGGAAATCTCTTTAACAGGAAGTTCTGCCTTAGTCTCTCCACTTTCTTTCGGCGCAACTGCCTTGGGTACTGCGACAGGTATCTTTTTAAAATGCACCTGAATTGTTGAATCCTTTTGGATATTCTCAAGCACATAACCCTCTTCATATTCCTGTACGTCTTTTTTCTCGCCATCCACAAATAGACTAGATAACTGATACCCTTCTTCCGGCATACAATTCAGCGCAAAGTTTTCACCTCTGGACACCTGCTGCTCTTCTATTACACTGCCATCGCCATCTATTACTGTAATGTGAAAATAATAAGGAATCTCTGTCCGGTATAGGCGGAGCTTCTTCGCCCCGGCGCTGTCCGTCACATTCACCGCAGCCAGATAAACCCCCGGTTCAATCTCACACAATGCCTCCGGCTCATCTGCGGTGATATTCTGAAAATTAAAATCCACTTGTGGGTCTGCGACCATTGTTTTTCTGGAAATAGAGTATACATGCAGATAATCCCCAATTCCCATATTAAGCGTGAGCGGAAAATTAATAATATAATCCCCATCCACTACCAGATCCTGAAAATTATCTCCTTTTGCCGTAGCAGCATAACTTCCCAAATCCTCTACAACATGAAAATCAGCATCCAATATCTTGAAACTGTATCCTCCATCTGCATTCGTCTGTATCACATACTGGTTTGTATCCTCTTTATAGTCAATACCCAGTATATTATAATCATCACTGACTTTGATTTTCCTTTTATATGCAAGCGTCTGCGGATCCATTACATAAAGGCATCCCCGGTTTTCCGGAATCAAATTCGTATATAACGCCACATAAATTTCATTGGTATTCGGATTATAGGCCATTCCATTCCCATGCTCCCAATTCATATCGGATACTCTCTTCGCCAACGAATACCTTTCTACCGGATTTCCATTCTCATCCACGTCGTTTCTGTAATATGCCGATACCGTATCCGTATCTACCGCGTTATCTGCCGTATTCTCAATACAGATAATGTAATCCTCCGTCGCACAGATTGATTGTACAACTCCTAACGGTGCCTGTATCTCATCCTCATGCACCTGTTCCCATGAAAGCCCGGTAAATGCATCGTCCCCTGCAATTTCCGCGCGGCATTCTCCGCCGGAAAATGCAAAAAAACAAATCATACCGAGCAATGCCAGAATGATTCTCTCCTTCATTATTCAACTGCTCCCCTTTATTTATAATATCCCCTTAATTTCAGCACAGGGACAAAATAGAATCCCTGTCCGCTTACTGTACTATCTTACCACAACCTACTGCTGTTTCGCAACTCCTGAAACAGTTCTTTTAAGCAATAATTTCTTTCACAATCAGACAATTTTCCCGCACCTGAAATTTTACCTCCATTCCTGCAAATTCCATCCCGTAAATCCGCTCAGAATCCTTCTGATAAGAAGGTCTGGGATCCTGCCTGAGAATCTGTTTTAATACTTCTCTTTTTCCTTCCGGCACCTTTTCAAGGCATTCTCGCGGAAAATAAAGCTCCAGCTCATATTCCTTTACCCTCTCTGCAAATCCTCCGTCTGCTTCCGGATGGCTGTCCACGTAAGGCAGATAAGGCTTAATATCATAAACCGGCGTTCCATCCAGCATATCTGCACCTGAAATGTGTAAAACCGGTCCCTTTTCTGTAAATTCTATTTTTTCTAATTTTACACAGGACAGACCCACCGGATTAGGACGGAACGGGGAGCGTGTTGCAAATACTCCCACTCTTTTATTACCTCCCAACCGGGGCGGACGCACCGTGTGGCTCCACTCTTCTCTGACAGCTTCTGAAAATTCCCACAGAATCCACAAATGAGAATATTCTTCCAGCCCTCTTACAGCCTCCCTGCTTCGATACTCTTTCTCGAATATAATTCTTCCTGCCGTGTCCGCCAGCCCGCTCTGTCTCGGTATGCCAAATTTGGCAGGAAAATCTGTATGCACATATGCAATTGTTTTAAAAATACGTCCCTGCATCATGTTCTCCTCTCGTACCTTAATATTTTCCATGCCGGTATTCCTTTGCAGTCATACCTGTCTGAATACGGAACATTTTACAAAAATAGCTAAATGACTGAAATCCGCACTCTCTGCTGATCTGCTCGATCGTGCCTGGATTTTTCAAAAGCTCCTGCTTCGCCTTTTCAATTCTGTACCAAAGCAGGTAGCGAACCGGAGAAGTATGAAGATATGCCTGAAAACAACGGGAAGCCTCACTTTTACTGACATCTGCCGCCAGGGCAATCTCTGGCAGTGAAATCGGCTTATCATAGTTATTCTGGATAAAACACAACATCTTTTGTGTCCTGATTTGTAATAAATGTTCATTTTTTGCAAAGGAAACCCTCGGATCCTCACTTTTATGAGAAAACAACTTCTGCCACACCAGGTTCAGCTCGCTCTGTACCGCCATCTCATAACACGGGCTGGCGATTTCGCCATTTTCAAATGCTAACACTGGCGTTTTACCAAAAATACCGCAATCCCCGTATTTCTGCAGCAGTGAAAATATCCGGTCAAGACATTGGAGAATCTCTTTTTCCCACAGATTATCCGGCTTCAGCAGCACATACGGCATCTGTCCGTCCATCGTAATCGGGCGAATGTATTCTTGATAAATCCTGCTTCCCACAGATGCAATCAATTCTTCTGAAAAGACAATGTTCGGGCACTGGCATCGCGCGTTTTCATCCTTCTGCCAAAATCCATGCAATACATTTGCATTAATAAAAATGCCAGTACCTTCCTCGGCCTGAAAAACCTGCTTTCCAATCTGTATATACACATCCCCTCCCCTAACAACGAAAAACTCCAACTCAGGATGCCAATGGAGCGGAACCGAATGATTGGGAAATCGGAATATTTCATCCACATAATACTGAATAGGGAAACCAACAGAACCGTGTTGTGTAAGCTCACGCATATTATCATTCATGGGAATCGTATTTACTTTCACATCAGTCTGCCCCTTCCTCTTATCTTTTTTCGTTCCGGGAAGATTGTAATATATTTGGGGAATAAAGTCTATTGATACAGACAAAAAAAGAAAATATAATTACAAAAAAATTATGAGGTAATGAAAGATATGCATTTCAGACAAACAAAACAGTTCACTTACAACCATACCATCAAAGCCTGCTTTATTGGCTTTATTGTACAAGCAATCGTCAATAATTTTGTACCCCTGCTTTTTCTGGTGTTTCAAAGCAGCTACGATATAGCACTCTCAAAAATAACGCTTTTAATCACTTTTAATTTCTGCATACAACTAATTGTAGACCTTTTGAGCGCCGGCTTTATCGATCGAATTGGGTACCGTGCTTCTATGATATTAGCTCATCTTCTGTCCGCTGCCGGATTACTTTTACTGACACTGCTGCCAGAACTCCTTCCGGATCCTTTTGCTGGTCTGCTTATCTCCGTCATGGTTTACGCTGCCGGCGGCGGGCTTCTGGAAGTTCTTGTCAGCCCGGTAGTAGAAGCATGTCCCACAGACAATAAAGAAACTGCCATGAGTCTCCTGCATTCCTTTTATTGCTGGGGCCATGTGGCTGTTGTGCTGATATCCACCCTGTTTTTCGCAGTAGCGGGGACGGAAAACTGGAAAATCCTGGCGATTCTCTGGTCCATCGTTCCACTCTTTAACTGCCTGCTCTTCACCCGGGTTCCTATCTACTCTCTTCTGGAAGACAGTGATACCGGAGTCCCTGTAAAAGAGCTGTTCCGGTCACGGCTGTTCTGTCTTCTGTTACTGGCAATGCTGTGCGCCGGAGCCAGCGAGCAAGCAGTCAGCCAGTGGGCGTCCTTCTTCGCCGAAAGCGGGCTTCATGTCTCCAAAACCATCGGTGATCTGGCAGGTCCCATGTTTTTTGCCGCCTTAATGGGAGCTTCCCGTGCCATATATGGAAAATACGGTGAAAGAATAAACTTAAACCAATTTATGAAGGCAAGTTCTTTCTTATGTATCGTCGGATACCTTATTGTATCCTTGTCGCCGCTTCCAGCGATAAGCCTTCTGGGCTGCGGCATCTGTGGTCTGTCTGTAGGGATTCTCTGGCCCGGAACCTTCAGCACGGCATCCAAAACCATACCAAAAGGCGGTACCCCTCTTTTCGCCCTTCTGGCGCTGGGCGGCGATGCCGGATGCTCTCTTGGTCCCACCTTCGCCGGACTGGCCGCCTCCATATTTGATGGGGATTTACATAAAGGCATCCTTGCCGCCGTTATTTTCCCGGTTCTGATGCTGCTTACCTGTTTTTCCATAAAGCAGGCACACCATTAACCGCCCTTATACCGCGACATTACCAGAAATCCGGTCACATCCGCAAGAAACCATCCAATGGGGATTGCCCACCAGATCCCCCACACTCCGATCGCAGGGATAGGAGCAAGGACGTAGGCAAGCAGTACTCTCGTTCCCAGTGATATAACAGTAAGTACGACCGACATCTCCGGCTTTCCAATTCCCCGGTAGAATCCGTACAGCAGAAACAGAATTCCGATTCCCACATAGAAGGAGCCTTCCACCCTCAGGTAGCCCACGCCAATCCGGATAACCTCTGTTTCCTCAGGGCTGATAAATATCATCATCAGATAAGGGGCAAGCAAAAATACTGCCACCGAAACAAGAACGCAAAATATCGCCGATACTTTCACCGCATTGGCAGTTCCTTTTCGGATACGCTCTTTCTCTCCCGCTCCATGATTCTGTGAAATAAAGATTGAGAAAGCGTTCCCATATTCCTGTGCAGGCATATAGGCAAAAGAATCCACCTTTACCGCCGCCGCAAATGCCGCCATCACTACTGTTCCAAAACTGTTGACCAGCCCCTGAATCATCAGAATTCCAAAATTCATGACGGACTGCTGGACCGAAGCCGCCAGCGAAAATCGAACCACTTCTTTCATGGTCCCCTTCTTCCAGGAAACATTCACTCTTCCGGGCATCAGTTCTCTCTCTTTTATCCAGACATAGAGTCCGATTCCGGCTCCGGCAAAAATCTGGGCTGCCACGGTGGCTATGGCCGCCCCCTCTATTCCCCATCGAAAGCTGACAACAAATAAATAGTCCAAAATAATGTTCATAGCCGACGCAATTCCCAAAAACCATAATGGCAGGGCAGAATTTCCCACCGACCTTAATACAAAGGCAAAAAAATTATATAAAAAAACCGGAAAGATACCGAAAAAAATAATCCACACATAACTTCGCATCATTCCGCAGATTGTCTCCGGCACAGAAAGAAGTCTTAAGATCTCATCAATAAACAAAAATAGCAACACATTCATCAAAACAGCCGCCAAACTGATAAAAAGAAAGGAAGCCGAAATGCTGTTCTTCATCTCCTGCCTGTCTTTTCTCCCAAAATAAAGCGAAAATAATGAGCTGCTTCCCATGCACAGCCCAATCAATATAGAAGTTAAAAATGTCATCAATGTATAAGCGGCGCCGACCGCTGCCAATGCGTCGGCGCCCAGAAAACGTCCCACAATAAAGGTATCTGCAATATTGTAGCACTGCTGCAGAAGATTTCCCAAAATCATAGGTCCGGCAAAGGCCAGAAGGGATTTTGACACATCTCCTGTTGTCAGATCTTTTTTCATAGTCATTTTCTCCTCCCGGCGCCGATGCATGCCACCGCCGCCTTCTTAGCTGCAAAGCTTTCTCTCAGACAGAAGATGCCGGATCTTCGCAATCTCTTTCTTATGGCCCGCATCATCATGGGGCGTCTCCAGATAAAATGGCAGATCCTTTAGCAGTGGATGTTCAAGGACACGAAGCAGAGCCTCCGTCCCTATCTCTCCCTCGCCAAAAGCCGCATGTCTGTCTTTGTGAGACGCAAATGGCATCATACTGTCATTCAGATGAATTGCCCGAAGCAGATTCAGTCCAAGTATTTTATCAAATTCTTCAAGAACACCGTCCAGATCGTGTACAATATCATACCCTGCCGCAAATATATGGCAGGTATCCAGACAAATTCCCACCCTTTCCGGATAATTCATCCCATCCCGGATTTCTTTTAACTGCTCAAAACGGTCTCCGATCTCCGTTCCTTTTCCGCTCATAGTTTCCAACAAAACAGTAATCTTTTCTTTTCCGGTAATAGCCAGATTCAGCCCTCTGATAATATTTTTTATTCCTGCATCTACACCAATTCCAGTATGGCTTCCCGGATGAAAGACCAGATTCTCAATTTCAAGCGCATCCATTCTGGCAATATCCTCTCTGATAACCGTACAGGCAAATTCATATACTTTCTCCTGACTGCTTGCCAGATTCATAGTATAAGGTGCATGTGCCAGAAGTGGTCCAAAGCCATGTTCTTTTCGGATTTTTTGGAACTTCCCGATTTCTTCTTCTGTATACGTCTTATAATTGGAACCGCGGGGATTGCGGCTGAAAATCTGCATAGTGTCTGCTTCCATTTTCACAACATTCTCCGCTGTTTTCGCAATCCCTCCGGCAATTGACATGTGTGTTCCTATCGTAAGCATTTCTCCGCCCTTTTCTCCTTACTCATAGATCGGATATTTCTGACAAATCTGGTTCACAGCCTCGCGAATTTCATCCGCTTTACTGTCAAAATCTGTAACCGTCATCTTAATCAGCCTTGCAATCACTCTCATGTCTTCTTCTACAAGCCCTCTTGTCGTAACGGCCGGTGTTCCAATACGTACGCCGCTGGTTACAAAAGGACTCGCCGGGTCATTAGGCACCGCGTTTTTATTTACCGTAATATAGACCTCATCCAGACGATTCTGCAGGTCTTTCCCGGTAATATTCATATTCTGTAGATCTACCAGCATCAGGTGGTTATCCGTGCCGCCGCTTACCAGATCAAATCCTTCTTCTACCATTGCTTCTGCAAGAGCCTTTGCATTCTTAACCACCTGCTTCTGATATTCTTTAAATTCCGGTTTTAACGCTTCTCCAAAACAGATTGCCTTAGCTGCAATAATGTGCATTAGCGGCCCTCCCTGGGTTCCCGGGAAAATCGCTTTGTTAACTGCCTTTGCGTATTCTTCTTTACACATAATAATACCGCCTCTTGGACCACGCAGTGTCTTATGGGTCGTCGTACTTACCACATCAGCATATGGCACAGGGCTCTGATGTAAACCTGCCGCTACCAGCCCTGCAATATGCGCCATATCTACAAAAAGATACGCTCCCACTTCTTTCGCAATATCCGCAAACAGATCAAAACGTATCTCTCTTGGATATGCAGACGCTCCCGCAACGATCATCTTCGGTTTACACTCTTTCGCAATTCTTCTGATTTCTTCATAATCTAAAAAACCTTCATCATTTACATTATAAGGGACAAAATGATACAGCAAACCGGATAAATTTACCGGTGAACCATGCGTCAGATGTCCGCCATGCGCTAAGTTTAATCCCATCACTGTATCTCCCGGCTTCAGAAACGCCTGATAAACAGCTGTATTAGCACTGGCCCCTGAATGCGGCTGCACACAAACATGTTCGCATCCGAAAAGCTTTTTTGCACGCTCAATCGCCACATTTTCAAGAATATCCACATCCTCGCAGCCGCCATAGTAGCGCTTCGCCGGATACCCTTCCGCATATTTATTGGTAGGCACCGTTCCCATCGCCAACATAACCGCAGGGCTGACAATATTCTCGGAAGCAATCAGCTCCAGATTTCTTTTCTGCCGGTTCATCTCAAGAAAAAGTGCATCTCCTATCTCTTCATCACAGCTTCTGATATAATTCATTACCTCGTTCACCATGTTCATAACTTTTGTCCTCCATCTCCTGCTTTTTATGCCTTGTGTATTCTTTAACAAATTTAAGCATATAGAATCGGAAGCAAAATGTCAATATATGTTCTTCTGTTATCTTTGCCTATATCCATCAAGAAATTTACCCATACATTTTATTGCGTCCCTCAAAACCCCTGCTTCCGGCAACAGAACGATCCGGAAATGATCAGGACAGTTCCAATCAAATCCGCTTCCGGGTACGATTAAAATATTCGTTTCATGTAGCAGTTCACGGGCAAACTGTTTATCATCGGTAATATGAAATTTCTTTACATCCAACTTCGGGAAAATATAAAACGCGCTATTATTCTTTACAAATGACAGTCCGTCTATTTTCTCCAGTTCCCCCACGGCGACTTCTCTCTGCTCATAGATTCTACCTCCCGGCTTTACCATTGAAAACGGCGTTTCCATATCTTCCAGGGCTGCTGGTATCACAATTTGAGCAAGGGCATTAGCACAAAGTCTCATGGACGTCAACTGGACGATTCCCTGCCTGTAGTCCTCCGTCAGATTTTTCGGTCCGCTCATCACCATCCACCCGCACCGGTAGCCGCACAGAAAATGTGACTTCGACAATCCATTCATTGTTACTACCGGAATATCTTCTGCCAAAGACGCTACAGAGACATGCTCCAGCCCATCCATTACCAACCGGTCATAAATCTCATCGGCAAAAATCATAATCCCATACTCTCTTGCAATCCCAATCAGTTCCAGAAGAATTTCCCGCGGATATAGCATTCCTGTAGGATTATTGGGATTAATAATGACTATCGCCTTTGTTCTTTTCGTAATTTTCGATCGTATGTCCGCAATATCTGGATACCAGTCCGCCTTTTCATCACAGATATAATACACTGGCTTTCCGTCCGCCATATAAACCGAATTCCCCCAAAGTGAATAGCTGGGAGAAGGAACCAGCACTTCGTCCCCCTTATCCAAAAGTGGCAGCAATGCAAAAGAAATGACTTCGCTAACCCCATTCCCAACAAAAACATCCTCTGGAGTGATTCCTCTGATTCCCTTACTCCTTTCGTATTCACAGATCGCAATCCGCGCTTTTGGCATCCCTTTAAAGTCACAATATCCTACCCCCTCTCGAATATGATGCTCTAAAGCGTGCTCAATACTTTCCGGCAGTCCAAAGCCAAAAGCTGCTGGATTCCCTGTATTCAGCTTCAATATTTCTGACCCCTGTGCCTGCATCTCCATCGCTTCCATAAATAATGTTCCTCTAATATCAGAGTGTATATTCTCCATCCGCTTTGCTCTTGTAATTTTTTCCATTTCCTTTCCCCACCTTTTTATCCGAAATATCTTTTATTTGCTTTCATCATACTCCGGCAGTATAATATAATCAAATACATATAATCATATAATAATTATATTATTTTAACTATAATAAATATCGCCATATTTGCGCAAAAGGAGTATCACTATGTTTACATGGAAAAAATATGTCTATGAAGTATACCGGGAAAAGAGCTTCTCGAAAGCCGCCCAAAATCTCTATATTAGCCAGCCGTCTTTAAGCGCCCGTATTAAGAAAATAGAAAATCTGATCGGTTTCCCTCTCTTTGACAGAAGCACAAGCCCTCTCCAGCTTACGGAAGTAGGAAAGGCCTACATAGAAGCTGCGGAAGAGATTTTCCAAATCGAACAGCGGGTAGAGAATTATATCAATAACCTAACCACCTTAAAAACCGGAAATCTGTCCATCGGCGCCAGCAATCTTTTTGCCGCCTATGTACTCCCGCCGTTGATTACCCAGTTCAAGCAAAAGTATCCTCATATCGGTGTCCATCTTACTGAAGGAAATACCACCCAGCTAGAGACAATGCTCAGTAATAATTCTCTGGATTTTGTCATTGACAATTACCACTATGACAGTACTCTGTATAACAAAGAACTCTACTGCCATGAAAATATTCTTCTTGCTGTCCCGAAGCATTTTCCCATCCATGGAAGTCTTGAAGAATACCAGCTTTCCTATGAAAGCATCAAAAACAAAAGCTACCTGGACTCTGTACATCCGGCTGTTCCGCTCCATACATTTTCCGAACTGCCTTTCATCATGCTTGCTCCTGGAAACGATACCCGTATCCGAGGAGACAGGCTGTGCAGGGAGGCCGGATTTCACCCTAATATTATTCTGGAGCTCAACCAGCAGTCAACGGCTTACATGGCGGCTTCCACACAGCTTGGGGCAACATTTATCAGTGATATTTTGGTAAGCCAACTCCCTTCTTTTGAAAACCTTGTTTACTATAAACTTGATGGCAGCGCCGCGAAACGTCAGGTATTTTTTTACTACAAAAACCATAAATACAAAACCCGTGTTATGGAAGAATTTCTCATCGTCATGCATGAAAGAATGACAAAAATATAACGAAAATATCTTCGCAGATTCCATAGAAAAATAATTTTTAACGTGCTACAATGAAATCATATTATTGACTATAAACGGAGGATAGAAAAGTGGGCATTTTATCAAACATCGAACCAAAAGAAGTATTCTATTATTTTGAAGAATTAAGCCGCGTACCGCGAAAAACATTTTACACAAAAAAAGCCAGTGATTTCTGTGTAGAATTTGCAAAAACACACCACCTGGAATATGTGCAGGACGAAGTAAATAACGTAATCATCAAGAAACCGGGAACTCCCGGCTATGAAAATAGTGAACCGGTTATTTTACAGGGACATCTGGATATGGTAGCCGTAAAGACACCGGAAAGTACTCATGATTTTGAGAATGACCCATTGGATCTCTTTGTTGAAGACGGCATGATCGGTGCAAAGAACACTTCTCTGGGCGGTGACGACGGAATCGCAATCGCATTTGCAATGGCAATTCTTGCAAGCGATAACATCCCCCATCCACCGATTGAAGCAATTTTTACCACTGACGAGGAAATCGGAATGTACGGGGCATATGCCATTGATTTATCTGAACTGAAGGGAAAAAAATGTCTGAATATTGATTCGGAGATAGAAGGTGTTCTGACCGTAGGCTGCGCCGGAGGATTTGTCTACGATACATACATTCCAGTAGAGTGGAGCGAAGAGGACGGAGTAGAAATCACGCTCTCCATAAATGGATTACAGGGCGGCCATTCCGGTGCTGAGATTCAGAAACAGCGCGGCAATGCCCACAAGATTATGGGGCGTGTTCTTAACTCACTCGCCAATACCTACGACTTCAACCTGCTCAGCACCGACGGTGGTTCTGCCGCCAATGTTATTGCTCAGAATAACCAGACCGTTATTGTGGCAGAGACAGAACAGGCAGAAGCCATTGTAAATGCTGTCTCTGCGTTAAAAGAAGAAATCTCTGCTGAATTTCTTGGTTCAGAGCCGGATTTTATCCTGACTGCCACAATCGGAGAGAGCAAAACTGTAAAGGCATTTGATGCAGACTCTACTTCCCGTGTCATTACCTACTTGTATGGCGCTCCGAACGGTGTACAGTGCTATGACCGTACCTTCCCCTCCAATGTGGAAACTTCTCTGAACACCGGAATTGTAGAAACCTCAGATAATACGGTACGTGTAAGATTCCAGGTAAGAAGTTCCCTAAAGAGCAAATTAGAAGATATGAAAAATGTGATGAATATGTGGTGTGAGCTTGTGGGCGCTTCCTATGAGCTTTCCGGCGAATACCCCGGATGGAGCTTTTATCCGGATTCCACCCTCCGTCCGCTGATGATTAAGATTTACAGCGATATGTTCGGTACCGAGCCAACCGTAGAGACTACCCACGGCGGATTAGAATGTGGAATCCTGATTGACAAGAAAGCGGATTTAGACATTGTATCCTTCGGCCCGAATTTGCCGGATGTTCATTCTGTAAAAGAACGGCTTGACATTGCATCCACTGCACGTTCCTGGGAATACCTGAAAGCAGTCCTGAAAGCTTGCAAATAAATTTGCCGGAATCTGATACAGAAAGCGTGCCACTGGCACCCTTTCTTGCATACTAAGGTATAAACTAGATTCCCGCTCCATAAACGATTCGTTATGGAGCGGGAATTTTATATTTTATGTTTGTCTGCTATCTAAATTCTAAATAGTACCATTTCATCCGTAAAAGTCCATTTCTCTGGACAACTGTTACTATATCTCCTTCTTCCGCCTGCTTATATTCATCTATTGAAACTTCTATATCTTCATCTCCATATTTTCCATCCCATGGTTTTACAGTTACATAATACATTTCTGCCTTACCTGATGACGAATGTTTATCTACAACTCTTACCCGATATTCCTCGGCCACACTAAAATCAAAATCTATATTAATAACGCAAAGTGCACCGAACCAAAAGAAACTGACACAAAAGATATAACCAGCAGCAACCAGTATTTTTCTCTTATATTCTTTTGAAAAAATGAAAAAAGGAATAATAAAAGTAAGGGATATAGCACCCCACATTACCCAAAATAACTGGTTATACCTATGATTATCTGCGCCCCATATAAAGAAAAGAAAACCAGAAACCAGAACCGTTATTACCACAGAGGTAAAACCGCCTTGTTTATCTTCTGAGAAACTAATTCTGTCGCTATTCCGAATATAACGTACAATTGTCAAAACCGGAAAAACTACCGCTCCCGTAGTAAATAAAAATCCTATATAAGGAACCCCCCAGCTTAAAAGAAGACAAAAAAAGGTACATGTTTTATAAACTTCTATCCGATGATCTTCAAATTTTTCCGGTCTTGCCCACGATTTATACCAGGGAAATTTTTTAGGAAGTTTCTTCACAAGTTTTTTTCTTATGCCGCTGTTATCATGGTAGATAATATAAACAGACACCAGAAAAAACAGCGCCGGTCTGACAATAACTCCCGGAAGCATCATTAAAAGAATATATGCTGCAAAAAACAGCACTGTTTCTATAAAAACTCCCAACCATGATTCTTCAAAATTAATCTTTTTCTTTTTTCTCCTTTTCCCCATCAGCCTTTATCCCCTGTTCTTCACTCCCTGGGTATCCCTCTTTCCTATCTTCAGCCGGTTCAGAGTTACCTCCTTCTCTTTAAATGCTACCTTCGCCTCCGTTCCTTCCACAAAGAGATATACGTTCTCCAGCTCATCATCCTTCTTAAGCTTAATTCCCCGGACACCAATGGCTCCTTTTTTCTTTTCGGAAACTTCCTCTGCCGGGAAACGCAGGAAGAACCCATCCCGGGTCTGCAGGACAACATGCTGATTATCCGTGATGACCTGAACACAGAGCAGCTCGTCCCCATCCTGAAACTTCGTTGCCACAATGGTTCTCTTCGCCACCTGAAATTCCGTTCCCTCAACCTTCTTAATCATACCTTGCTTTGTTGCAAAGAGAAGCTTGGCGAATCGCATCTGCTCCGCATCGCAGATATAGACAATTTCCTCCTGTGTGCTGTCATAGTTGCTGACATTATCTACAGGAAGTCCTTTATCCCGGAATTTTCCGAAAGGCAGGTCTAATACCTTCATCTGATGCATCTTTCCGGTATTGGTAAAGATACACAGCTTTCCGGTGTTCATACAGGAGACCACATATTTGTTCTCGCTGTCAGCCGCTTCCTTATTACGTTCATAGGTGGGCAGGTCTATCGTCTTCGCATAACCAAACCTGTCCATCAGAAACATCACTTCCTGTTCTTCTATCTTCTTCTCTTCAAATACGGCTTCTTCCGCATTCTCTACTACGGTACGGCGTTTTCTTCCGAATTCTTTTTTATACTGATCTAATTCTTCTATGATTACATCTGACATGGAATTATAATTGTTCAGAATATCCTCGTATCTCTCAATTTTTTTCAGAGTCTCGTCATGCTCTTTCTGAAGCGCCTCAATCTCCAGTCCAATTAATTTGTAAAGACGCATCTCCAGAATTGCTGTCGCCTGACGCTCAGTAAACCGGAGCATCGCCGCCATCTTCTGGGATATTTTTGACTTAAACTTAATATTCTCTGTGATCCCCTGGGTCAGGCACGCCTTCGCGTCCTTCACATTCTGGCTGCCCCGGAGAATCTCAATAATCAGATCGATCACATCACAGGCCTTAATAAGTCCTTCCTGAATCTCTTTCTTGTCCAGTTCCTTTGCCAGAAGATTCTTATACTTTCTGGTGGCAAGTTCAAACTGAAAATCCACGTGATGCTCAATAATTTTCTTAAGCCCCATGGTTTCCGGGCGTCCGTCTGCTACCGCCAGCATATTAACGCCAAAGGTATCCTCCAGCCGGGTCTTTTTATAAAGCATATTGGTGAGATTCTCTACATCTGCTCCCTTCTTCAGTTCAATAACGATGCGAATTCCTTCCTTGGAAGACTGGTTGGAAATGTCTACGATGTCGGAAGTTTTCTTAGACTCCACCAACGCACAGACATCATTTAAAAATTTCCCGATTCCCGCCCCAATCATGGTGTAAGGAATCTCCGTGATTACCAGGCGCTTCTTTCCGCCTTTCATATCCTCCACTTCCACCTTGCCGCGAATCTTAATCTTGCCGGAGCCTGTCTCATAAATATTTAGAAGATCGTCTTTATTTACAACAATACCGCCCGTAGGGAAATCCGGTCCCTTCACGTATTTCATCAACTGCTTCGTGCTGATGGCGTCATTTTTCATATATGCCTTTACCGCATCAATAACTTCTCCAAGATTATGAGTCGGAATGCTGGTAGCCATACCGACGGCAATCCCCTCCGCACCATTTACCAGAAGGTTGGGAACCCGCACAGGAAGCACTTCCGGCTCTTTCTCCGTCTCGTCGAAATTCGGTACAAAGTCCACAATATCCTTATCTAAATCCGCGAGAAATGCATCCTGGGTAAACTTGGCAAGCCTGGCTTCCGTATAACGCATGGCGGCGGCTCCGTCTCCCTCAATAGAGCCAAAATTTCCGTGTCCGTCTACCAGAATCATGCCTTTCTTAAAGTCTTGTGCCATAACCACCAGTGCTTCATAAATAGAACTGTCGCCGTGGGGATGATATTTACCCATGGTATCTCCCACAATACGCGCACATTTTCTATAAGGCTTGTCATACCGGATTCCAAGTTCATGCATATCATAGAGCGTTCTTCTCTGCACCGGTTTTAATCCGTCACGCACATCCGGGAGGGCTCTCGCAATAATCACACTCATAGCATAATCAATATATGATTTTTTCATTACGTCCGAATATTCGGTACGGATAATCTGCTGGCTTTCCATTTCTCATCTGCTCCTTCCTATATATCCAATTCCGCTTCCGTAGCATTCTCATAAATAAACGCCCGCCGCGGTGGTACCTCTGTTCCCATCAGCATCTCTGTCACGCTGGAAGCCATTCTCGCGTCCTCAATTTCCACTCGCTTAAGAATCCGGGTTTCGGGATTCAGTGTTGTTTCCCATAACTGTTCTGCATCCATTTCTCCCAACCCTTTATACCTCTGGAGGGTAAACGGCCCACTGTGAGTCTTTCTGTATCGTTCCAGCGCCTTATCGTCATACAGATATTCTTCTTCCCCCTTCTTCGGCATTGCCTTATAAAGAGGCGGCATGGCAATATATACGTGTCCCTCATAGATAAGCTCCGGCATAAACCGGTAAAACAGGGTCAAAAGCAGTGTAGAAATATGGGCACCGTCCACATCCGCATCTGCCATAATGATAATCTTGTCATAACGCAGTTTGCTGATATCAAAATCATTTCCATATCCTTCGGAAAATCCGCAGCCAAAAGCATTAATCATGGTCTTTATCTCTGCATTAGCAAGTATTTTATCTATGCTCGCCTTCTCCACATTCAGAATTTTCCCGCGGATTGGAAGAATCGCCTGGTACATTCGGTCCCTTGCCGTCTTAGCTGAGCCTCCCGCGGAATCTCCCTCTACGATAAAAATCTCGCACCGGGAAGCATCCCGGCTCTCACAATTCGCAAGCTTTCCATTGCTGTCAAAGGAATATTTCTGCTTCGTCAGCAAATTGGTTTTCGCACGTTCTTCTGTCTTCCTGATTTTCGCCGCTTTTTCCGCACAGGAAAGAACCTTTTTCAATGTATCCAGATTTCGGTCAAAGAAACGGACAATCTCATCATTCGTCACTTTTCCGGTGGCCTTCGCCGCATCCGGGTTGTCCAGCTTCGTCTTCGTCTGCCCCTCAAACCTGGGATCCGGATGCTTAATGGAGACGATTGCCGTCATACCGTTACGGATGTCCGCACCTGTAAAATTAGCGTCCTTCTCCTTCAGCACCCCCAGCTCCCGAGCGTACTGGTTCATAACGGTAGTAAAGGTTGTCTTAAATCCGGTCAGATGGGTCCCGCCTTCTGCATTGTAGATATTATTACAGAAACCAAGAACATTTTCATGGAATTCATTTACATATTGAAATGCCGCTTCCACTTCAATTCCCTCTGCCATCCCTTTAAAATACACCGGCTCATGTACTGTTTCTTTCTTAGCATTCAACTCTTTAATAAAACCGAGGATTCCATCCGGTTCATGGAATACGATATGTTCCGGCTCACTCAGACGTTTATCTTCATAAATAATGGTAAGAGACGGATTCAGATAAGCCGTCTCATGCATACGGCTCTTTACCTCTTCTCCACGGAATTTTGTCTTCTCAAAGATCGTATCATCCGGAAGAAAATTCACCTTCGTTCCGGTCTTCTTCGTCTTGCCAATTCTGGGTAAAAGACCATCTTCCAACTCAATAACCGGAACGCCCCGCTCATATCTGTCATGGTGAATATATCCTTCCCTGCTGACCTCTACGTCCATATAGGCAGACAGTGCATTTACCACAGAAGAGCCTACCCCGTGAAGCCCGCCGCTTGTCTTATAAGCAGAACTGTCAAACTTTCCTCCTGCATGAAGCGTCGTATATACGATTCTCTCGGCAGACACGCCTTTGGCGTGCATGCCGACCGGAACACCACGTCCATTATCAGATACCGTCGCAGAACCGTCTTTTTCCAGTGTTACCTGTATCTCCGTACAATATCCCGCCAGGTGTTCGTCCACTGCATTATCCACAATTTCATAAATCAGATGATTCAGTCCCTTGGTTGACACGCTTCCTATATACATTCCCGGTCTTTTCCGGACTGCTTCAAGTCCTTCCAGTACCGCAATACTATCCGCATCGTATGTATTCTTCTTCGCCATGTTACCTAAACCTCTCTTCTATCAAACTCTTCCGCGTATCTTTTGTACCCACAATCTTTTATAGTATACCCTAAGAAACGCAATATTTCCAGTCTTATTCGATAAGTACTGTATGCAGAAGATCTGCCAGCACTTCCATAGCATTCTTCATTTCTTCTACGGTATTGGTCTGTGCACCTGCCTCTATAAGCAGTGATTTTGGCATGAAATGCATGTTGTACCGATAGCCTCTTAGATAAATCCTTCTGGCAAATCCGGGATATTTATTGTTTGCCGCCACCTGCATCTGAAGGGAAAACGCCAGATTGTCCTGAATATACGGATTTGCAAGATAATCAATCTCACCGTTAGCCCTTGTCTTGCTTAGCCCATTAAAGAACATAATCTGCGCAGTCTGCTTGCCATTTACCTCTGTCACCAGATGAGTGCCCTCATTCACACCATCTCTGTGCAGGTCGATGACAACCTCTATGGTTGGATTTTCTTCCAGTATCTTCTGAATATCCGGCTTTGCCATATCATACGCTTTGCTTCTGTCCAATTCCCCGTTAATCAAATCGTACACGCCGGTATGATGAAGCGTCTGGATCTGATAAGTATGATTTAAAAGCTCTGTCAGATAATCGCCGACTCCCACAATAGAAGTAGACGGATCTCCCTCCACAGAATCTGCAAACATTTCTTGTGAATGTGTATGGTAAACCAATATCTTCGGACCGTCCGTCTCCTGGTTAATCTTCATATTTTTACTTAACAGCTCTTCCCCTTTTAGCTCATCCGGCCGTATCATAGTACTGCTGTCTACCGCATAGAAATTACTGATGAGGTAGTTAAAATCGCTCATTTTCTCTATAGAAGTATCCAACGGTACTCCGGCGGTGTGAAGCGTCTGTGCTGAATCATCTTCTCCATTCACCAACTGTCCGTCTGCCCCCACTTCATTCTCATCATTTGCCTGTGCCGCCAGAATCATAGCATATGTATCCGCATCCGAGGTGTCTGTCTCGGATGCGGACTTCCCTTCTACGTAACCTCCAAGAGGAATCAATTCATTTGCCTTAGACAGCAGCCATTCCCCCATCGAATGACTTTTATCTCCTTCGAGATAAGAAAATCCGGTCAGGTACATTACTTTGGACTGCTCCAATAGTTCTTCCGCAACCTCTCCTTCTACCGCCTGAAACGGATGAATATCGAGCTTGATTCCTCCATAGATTATGAGAATTCCAAACACCAGTCCGAGCAATACGGTATGCACGCTCCATTTTCTTTCCAAATATTCCCACCCATTTCTATTTCCTGCCCAATCAGACATTTATTCATTCACTTTTATACTATATGAAACTATACCTGATTTGAGAATAGCAGATTCAAAGCTTCTGAAATTGTGTAACTGATTCGTTTTACCGTATCGTCAATGTCCTTCGGCGTTACAAACATTCCATTTAAATGCGGAGCTATCAGTTCTTTTACTAATTCATATTTTTCCGCCGCACTGTATCCCTGCATCACCACGCCTACTCCTTTTAACATCTCAGAGCTTTCCAAAGCCGCCAGAAGATTTTCCATAGCGTCATTTACAATTGTAGCCGCATCAACCACCGTCGGAACGCCTATGGCGATTACAGGAACTCCCACCGTTTCCCGATTAATAGCATTTCTCTGGTTTCCTACACCTGATCCGGGATGTATTCCTGTATCTGCAATCTGAATGGTGCGGTTCAGTCTTTTAGAATTCCGCGCCGCAAGGGCATCAATGGCTACAATAAAGTCCGGTTTTGTCTCCTGCACGATTCCTTTGACAATCTCTACC